>NZ_JBEXHL010000007.1:0-359475 GCF_040607795.1 Amycolatopsis sp. NPDC005232 | reverse complement strand
GTTCGGTGCGTTGGGTGCACCGAACGCCACATGGGGAGCGCCAGCCGGGTGCTGGAGGGTGAGCGGTAGGGCGGGGTGCGCTAGCTCGTGCCGAGCCGGTGCAGGACCGCGGCCGCCAGCGCGGTGCGTTCGAGCATGCCCTCGACGCTGATGTGCTCGTGACGCGCGTGGGCGCCGTCGCCGACGGCGCCGAAGCCGTCGAGGACCGGGTGGCCCAGGGCGGCCACGAAGTTGCCGTCGCTGGCGCCGCCGACGGAGCATTCGCGCAGGGTCACGCCGAGCTCGGCCGCGAGGTCGCGCGCGAGCTCGTAGAGCCGCGCGATGCCGTCGGAACGCTCCATCACGGGCCGGTTCCAGCCGCCCTCCACGGTGACGGTGGCACGGGGGTCGTGGGCCGTGATGGCCGCGACGCCCGCGTCGATGCGCGCGGCTTCGGCGGCGCTGGACACGCGCACGTCGATCTCGCCGCGCGCCGCCCCGGCGATCACGTTCTGCCTGCTTCCGCCGGAGATCACACCGACGTTCACAGTGGTCCCGGCGTCGAGGTCGGTCAGCGCGTGCAGCGCCAGGATCGCGCGGGCCAGCTCGTCGATCGCGCTCGCGCCCTTCGTCGGGTCGAGGCCCGCGTGGGATTCCACACCTTTCGCGTGTACCTGGAACAGGCCCACGCCTTTGCGGGAGGTCTTCACGGCACCGTCGGCGCTGGCCTCGAACACCAGCGTCGCCTTCGTGCCCGCGGCCGCCTCCTCGATCGTCGGCCGCGAGGCGGGGCTGCCGAGCTCCTCGTCGCCGTTGAGGACCAGCCGGATCGCCGGGCGCGCCACGCCGGCGGCGTCGAGCGCGCGCAGCGCCCACACGGCGTGGACCAGGCCCGACTTCATGTCGAAGACGCCCGGCCCGGTCGCGCGGTCGCCGTCGACGGTGAACGGCCACTCGGCGAGCGTGCCCAGCGGCCACACGGTGTCGTAGTGGCAGAGCAGGAGGACGGGCTGCTCGCCGGCACCGGGGTAGTCGTAGACCTTGATGTCGCCGTGTCGGCCGCCGTCGACGTCGCGCACGGCCGCCGGCTCGCCGAGCCGTGAGCGCAGCCAGCCGTCCACCCAGGACAGTCCGCGGGTGAGACTTTCCTTGTCGTCGCTGGGAGTCTCGATGCCGACGTACTCGGCGAGGTCGGCGAGCAGGTCGTCGCGGTGCGCGCGCACCCACTCGTGCAGCTCGCGGATCCCGGTCACAGGTGTGCCTCCAGTTCGGTGAGGTGGTCCTCGGACATCGCGGCGCCGGACTCGACGTCGCCGAGGCGTTTCAGCACGGCGTTGAGCAGCGGCAGGCCGATCCCCAGCGCGGCGGCTTCGTCGAGCACCGGCGCGTAGTGGTGGAAGACCTCCACCGGACGGTGGCGCACGGCGATGTCGCGCCAGATCCCGCTGCGGTCCTTCGGTTGCGTGCGCAGCCAGGCCACCAGCCGGTCCGTCGCCGCTTCGCGCCCGTCCGCGCCCGGCAGGTACGCGGCGGGATCGAACTGGTCGAACGGCTCCAGGACCCGCGAACCGGCCGCGGCGAACACCTCGGCCGCGAGCGCGTGCATCAGCGGCCGGTGCCGGTCGATGAGGTCGGCCATCGGCGCGTCGGCCAGCGCGGTCGTGGTCAGCATCGCGCCGAACCCGAGCTTGGCCCACAGGTAGCCCTCGACGTTGGCCGTCGCCTTCGCCGGGCCCCAGGCCTGCAGATCGGCCACGACTTCCTCGACACGGCCGGTGATCCGGCCGTCGGGCTCGCCGATGACCAGGGCGCCGGCCCCGCCGTCGCGCACCACGCCGGGCTCGGCGACGTCGGCGAACAAGTTCACGAACGCGCCCACCGTGCGCTGCTCGCCGACGAACGACGCGATGAGCTGCTCGTTCAGGCCGTTCTGCAGAGAAACGACGAACCCGTCGGACGCCAGCAGCGGTTCGAGCCACTGCATGGCGTGCTCCGTGGCCTGGGCCTTCACCGCGAGCAGCACGCGGCTCAGCTCCGGCGGCGCCTCGTCGGGAACGAACGCGGGAACGTCGACGTGCTCCTCACCTTCGGGGCGCACCAGCGTCAGCCCGCGCTCGTTGATCGCGGTCACGTGCGCCGCGTCGGCGTCGACGATCACCACCGGGTGCCCGGCTTTCGCGAGGTGGAACGCCAGCGTCCCACCGATCGCGCCGCCGCCCACCACTGTGTAAGAGCGGCGCTCAGACATGAGTGCTTCCTCCTGTTTGGACTGGGGTTTCCCCGGACCAGTGCAGCGGCAGGCCCGCCGCGCCCGCGGTCGAGCCGCCGTCGACCCGCAGCACCGTGCCGGTGATCCACCCGGCCTCCGGGCCGGCGAGCCAGAACACGGCGTCGGCGATCTCACGCGGCGCACCGCGGCGGCCGAGCGGGTTCACGGACACGGCCGCGGCGTAGGCCTCGGTCACGGGATTGGCTTCGCTGTCGACCGTCACGAATCCGGGGCTCACGGCGTTGACGCGGATGCCGTGCGGACCGAGCTCCACCGCACACGCCTTGGTCGCCATCTCCAGCGCGGCCTTCGACGTCGCGTAGTGCGAGGCGCCGGGCCGGGCGCGGGTGGCCGCGCCTGAGGAGATGTTCACGACCGTGCCGGTGGTGCCGGCGGCCACGTGTTTGCGTCCGAACGCGACGGTGGTGAGCACCGCGGCCCGCACGTTCACGTCCTGCACGCGATCCCACCGCTGCGCGGTCATGTCGAGCAGGCGCGTGGCGGGGTAGATGCCGGCGGCGTTGACCAGCACGTCGACGGTGCCGGCCGCGTCCACCAGGCCTTCGGCGTAGGCCGCGTCGGCGAGGTCACCGGGCAGCTCGGCCACGGTCACGCCGTGGTCGGCGCGCAGCTTTCCGGCCACTGCGGACAGTTCGGCCGGACGCAGGTCCGACAAAGCCAGCCGGTCACCCGCGGCGGCGAAGCGGGCCGCGATCGCGGCCCCGATCCCGCCCGCGGCACCGGTGACGAGCACGGTGCGCACTAGAGCTGCTTTCCCTTCGTCTCGGGCATCGTGAGGTACACCGCGACGCCGATCAGCGCGGCGACGGCGACGTAGATCCACACGAGATCCCCGTGGTGGTTGGCGTTGAGCCAGGTCGTGACGTACGGCGCGGTGCCGCCGAACACGGCCACGGCCAGCGCGTAGGGCAGCCCGATGCCGGTGGTGCGCACCTCGGGTGGGAACTGCTCGGCCATGATCACCGCGCAGTTGGCCGAGTAGCCGACGATCAGCACGAGCCCGATGAGCTCGATCACGAACACACTCCAGAACCCGTTGGCCAGGAAGTGGAACGCGGGCCACGCGAAGATCACGAACCCGGCCGCGAACGCCGTCATCGTGGGTTTGCGGCCGATGCGGTCGGACAGCAGCCCGCCGAAGGGCAGCAGGCAGATGAACACGAGCATCGCCAGCGTGTTGGCCAGCAGGGCCGTCTTGAGCGGGATTCCGGTGGCGAGGTGGGCGTAGGCGGGCATGTAGCTGACCCACACGTAGTAGATGAGCGTGCCCGCGATCGTCACGCCGGCCACGCGCAGCGCCGCACCCGGGTGGTCGCGGACCATCGCGAGGACGGGGTTCCGGCTTGGTTTGGCGGTGATCTTGCCGAACGCCTCCGTCTCGTGCACCGAGCGGCGCAGCCACAGTCCGACCAGGCCCAGCAGCCCGGCGACGCCGAACGCGAGCCGCCAGCCCCAGCCGTGCAGGTCGGAGTCGGACAGCGTCGAGTTGAGGATGGTGCCGAGCAGGGCCGCGATGAGCGAGCCGGCGCCGACGGAGACCTGCTGCCAGGACCCGGCGAACGCCCGGCGTCCGGTGGCGGCCGACTCGATGAGGAACGCCGACGACGAACCGAACTCGCCGCCCGCCGAGAAGCCCTGCACGAGCCGGGCGAGCAGCAGGACGATCGGGGCGCCGACGCCGATCTGGGTATAGGTGGGGCAGACCGCGATCACGATCGACGCGCCCGCCATCAGCGAGATGGTGAGCGTGAGGCCCTTCTTGCGGCCGCGCCGGTCGGCATACGAGCCGAGCACCGCGCCGCCGATCGGGCGCATCACGAAGCCGACGGCGAACACGGCCAACGTGGACAGCAGCGCAGTGGTTTCGTTGCCGCCGGCGAAGAACTGGCCGGCGAAGATGGGGGAGAAGGTGGCGTACACGGCCCAGTCGACCCACTCGACGGTGTTGCCGATGGAGCCGGCGACGATCGCCTTGCGCTGCTGTGGGTTCAGGCGGTGGGTTTCCGTGGAGATGTCCGAGGTGGACGGTACGGCCGTCATGGCTGCGTCCCTTCGGCTGCGAGGACGTGGTCGACGACCTGGGCGTGGGTGGCGAACCACACGCCTTCGTGGCCGCTGATGTGGTCGAGCAGCTCGGTGAGGATCGCGACGCGTGAGCGGTGCCCGATGATGTGCGGGTGCATGGTGAGCTGGAACAGCCCGCCCTCGGCGTAGGCGGCGTCGAACTCGTCGCGCCAGATCGAGAGCACCCCGCGCGGCGGCGTGTACGGCCGCAGCGAGGCGAAGCGGTCCATCATGAAGTACGGCGCGTCGTCGCGGATCCACTCCACGGGCAGCTCGACGACGCCGGTGGGCTCGCCGTTCTCGAGCAGCTCGTAGCAGTCGTCGTCGGCCATCAGCGAGGAGTCGTACTTCAGGCCGAGCTCGCGGGTGATGGTGAGGGTGTGGGCCGAGAAGTCCCACGACGGCGTGCGGATGCCGACCGGGCGGGTGCCGGTGAGGCGTTCCAGCACGGCGGCGGCGCGGAAGGCGAGGTCGCGCTCCTCGGTCTCGGTGAGGGCGGTGTTGCGTTCGTGGATCCAGCCGTGCAGGGCCACTTCGTGACCGGCGTCCACATAGGACTTGACTTCGCCGTCGTGCAGCAGCGCCGACACGCCGGGGACGAAGAAGGACGCGGGGGCGTTGAAGCGGTCGAGCAGTTTGAGTAGCCGGGGCACGCCGACGCGGGCGCCGTACTCGCCCTGGGCGAGCTTGCCGGGCAGCACCTCGCCGTCGCGCAGGGCGGGCGTCTCGTGGTCGGAGTCGAAGGACAGCGCCACGGCCACTTTCGCACCGCCGGGCCACGACGCCGGGCGCAGTGATCGGCCGGCGCGGACGTGCTCGACGTGTCCCCGCCACGTCTTCTCGTCCCAGAGCCACGGTTGTTCGGTCATGCTTCCTCCCGAGTTGCTGCGGCCGCCGGCGTGGGCGACCAGGCGCGTTTGAGGGTCGAGACCTGCAGGGTCACGTCGGCTTCCCGCAGGCCCGGGAGGGCGCCGACGACGTCGGTGGTGTGGCGGTAGAGCTCGCCGTAGTGGCGCAGCACGATCTGGCCGACGAGGTTGAAGCGGCCGGTCGTGGCGCTGAGGTACTTGGTGCCCGGGTGCGCGGCGAGCTGCTGTCCGGCGCGGTCGAGCTCGGCCGGGACGATCGAGAGCCAGAGCATGAACTCGAGGGCGTAGCCGAACATCGCGGGCTCGGCGAGCGTGCGGAAGCGCAGGCAACCACGGCGTACGAGGGAGTCGACGCGGCGCGCGACGGTGGACTCGCTCGTGCCGACCTGGCGCGAGACCTCCTTGAACGAGAGGCGACCGTCTTCGCCGAGGGCGGCGCTGATCGCGAGGTCCAGCTCGTCGAGCTGCTCGGGCGGGCGTTCCCAGTGCTGTTCCTCGAACGGCCGCACCTCGCCGTCGCGCAGCTCGGCCGCCGCTTCGGCGCTGAGCTCGCCGGAGTTCCAGTCGTGGTTGGAGGTGAACGTGCGCATCACGGCGAAGGTCTCGGCGTCGCGAACGTTGTCGGCGGCGGGGAAGTCGCCCTGCAGGCGGGCGATTTCGCGGTAGGTGGGGAGCACGAACTCGGCGGAGCAGTCGGCGCTGCCGGCGAGCACGGTGGCGTAGCGGACCTCGGGCCGCGCGGCCAGCGCCTCGGCGACGGCGGCCGCCGTACCGGGTCGGCACCGCAGCCGCGCCAGCACCGGCACGCCGAGGCCGCAGCGCAGCACGTCGACCACGCCGATCACGCGTAGCTGGCCGGATTCCGTCAGCTGGCCGGCGCGGCGCAGCACGGTGGACTCGCTCGTGCCCACGTGCCGGGCGATCGCGCCCCACGACGCGCGCCCGTTGAGCTGCAGTGCGGCGACGATGCGCCGATCCAGATCGCTGACTTTGACTTCGTCGGGCACGCCTGCATCGTGGATGCAGGAAAACGTCAAGTCAAGGGTCAGGTCTGCAAGAAACCAGCGTTCTGCAGGGTCAGGAAACGTTCCATCGCCGCGTCGACGGCTTCCCGGTCACCCGTGGTGACGAGGTCGAGCAGCAGCCCACGCGCCACGGCGAGGCCGAGCCGGGCCTGCGCCGCGCGGTGCTGCTCGGGCACGCCGAGTCGTTCGAGCAGCGCTTCGACGGGCGCGAGCCAGCCGTCGATCACGCCGTCGAGGAACTCCGCCGTGCCGGGCGCGCCGCCGAGGGCTTGGCCGTAGAGCTGGAAGAAGAGCTTTTCATTGTGGCGCAGCGCTTCGTCGGTGAGCCGGCGCCAGAACACGCGCGCCAGCTCGTCCGGCGGCAGGCTCGGGTCGAGGTCGGCGAGCACGGCGCGCTGCCGGCGTTCCACCTCGCGCGCGACCTCCGTGAGCAGGCCTTCCTTCGAGCCGAAGTGGTAGATGAGCATCCGGTGGCTCGTGCCGAGCGCCGTCGCGAGCGTGCGGAGGCTCTGGTCCGCCCCGTTCCGCGCGATGTGCTCGACGGCCGCGTCGAGGAGCTTTGCCCTTGCCTCCGCCATGTACCGGATGGTACATGTACCACGTGGTACACGCTCTTCGAGGAGGCCTGATGCAACGAATCTCGGTCCGGGCCCGCACATCCGCCGACCCGGCGACGGTCTACGCGCTGCTGCGCGACGGCGAGAGCTGGCCGCGCTGGTCGCCGCTGGGCTCGTTCGAACTGGCCCGCGCGGGTTCGTCGGAACGCGAGGGGCTGGGCGCGCTGCGCGTGTTCCGCACCGGCCGCACGCGCTCGTGCGAGGAGGTGATCGAACTGGTCCCCGACCGCCGGTTCGGCTACGCCCTGCGCAGCGGCCTGCCCCTTCGCGACTACCGCGCCTACGTCGACCTCACCCCGGTCGACGGCGGCACGGAGATCCACTGGCACTCGTCGTTCACGGGCAAGGTACCGGGGACGGGGTGGTTCTACCGGCTGGTGCTGGGGCGGTTCATCAGCCGCGTGGTGGCGGGTTTGGTGGCGGAGACGTCTCGGGTTGCTCGGTAGGTTTCGGGCGCTCGGGTGTGGGCAGCGCTGCGCTGGGGGTGCGGCGGTGTCCTTGGGACGTGCTGGTGTCCAGGAGTGTTACTCTCTTTGGGAGAGTGACTTCGAGGAGGCCTGTGGTGCTGGGAAACCCTTACGACCGCGACTGCCCGACCCGCCAGCTCCTCGACCGCATCGGCGACCAGTGGACCGTCCTCATCGTCGGCTCCCTCCGCGACGGCCCGCTGCGCTTCACCCAGATCGGCAAACGCGTCGAGGGCATCTCCCAGAAAGTGTTGACGCAAACCCTCCGCAGCCTCGTCCGCGACGGCATCCTCACGCGCACGGCGTACGCCGTCATCCCACCCCGCGTGGAATACGAACTCACTTCACTGGGCCGCGACCTGTCCGAGCCCCTCGACATGCTCGACCGCTGGGCCCGCCACCACATGACCCAGGTGACCGCCGCCCGCGAGGCGTTCGACGCGGAACACACTCCGGCTTCGGCTTGACCTGGAGCGGGATTTCGTTTGCGCACAAGGAAGACCGCTGAACCTCAGCGACTCACCAACCCGGCCTCATGCGCCAGCAACCCCGCCTGCGTCCGGTTCGCGCACTCCAGTTTCACCAGCATCCGCGACACATAGCTCTTCACCGTGGCCTCCGCGAGGTGCAGGCGGGCGGCGATGTCCGCATTGGACAGTCCCTCGCCGAGGCAGGTGAGGACGTCGCGTTCGCGGTCGGTGAGGGCGCCGGTGCGGCGGAGGGCCGAGTCGGTGCGGGCGTGGCCGTCGGCCGACAGCGCGACGAGGCGGCGGGCCGCGGAGGGGGACAGGACGGTGTGGCCGTCGGCGGCGACGCGGACGAGGCCGATGAGGTCTTCGGGCGGCGTGGATTTCACGAGGAAGCCCGCGGCGCCCGCGCGCAGCGCCCGGATGACGTAGGTGTCGGCGTCGAAGGTGGTCAGCGCGACGACCGCGGGTGGGTTCGGCAACTGCACGATGTGGGCGATGGCCGTGAGACCGTCGACGCCCGGCATGCGCAGGTCCATGAGCACGACGTCGGGGCGGTGCCGGACGACGGCCTCGACCGCTTCGGCGCCGTCGGAAGCCGAGGCGACCACCGTGAGGTCCTCGGCCGAGCCCAGGATCGTGCGCAGGTGTGCGCAGACCATCGGCTCGTCGTCGGCCACGACCACCGTGATCACCGGGGCGCACCTTCCGTCGTCGGGACGTAGGCGGGAAGTATCGCACCGACGCGGAATCCGCCGCCGGGCTCGGGGCCGGACTCGAGCTGCCCGCCGACGAGCTCGACGCGTTGCCGCAGCCCGCTCAGCCCGGCGCCCGAGCCGCTGCCGGCGAGCGTCGGGTCGGGCGGCAGGCACCCGCGGGTGTTGGTGACGCACACGTCGAGACCACCCGAGTGGTATCGCAGCGACACGGCGGCCGACGAACCCGGCGCGTGCTTGCGGACGTTCGTCAGCGCCTCCTGCACCACGCGGTACGCCGTGCGCGCCACCGTCGGCGACACCTGGTCCGGGTCCCCGCTCATCGAAAGCTCCGTGGCCACGCCGACGGCCATCGACTCGGCCACCAGGTCCGCCGGCGAAGCGACCGGGGCCGGCGAAGCGGCCGGGGGCTCGATGCTCGAACCGTCGCGCAGCACGCCCACCAGATCACGCAGCTCGTCGAGCGCGTGCGCGCCCTCGCGGCGGATGTCCTCGGCCGCGGAGCGCACGGCCGGGTCCGTCGACACGACACCGAGCGCGCCCGCGTGCAGCACCATCAGGCTCAGCCGGTGGGTCACCACGTCGTGCATCTCGCCCGCGAGCCGCCGCCGTTCCTCGGCACGGGCTCGCTCGGCGAGCAGGTGCTGCTCGCGTTCGGCACGCTCGGCCCGGTCCCGCAGCGAACGCAGCAGCTGCCGGCGCGCCTCGAAGTACAGCGCCACCGCCACGGGCAACGCGGTGCTCAGCAGCCCGAACGGCGTCGTGTTCCACGCGGGGTCCCACGGCCGCGTCGCCAGCACCGCCAGCACACCGCCGATCCACAGCAACCGCCGCCGGTCCATCACGCGCGGGAGCTGGCTCAGCACCACCGGCGTCACCGTGGGCACGGTCATCAGGCTCGGCTGGTCGGCGGGCACCAGCAGCCCGGGCCAGAACAGATCCGACGCCAGCATCGCCAGCGACGCCACCACGAGCACCCCGGCCACCGCGTCGGGGAAGCGGAACACCGCCAGCAGCGAAAGGTCGCACGCGAGGCGCAGCGCCAGCCCGGCGTACGGCCCGAAGGCCCCGCTCGTCGGCCCGGCCCAGTGCAACGCGAAGTCGAGCCCGGCGAACAGGAGCGCCGCGGTCAGCAGCCAGCCCATTTCGGCCGGGCGGGGCCAGGTTCCACGCCGCACTTCGCTCACCCCGTCACGGTAACGGCTGGTCCGGACCGCCGCGGCGGAATCGCACCGGCCGGGGGAGGACCCGCAACGAAAGTTGCGCGCGGGACAACATTCGTCGTCCGCACCGGCTACCGATCACCGTTACGCCGACCCGGGCCGGCGCGGTGGACTCGGATCATGACGAGCCTCATGACGAGCCGCGAGACCAGCACGGGGGAGATCGCCCCGTTCGCCCGGCTGCCGGTGCTCACCGTGGCCGCGCTGGCGGCGGCGCTGCTCGTGCTCACGAGCGTCCGCTACGCGCACGGGTTCGACGAGCTCTATTTCCTGGTGGCTGGCCGAGATCATCCGGCCTGGGGGTATTTCGACCAGCCACCGCTCGTTCCGCTGCTCGCGGGCACGCTCGACCGCCTGTTCCCCGGTTCGCTGCTCGCGTTCCGGCTGCCGATGGCGCTCGCGGTCGGCGCCGGCGTGGTGGTCACCGCGCTGATCGCCCGCGAACTGGGTGGCCGCCGCCCGGCGCAGCTGATGGCGGGCGGGCTGTCCGCGACGTCCGACCTGGTCGTCCTCAGCCACTGGGTTTCCACCTACGCGCTGGACCCGTTCCTGTGGACGGTCGTCGTTTTCCTGCTGGTCCGCTGGACCCGCACGCGCCGTGACGGCCTGCTCGTGTGGGCGGGCGCGGTCACGGCGGTGTCGCTGGAGGTCAAGTTCCTCATCCCCGCGCTGTGGGCCGCCGTGCTGGTGTCCGCCGCCGTCCTCGGTCCACGCCGCCTGCTGACCCGCCCGAAGCTGTGGCTGGGCGCGCTGATCGCGGTGGTCGCCACGATCCCCGCGCTCGTCTGGCAGGCCACGCACGACTGGCCGTACGCGCACATGGCCGACGTCGTCGCCGCCGAGTTCCCCGGCTACTTCGCCTTCGCGCGCGACGGGCTGCTCGGCGCGGGCATGGGCGTCGGCGTGCTCGCCCTGCTCTACGGGGTGTGGCGCCTGTTCCGCTCGCCCGAGCTGCGGCCGTACCGCTACCTTGCCTTGGCGTTGCTGCTGGTCACCGCCGCGGTGGTGCTGACCCACGGCCGTTCGTACTACCTGATGAGCCTCTACGCGCTGCCGTTCGCGGCCGCGGCCACGGAGCTGAGCCGGCGCGACCTGGTGCGCTGGTGGCGGATCCCGGTGGGGATCGCGTTCGGGCTGTCGGCCGCCGTCACCGTCGCCGCACTGCCGGTGTGGCCGGCGTCGGTCACGGCGACGTCGTTCGGGCCGTTTTCGCTCGGCACGGTGTTCGCGGGCGGCGAGACGGCGCAGAAGCAGGTCGCCGACGTCGTCGGGCAGACGTACTCGTCGCTGCCAACCGGGGTGAAGGCGCAGACGGCGGTGTACGCGGAGATCTACCCGTTCGCCGCGGCCGTCGAGTACTACGGCCCGCGGTACGGGATCACCGACGTCTACAGTGGACACCGCGGTTACTGGTACTTCGACCGGCCACCGGACCAGGCGCGCGACGTGCTTTTCACCGGGCTCGACCCGACGCTGCTGAAGCCCTACTTCGTGTCGGTGACCGAGGTCGTACCAGGACTTGTTTGGCTCTACACCGGAAGGACGCAGTCGTGGGACCAGATCTGGCCGTTGGTGAAACGGCAATGACCCCCTCGCTGGCCGCCCAGGCCTACTTGCTCGCGTGCGACCCGGACCAGGGCCGCATCCGCAGACGCAGCCACGCCGCGCTGCTCGTGCGCGCTTCCGCCGTCACCGACCTCCTGCTGCGCGGCCGCCTGACGGTCACCGGCGGCCGCGTCTCGGCGACCGGCCACGGCCCCACCGGCGACCTGCTGCTCGACGACCTGCTCACCGACCTCGCCGACGCGGGCCCGACCCGCTGGCGACGCCTGCTCCGCCGCGACTCGGCCGACACCCTCCACTCCCTGGAGCTGCAGCTGGCCGCCGCGGGACTCCTGCTGTCACACGTCACGCCGGTGCTGCGCCGGAAGGTTTTCCGCCTGGACGATCGGTTGCGGGCCGAGGAGGTCCGCGCCACTCTGGACCGAGCGCTGCGCGCGCCCTTGTCCGAAGTGGACACCCGCGCCGCCGCGCTGACCGCCCTCGCCGCGGCGGCCCAGGTGGGGTTCACCCGCCGCTCGTCCCGCCGCGACACCGCGCGCCTCGCGGAGCTGGACGAGGCCGCGGGCCCCGCGGTGCCGGCGCTGCGCGGACTGTTGCGCACTCGCCGGGCGGCGATCATGGCGGGCGGCAGCTGAGCGGATTGCTTCGGCAGCCACCGAAGCGTCGCGCGCGTAGGTTGCGGGCATGACTTCGTTCGCCGCTCTGCACGTGCCCGGGAAACCGTTGCTGCTGCCCAATGTGTGGGAGTTCGGCTTCGCGGCCGCGCTCGCCGCGGCGGGGCACCCGGCGGTCGGCACGACGAGCCTCGGCGTGTCGGCCGCCGCGGGCCTGGCCGACGGGGCCCCGGCGTCCCGCGCGGCGACGGTGGCGCTGACCCGCGCGCTGGCGCCGCTGGACGTGCTGGTGAGCGTCGACATCGCCGACGGCTTCAGCGCGGACCCGGCCGAGGTCGCCGACCTCGTCGCGGAACTCGCCGAAGCGGGCGCCGTGGGCGTGAACCTCGAAGACGGCCGCGCCGACGGCACGCTCGCGCCGGTGGAGGTGCAGTGCGCTTTGATCGCGGCCGTCCGTTCGGCTTCGCCCGTTTTCCTGAACGCGCGCACGGACACCCACTGGCTCGGCTCCGGCCCGGTCTCCGCCGCGATCGAACGGGCCCGCGCCTACCGCGACGCGGGCGCCGACGGGGTGTTCGTCCCGGGCCTCGCCGACCCGGGCGAGGTCGCGGAGGTGGTGGCGGCGGTGGACGTGCCGCTCAACGTCCTGTTCCTGCCGGGCCGCGTCACGCCGGCCGGCCTCGCCGAGCTGGGGGTGGCGAGGGTGAGCCTGGGCTCGACGCCGTACCGCGTCGCGCTGGCCGCCGCCCTGGCGACCGTGGACGCCGCACGCGACGGGACTTCGCTGCCACTGCCTCCGCCGTCTTACGCAGAGGTGGCCGAATTGCTGCCACCGGTTCAGTAGCGTCAAGGGCATGCGCGCCTTCGGAGCCGAGTTCGCTGTCCCCGCCGGGTACCTGAACACGCCGAGCATCGGGATCCCGCCGGAGCCGGTCGCGGACGCCGTGGCGGCGGCCGTGCAGCGCTGGCGGGTCGGGGCGGACCTGCCGGGTGGGTTCGATGAGGCCGTGGCGCGCTCACGCGAGGCGTTCGCGCGGCTGGCCGACGTGCCGACGGACCGCGTGGCCATCGGGGTGTCCGTGTCCCAGCTGATCGCCAACGTCGCGGGAGGCCTGCCCGAGGGCGCGCGTGTCCTGGTGGCGGCCGGGGACTTCACGAGCGTCACGTTCCCGTTCGCCGCGCGGCCCGACCTCAAGGTGACCGAGCGGCCGCTCGCAAAGCTGGCCGAGCAGGTCGAGGGCCACGACCTCGTGGCGGTCAGCCTCGTGCAGTCCGCCGACGGCACCGTCCTGGACACCGAGGCCCTGCGCGAAGCCGCCGAAGCCGGGGGTGCGGCCGTGCTGCTCGACGTCACGCAGGCCGCCGGCTGGCTGCCGCTCGACGTGGCGTGGGCCGACTGGGTGGTGTGCGCCGGCTACAAGTGGCTGTTCTCGCCACGTGGGTGCGCCTGGCTGGCCGTGCACCCGCGCGCCCACGAGCGCACCCGGCCCGTCGCCGCCGGGTGGTACGCGGGTGACGACCCCTGGACCACCGTCTACGGCCTGCCCCTGCGCCTGGCCCGCGACGCCCGCGCCTTCGACCTCTCCCCGGTCTGGCTCGCCCACACCGGCGCGGCGCCGGCGCTGGAGTACGTCGCCGGTCTCGACCTCACCGCGGTCCGCGACCACAACGTCGGCCTCGCGGACTCCGTGCTCGCCGCCCTGGACCTCCCACCCCGCGGCACCGCCATCGTGTCGCTGGACGTGGACCCCGAACGGCTCGCCGCGGCGGGCCTCGTCGCGAGCAAACGCGCCGGTCGCGTCCGCGTCGGATTCCACCTCTACAACACCCCTGACGACGTCGAACGCCTTCTCACCGCATTCGGCTGAAGGCGCTCAGCGCGGTGAACTACCGTATGTGCCCGTGGTCGGTCCCCAATTCACCCCCGGTCCCTCGGACACGGCGCCGCTCGCTGCGGTGCCCGCGCAGCCGGGGTCGCCGCCCGGCCAAGGCCTCGGCCCAGGCCCAGGCCCAGGCCCAACCCCACCGCAGCCGCCGCAGGACACCAAGGCGCTGCTGCTGCGCGGTGCGGGGCTGGTCGTGATCGCCGTCGTGGCGGGGCTGGTCTGGTTCCTCATCCGGCACGACAGCACGCCCGAGCCGGTGGCGCAGGCGCCGGTGAAGACGAACCCCTTCGACTACAAGCTGGTGGAAGGCCCGAACAAGTCCACCGACTGCGCGGCGAAGGCCTACGACGACACCAAGAAGTTCTTCCAGACCAACCCGTGCTCCTCGCTGGCGCGCGGGCTTTTCACGGTCGAGTACGGCGACGCGAAGGCGCTCGTCTCCGTCGTCAAGGTGAGCATGCCGACCGCGGCGCAGGCGGCGCAGCTCAAGGCGCTGACCGACCAGGACGGCACCGGCAACGTGAGCGACCTGGTGCGCGACGGCACGTACAAGGCCGCGGGCGCGCCCAAGGTGAGTGGCGATCAGTCGGAGTACGAGTCCCAGGTCACGGGCACCGACGTCACCATCGTCCTGGCCGACTTCTACGCCAAGCACCGCGACGACGTGCTGCTCAAGCGCATCGCCACCAGCGCGCTGGACCTCGGTCCCGAACTGCACTGACCCTCGACGACGCGAAAAGGGCCGTTCCCGGAGACACCGGGAACGGCCCTTTTTTTCACCGAAACCTCAAGCCGGCTGACCCGGCATCGCCAGCGCCGTCGGCTTCTCGTCGGCCTCCTGGCGCCACGGCGTGCCCCGCCGGGCCGCGGCGATCAACGCCTGCAAAGCCATCTTCCGCAGCCCCGCGTCGTCCGTGTGGGTCACGACGCCGAGCCACGCGGCCGCCGAGTCCTCCTCGGCGCTCGCCACCAGGGCGGCGGCCGAGGCGGTGTCCTTGACCGGCTTCGGCGGCACGTACGCCGCTTCCGGGGCCACCGGCGTGCCGCCCGCGGCCTCGATCATCTGGGTGACGACGTCGCGGCGTGCGGTGTGCTCGGCGCGCCCGGCCTTGAGGGCGTCGCCGAACTCGCCCGGCAGGAAGGCCGTGACCAGTCCGTATACCCACAGCGCGGCGTGCTCCGAGGCCAGCGCCTTCTGCAGGGGGTCGACGGCGTCGGACGCGGCGGTGCCGGCGGGCGCGACCACGGCCTGGGCATCTTCGCCGGGCCCGAGCGTCGAGGCGAGGCGCTGCAGGCTCGCGCAGCCCGCCGCGACACCCGCGACCAGGCCGGCGCGGTAGGCCGGGAGCGTGGGCACGAGGTCCTCGGCCTGCTTGCGGGCCGTCGCCAGGCGCTCCTTGAACGCGCCCAGGTCGGCGGGCGCGGCCGGGGGCGCCGTCGTCGGCTTGGGCCGGTTCAGCCGGTCCACCTCGGGTTTCAGGGCGGCGGCCTGGGCGGCGCGCGCGTCGGCGACCTGCCCGGCGACCTCGCCGCCGATGGCTCTGGCCGCGGCGGCGTCCGCGTCGGCGGCGGACAGCAGTGGGGCGAGCGGGTCAGGGCTCTCGTCGTATCCCCCGGAACAGGCCGCGAGCGGGAGGGCCAAAGCGGCGACGGCGCCCAGGCGCAGAACGCCGCGCCGGGAAAGGTCGGTCGGTCTTGCGGTCACGTCGGCCCATCCTGCCAGGCCCGGCACCGGCACCGCCGCTCGCGCGTCCTCCTGGGTGCGCAGGATAAGCTGGTCCACCACCGACCACAGTCGTGACCAGCCCGCGTCACCTCGGCCGAACAGGAGTGCTCCACGTGCCCAACGAACTCGCCAGCCGGCTTCAGCCGATAGTGGCCGAAGCCGTCACCGTCGCGGGTTTCGACCTCGACTCGTTCGAGGTACAGCAGGCCGGCCGCAAGCAGCTGGTCAAGGTCGTCGTCGACTCCGACGACGGGGTCGGGCTGGACGAGATCGCCGAGATCAGCCGCAAGGTGTCGGCGGCGCTCGACGAGAACGAGCACGTGCTCGCGAGCGCCTACACCCTCGAGGTCACCTCGCCGGGGCTGGACCGGCCGCTCGCGCAGCCGCGCCACTGGCGGCGCGCGAAGTTCCGGCTCGTCCGCATCACGCTCGCGGAAGGCGCGGAGTTCGTCGCGCGGGTGGGCCATGCCGGTGAGGAGAGCGCGACCGTGCTCTTCGAGGGCCGGCTGAAAGACGTGCATTACAAGTCGGTGGCGAAGGCCGTGGTGGAGATCGAGTTCAAGCAACCACCCGTCGACGAGCTCAAACTGTTGGAAGAAGACGCGTCCGGCAAGCGCAGCACCCCTGCCGGCCAGACGGAAGCGAAGGAGGAGTCGAAGTGAACGTGGACATCGCCGCGCTGCGGGCGATCGAACGGGACAAGGACATCCCCTTCGACACGGTGATCGAGGCCATCGAGACGGCCCTGCTCACCGCCTACAAGCACACCGAGGGGCACCAGTCCCACGCGCGTATCGACATCGACAAGAAGACCGGCCTCGTCCGCGTCCTCGCGCACACCCTCACCCCCGAGGGCGAGGTCGACGAGGAGTGGGACGACACGCCGGAGGGCTTCGGCCGGATCGCCGCGACGACCGCCCGCCAGGTCATCCTGCAGCGGCTGCGCGACGCCGAGCACGAGAAGACCTTCGGCGAGTTCTCCGCCAAGGAGGGCGAGATCGTGGCCGGCGTGGTGCAGCGCGACGCGCGCGCCAACGCCCGCGGCATGGTCGTGGTCCAGGTCGGCGACACCGAGGGGATCCTGCCCTCGGGTGAGCAGGTCGCGGGGGAGTCCTATGAGCACGGCACGCGCATCAAGGCGTTCGTGGTCGGGGTCTCGCGGAGCAACCGCGGGCCGCAGATCATGCTCTCGCGCACGCACCCGAACCTGGTGCGCAAGCTCTTCGCGCTCGAGGTGCCGGAGATCGCCGACGGCACCGTCGAGATCGCCGCCGTGGCGCGCGAATCGGGGCACCGCACCAAGATCGCGGTGCGCTCCACCGTGCCCGGGGTGAACGCCAAGGGCGCCTGCATCGGCCCGATGGGCGCGCGCGTGCGCAACGTGATGAGCGAGCTGGCCGGCGAGAAGATCGACATCATCGACTACTCGGAGGATCCGGCCCGCTTCGTGGGGAATGCATTGTCTCCGGCGAAGGTTGTTTCGGTACGTGTCGTGGACGAGCGGGCGAAGACGGCTCGCGTCGTCGTGCCCGATTTCCAGCTCTCCCTCGCCATCGGCAAGGAGGGCCAGAACGCGCGGCTCGCGGCCCGGCTCACGGGCTGGCGCATCGACATCCGCAGCGACGCCGCACCCGTCGAGCCGGCGGGTGATCAAGACCACGCCGGACAGGCGCGGCCCGCCGCGACAACCGGTTCGGCTGAGTGAAGGTCGAAGCGCTAGACTCATCATTGGTTCAGGGTCCGCCGCGGGGATGTGGCGACACGACCGACCTCCAGCGCCACCGGCACTTCCCGGTACGCACGTGTGTCGGTTGCCGGCAGCGGGTCCTGATCGGTGAACTGCTGCGAGTGATCGCGGTGGCCGGGCGGCTGGTCGTCGACGAACGTCGGCGGCTGCCGGGGCGGGGCGCGTGGCTGCACCCCGCACCGGATTGCCTGGCCAAGGCCGAGCGGAAGCGGGCGTTCCCCCGGGCACTTCGGGCCCAGGGCACGCTCGACGCCGCGGGGCTGCGTGAGCACGCGGCATTCACCACGGAGATGGGCTCCGGGACCCACCCGGAACCGCAGTGAATCAAGGAAGCAGGTCGACCCGTCATGAGTCAGCCGTGAAGCCGACGCCATGAACGCGCGACAATAAGGACGAGGTCAGCGGGTCTCTTCACCGCCTGGCCTCCCCTAGATGAGGAGAGCTGTGCCAGGCAAGGCCCGTGTACACGAGCTCGCGAAAGAGCTCGGCATCACCAGCAAGGAAGTTCTCGCCAAGCTCAAGGAGCAGGGCGAGTTCGTCAAGTCCGCGTCATCCACGGTCGAGGCGCCCGTCGCCCGCCGTCTGCGTGACGCGTACCCCGCCAAGGGCGGGAAGAAGTCCGGTCCGACGCCCGGCCCGCGGCCCATGCCGCCCGCCCCCGGCTCGGGCAACTCGAACGCTGCCGCTCCCGCTCCGCAGGCCCCCCGGCCCGCGGCCGCGCCCGCTCCGCAGCAGACCCAGCAGCAGGCGCCGGCGGCCAAGGCCGCTCCGTCCGCCGCTCCGCAGCAGTCCGGCCCGCGTCCGGCCACCCCGGGCAGCCGCCCGGGTCCGGGCCCGCGTCCCGGCCCGCGCCCGGCCACGCCTGCTCCGGCCCAGCCGCAGCAGGAACCGCAGCCCCAGGTGCAGGCCCCCGCGGCCAAGGCCGAGCCGTCCGGTGGCAGCACCGCGGCGCCGAAGCACGCGCCGAAGCAGGACGCAGCTGCGTCCGGCTCGGTCGTGCCGCCGAAGCCGCAGGGCCCCAAGCCCGGCGGTCCCAAGCCCGGCCCGCGCACTCCGCGCGTCGGCAACAACCCGTTCGGCGTCGGTTCCGGCGCCCCGGCCCCGCGTCCGCCGGCCCAGCGCCCCGGTCCGGGTCAGGGCGGCGACAACCGTCCGCCGCGTCCCGGCGGTGCCGGTGGCGGCGGTGACCGGCCCGCGCCGCGTCCCGGCGGTGGCGCCGGTGGCAACCGGCCGAGCCCGGGCAACATGCCCCCGCGGCCGAACCCCGGCATGATGCCGGGCCGTACCCCGCGTCCGGCTGGTCCGGGCGGTGGCGCTCGTGGCGGCCCCGGTGGCGGTGCCCGTGGCGGTCCCGGTGGCGGCGGCGGTCGTCCCGGTGGCGGCGGCGGTGGCGGCGGCTTCCGTCCCGGTGGCGGCGGCGGTGGCGGTGGCTTCCGCGGCGGTCCCGGTGGCGGTCCCGGTGGCGGTGGCGGCGGCTTCCGTCCCGGTGGCGGCACCGGTGCTCCTGCCGGCGGTGGCGGTGGCTTCCGCGGTGGCGGCGGCGGTCGTGGCGGCCCCGGTGGCCGTGGCGGTACCGCGGGTGCCTTCGGGCGTCCCGGTGGTCCCTCGCGCAAGGGTCGCAAGTCGAAGCGGCAGAAGCGCCAGGAGTACATGGACAACATGCAGGCGCCCAGCGTCGGCGGCGTCCGCCTGCCCAAGGGCCAGGGCGAGACGATCCGGCTGCCGCGCGGTGCCTCGCTGACCGACTTCGCCGAGAAGATCGACGCCAACCCGGCTTCGCTGGTGCAGGTGCTCTTCCACCTCGGCGAGATGGTCACGGCGACGCAGTCCGTGTCCGACGACATCCTCGAGCTGCTCGGCGGCGAGATGAACTACGTCGTCCAGGTCGTGTCCCCCGAGGAGGAGGACCGCGAGCTGCTGGAGACCTTCGACATCACCTACGGTGAGGACGAGGGTGGCGAGGAGGACCTGCAGGTCCGGCCGCCGGTCGTGACGATCATGGGTCACGTCGACCACGGTAAGACCCGCCTGCTGGACACGATCCGGAAGACGAAGGTGCGCGAGAGTGAAGCCGGTGGCATCACCCAGCACATCGGCGCCTACCAGATCGAGACCGAGCTCGAGGGCACGCCGCGGCTGATCACCTTCATCGACACCCCGGGTCACGAGGCGTTCACCGCCATGCGTGCTCGTGGTGCGAACTCGACGGACATCGCGGTGATCGTGGTGGCCGCCGACGACGGGGTCATGCCGCAGACGGTCGAGGCGATCAACCACGCGCAGGCCGCCAAGGCTCCGATCGTGGTCGCGGTCAACAAGATCGACAAGGAAGGCGCCAACCCGCAGAAGATCCGCCAGCAGCTCACCGAGTACAACCTCGTGGCCGAGGAGTACGGCGGCGACACGATGTTCGTGGACATCTCCGCGCGGGAGAACATCAACATCGATGGTCTCCTCGAGGCGATCCTGCTGACGGCCGACGCCGCTCTGGACCTCCGGGCCAACCCGGACATGGAAGCCCAGGGTGTCGCGATCGAGGCGCACCTCGACCGCGGTCGCGGCCCGGTGGCCACGGTGCTGGTGCAGCGAGGCACGCTGCGCGTCGGCGACTCCGTCGTCGCGGGCGACGCCTACGGCCGCGTCCGCCGCATGGTGGACGAGCACAACGTGGACGTCACCGAGGCGCTGCCCTCGCGTCCCGTCCAGGTCATCGGGTTCACCTCGGTGCCGGGCGCGGGCGACACCTTCCTGGTGGTCGACGAGGACCGCGTCGCCCGGCAGATCGCCGAGCGCCGCTCCGCTCGCACTCGCAACGCGCTCAACGCGTCGCGCCGCAAGCGGGTCAGCCTCGAGGACCTCGACTCCGCCTTGAAGGAGACGAGCAGCCTCAACCTGATCATCAAGGGTGACAACTCGGGTACCGTCGAAGCGCTCGAGGCGGCACTGCTGCAGCTGGACGTCGGCGACGACGTCGAGCTGAACGTGGTGCACCGCGGTGTCGGTGGCGTGACCGAGTCGGACATCGACCTGGCGACCGCGTCCGACGCGATCGTGCTCGGGTTCAACGTCCGTGCCCAGGGCAAGGCGACCGAGCGGGCCACCCGCGAGGGCGTCGACGTCCGGTACTACACGGTCATCTACCAGGCGATCGACGAGATCGAGCAGGCCCTCAAGGGCATGCTCAAGCCGGAGTTCGAAGAGGTGGAGCTCGGTCGCGCCGAGGTCCGCGACGTCTTCAAGTCCTCCAAGATCGGCACGATCGCGGGTTGCCTGGTCATGTCCGGGGAGATCCGGCGCAACGCCAAGGCGCGTCTGCTCCGCGACGGCACCGTCATCGCCGAGAACCTGCCGATCAGCTCGCTGCGGCGGTTCAAGGACGACGTGGTCGAGGTTCGTGAAGGGTACGAATGCGGTCTGACGCTGGGTTCGTACAGTGACATCAAGGTCGACGACGTGATCGAGACCTACGAACAGCGGGAGAAGCCCCGTGCGTAAGGGCTGATCGGTTCCGGGGTGCGGGTTTCGGCCCGCGCCCCGGGCCACCCGGTTCCTTACGGCACAACTTCGCTGCCTATGTACGTCGGAGCTCTCGAGCTCGACATCCTGCTCGATGACATTCACTCGTTGAAGCAGAAGCGATCCGTGATCAAGCCGGTCGTGGCGGAGGTGCGCAAGCGCTTCGCCGTCTCGGTGTCCGAAGCCGGTCACCTCGACCTGCACCGGCGAGCCCTGATCGGGGTGGCCGTGGTCGCCGCGGGTGGCGAGCACGTCCGGGACGTGCTCGACTCGTGCGAGCGGTTCGTGGCCTCGCGACCGGAGTTCGTCCTGCTGTCGGCACACCGCCGGCTGCTGGGTCCGGACGACTAGACCGGAGAACATTTCAGAAGGAGACACCTCCCATGGCCGATCCTGCTCGGGCTCGCAAGCTCGCCAAGCGGATCTCGCAGATCGTGGCGTCGGCGATCGAGCACGACGTCAAGGATCCGCGGCTCGGTGCCGTGACCATCACGGACACCAAGATCACCGCGGACCTGCACGACGCCACGGTGTACTACACGGTGCTCGGCGAAAGCCTCGACTCGGAGCCGGACTTCGCCGGCGCCGCGGCGGCCCTCGAGTCCGCGCGTGGTGTGCTGCGCACCAAAGTCGGGCAGGGCACCGGAGTTCGCTACACCCCGACCCTTGCCTTCGTGGCCGACAGCATCCCCGACGACGCGCGCCGCATCGAGGAACTGCTCGCCAAGGCCCGCGAGGCCGACGCCGAGGTGGCCCGCCAGGCCACCGGCGCCCAGCACGCCGGCGAAGCCGACCCGTACAAGGCGCCGCGCGAAGACGACGACGACCTCGCCGACACCGAAATCGAAGCCGAAGAGGAGACCCGAGGCTGAACTGCTCCGGAGGATCCCCGACGTCCCACGACGCGGCGCGCTGTTCGGTGGCGCCGCGCCGTTCGTCGCCACCTCCTCCGGGCGCTCCGCCCCGCTGGGTACGCCGCCCGCGGCTACCCCGCCCACCAGGCCGCCGGCCCTGAACGCACGACGTTCAGGGCCGGCGGTTTTTCGTCCGGTCAGTCCGCCGGCCGCGTGGCGGTCACGGCGTCGGTCAGCGCCTTCAGCAGTTCCAGCGCTTGAGGCCGCAGGTCGGCAGGCAGCAGGTCCCACGCCGCGCGCTGGTTGTCGCGCAGGCGGGTGCGGGCGCGGTCCCAGTGGGCGCGGCCGCGGTCGGTGAGGTCGACGACGACACGGCGGTCGTCGTGGGCGTGCGGGATGCGGCGCACGAGGCCGGCGGACTCCAGGGCCTTCACCGAGCGCGTGACGGTCGGCTGGGCGAGCTTCGCCTCCTGCGCGAGCTCGCCGATCGTCATGGCGCCGAGCCGGGCCAGGGGAGTCACGAGCTGGGCCTGCGAGTCGCTGAGGGCGGAGGCGGCCGCGGCCTGCGCGTCGAGGCGGGCGCGGTTGGTGCGCATGGCCGAGTAGAGCGCGTTGCAGGCGTCGGCGAAGCGGTCGACGGCGGTGTCGGCGGGCTCGGAGGACCCGGAGGGCACGGTCACCCGGAAAGATTAGATCACCTAAGTTCATAGCATGCTATGTTCAGACCACGGAACCGAGAGGAGACGCAGCATGGTCCGCAAGATCGCCCTCGAGGAACATTTCGGCACCGGTGACCCCGACATCGTCGAACAATCGCGCGAGCACTTCACCGAGCAGACGTGGCCGCCGCACCGCCGCCGGTTGCTGGACATCCAGGACGAGCGCCTGAAGCTGATGGACGCGGCCGGCATCGAGGTCGTCGTGCTTTCCCTGCTGGCGCCCGGAATCCAGGGGCTGCCCGACCGTGCGCAGGCCGTGGACTGGGCGCGCCGCACCAACGACGTGGCCGCGCGGCACGTGCGGCTGAGGCCGGATCGCTTCGCCGCGTTCGCCGCGCTTCCGTTGCAGGATCCCGAAGAAGCCGTCGTCGAGCTGCGCCGTGCGGTGACCGAGCTGGGGTTCAAGGGCGCGCTGGTGAACGGGTTCTCCGAAGTGGACGGTGACCGGATCGCCTACCTGGACGAGCCGCGGTACCGGCCGTTCTGGGCGGCCGTCGAAGACCTGGGTGTGCCCGTGTACCTGCACCCGCGCGACCCGCTGCCGCGTGACAGCCGGATGCTCGAAGGCCACCCGTGGCTCTACGGCTCGGCGTGGGGATTCTCGATCGAGACCGGCACGCACGCGTTGCGGCTCATCGCCAGTGGCCTGTTCGACGAACACCCGGGCGTGCAGGTGATCCTCGGGCACCTCGGCGAGCTGCTGCCGTTCAACATCTGGCGAACCGACCACCGGCTCAAGGTCAAGCCCGCGGGCATCCCGGCGCGCAAACCCTTGCGCGAGTACCTGCGCGAGAACTTCCACCTCACCACGAGCGGCAACTTCGCCACACCCGAACTGGTGTTCACGATCAACGAGGTCGGGGCCGACCGCGTGCTGTTCTCAGCCGACTACCCGTTCGAGTCGATGGGCGAGGCCGCCGCCTGGTTCGACGCGCTGGACCTCGACCGCGAGGTGCACGAGAAGATCGCGGAAGGCAACGCGCGCAAGCTCCTCGGGCTCTGACCACAAAGGACGCGTCAGGCCGGTTTCGCCGCCACCACGAGGTCCCGCTCGATCGCCTGGTCCACGCGGTGGGCGAACTCCTCGTACGGCCCGCCCTCGCGCACGTCGAGGCCGGCCCGTGAGAGCACCGCGACGAGCTCTTCGCGCGGGAGGACGTTGAGGTTCCAGGAGATCCCGAGCGCCCCGCCCGGGCGGAGCACGCGCGTCCACACGGGAACGGCCGCCGCCAGCAGGTCACGCGGGCTGCGCGCGAGGCTCGCGTCCTGCGTGCGGTGGCTGCCGTGCTGCACGCCGTACGGGGCGTCGGTCACGATCACGTCCACGGAGTTCGCGCGCAGCAGCTCGTCGGTGGTGAGGGTGTCGGCGTTGAAGTAGGTGAGCCGGCGCGTCTGGCCGCCCTTGTAGTCGTCCTTGTCGAACGCGTACTCGACGTCGAGGCGGCGCCCGAGGCGGACCTTGTTGCGCCGCAGCTGCCCGGAGTCGGCGGTGTGCTTCACCCGCTTGGTGCGCAGCCAGGTCTTGATGAACTGCTCGTAGGCCTCGAAGTCCTTGCCGTCCACGTCGAGACCGGTGGCGTCGAAGCCGTACATCACGGCCTGGTTGAGCGTGGTGCCGCGCCCGCACAGCGGGTCGAGCAGCGTCCGCGGGCGCTCGAGCCACCCGGTCGGGTCGGCGGTGGCGAGCAGGGTGACGTTGAGCAGCAGCTTCGTGAACTGCTCATTGGTCTTGCCCGCGTACTTCTGGATCGTGAGCAGATCCGAGTCCGTCTTCGCCAGCGGCCGCACCAGGACAGGGCGCAGCACGCCGTCGCCCAGCTCGAACAGGGCGTAGAGCGAGGACAGGTTGGACAGCAGCGCTACGTCCGGTTCAGTCAGCGGCTCCGGCGTCGCGAACTTGACGTAGCCCACGCCGCCGAGCTCCACCTCCTGGGCTTCCGACAGCTCGGCGGAAAGCCCGGCCGCGCCGAACACCGCCAGCTCGGCCCGCAGCAGCGCGGGCGACGAGGCGGCGTAGACCCGGTTGGCGGACGGGTGAACGAGAATCGCGTACTCAGGCATCCCGCAGAGCGTAGCGTGACGCACTGTGACAGCTACTTTGGCGCAGGACATCGAAGCCGCCGCCGCCCTGCTCGCCGGGGCCACCGACGTGACGCTGCTGGGCCATGTGCGCCCGGACGCCGACGCACTCGGCAGCGCACTGGCCCTCGGCCACGTACTGCACTTGCGCGGCGCCCGCGTGCGGGTGTCCTTCGGCGAGCCCGACAACGCCCCCGAGACCCTGACCTGGCTCGACGTCGACGGGCTGCTCACCAAGCCCGACGATCTGCCCGCGTCGGAGCAGCTGCTGGTCGCTCTCGACACGCCGGTACCGGCGCGGCTGGGCCGGCTCGCCTCGCGCGTCGACGCCGTCCGCGCCGCCGGCGGCGCCGTGCTGGTGGTGGACCACCACGCCACCAACGCGTTCTACGGCACGCACCACGTGGTCGACGAGGCCACCGAGGCGACCGCGGTGCTCGTCGCGCAGATCGTCGAGGCGATGGGCGTCGAGCTGGACGAGCCGGCCGCGCGCTGCCTGTACGCGGGGATCGTCACGGACACCAGCGGTTTCCGCCGCGCCCGCCCCGAAACGCACCGGATCGCCGCGCGCCTGCTGGAGGCCGGCGTCGACCCGACGGAGGTGGCGCGGCGGATCGTGGACGACCACCCGTTCGCGTGGCTGCCGATGCTCTCGGCCGTGCTGGCCGAAGCCGAGCTGGAGCCGGAGGCCGCGCAGGGCTTCGGGTTCGTGCACGCCGTGGTGCGCTCGGCCGTGGCGGCGAGCGTGCGGCCGGAAGAGGTCGAGTCGGTGATCGACGTGGTCCGCGCGACGCGTGAAGCCGGCGTCGCGGGGGTGCTGAAGGAGTTCGCGCCCGACTCGCGGGGTTCCGTGTGGACGGTCTCGCTGCGGTCCGCGGGCAGGGTCGACGTGTCGGCGGTGGCCTCGGAGTTCGGCGGCGGCGGGCACCGGATGGCCGCGGGCTGCACGATGGAGGGCACGTCGGAGGACGTGCTGGCGCGGCTGCGGGCCGCGCTCGGCCGGGCGCCGCTGCTGGGGAACCGGAGTGCGTGAACCCGTCCGGTTCGACGACGAGTTCCTGGCCGACCCGGTGTGCGCGTACGCCCGGCTGCGCGCGGCCGGCCCCGTGCACCGAGCGGAGTCACCCGACGGCGCGCCGGTCTGGGTGGTCACGCGCTACGCCGAGGTCAGGGCCGGCCTCGGCGATCCGCGGCTGTCGCTGGACAAGGCCCACTCGTCGGGCGGCTACCGGGGCCTCGCGCTGCCGCCCGCGCTCGACAAGAACCTGCTCAACCTCGACGCGCCCGAGCACACCCGCCTGCGCCGGCTCCTGGGGCGCGCCTTCACGCCACGGCGCGTCGAGGCCCTGCGGCCCGACGTCACGCGCATCGCCGAAGAGCTCGCCGACGCGCTCCCGGCCGAGGCCGACCTGATGGCCGGCTACGCCGTGCCGCTGCCGATCACGGTGATCTGCGTGCTGCTCGGCGTCGCTCCCGCGGACGTCGCCGTCTTCCGCACGTGGACGGACGCCGTCCTGATGCCGACGGACGCCGCGGTCGCGCGGGACGCCATGCGGTCGCTGTTCGGGTTCCTCACCGAGCTGATCTCGGTGAAGCGCGCGGCGCCGGGGGAGGACCTGCTCAGCGTCGTCGCCCCGGACCTCACCGACGACGAACTGCTCAGCGGCGCGTTCCTCCTGCTGCTCGCGGGGTACGAGAACGTGGTCCACGTGCTGGGCAACGGCCTGCACGAGTTGCTCACCCGCCCGGCACCGTGGTCGACGCCGGTCGGGTCCTCGGCGTCCATTGTGGATGAAATCCTGCGCCACGCGTCCCCGGTCCAGCTCGCCATCCGCCGCTTTCCCTTGCAGGATCTCGAAATCGGTGACACCAAGATCCCCGCCGGCGACACCGTCCTGCTCGCTCTCGCCTCCGCCCACCGCGACGACACGGTGTTCGACGACCCGGACACCTTCGACGCCGACCGCCCGGACAACCCCCACCTCGCCTTCGGCCACGGCCCCCACTTCTGCCTCGGCGCACCCCTGGCCCGCCTCGAGCTGGAGATCGGCTTCGACACGCTGCTGCGCCGCTTCCCGGCGATGGCCCCGGCGGGCGACCTGGTGTGGCGCTCGTCGTTCCGCAGCCGCGGGTTGGCCACCCTGCCGGTGATCCTGCGCGCTTGACGTCCGGAATGTCGGCGGCGGTCGTTACGCTCCCCGGGTGCCTGACGAAGCCCCGCCTGCCCCGCCCGTGACCTCCGAAGATCGGATCCCCGCGCGCCGCGTGCTCGGGCTTGCCGTGCCCGCGCTGGGGGTGCTGGCGGCGGAGCCGTTGTACGTGCTGGTGGACACCGCGGTGGTCGGGCACCTGGGCGCGTTGCCGCTGGCGGGGCTGGCGCTGGGCGGGGTGGTGCTGTCGCAGATCTCCACGCAGCTGACGTTCCTCTCCTACGGCACGACCTCGCGCACCGCGCGGCTGCACGGCGCCGGGCGGCGGCGCGACGCGGTGAGCGAAGGCGTCCAGGCCACGTGGCTCGCGGTGCTGGTGGGGCTGGTGCTGCTGGTGGCGGGTCAGCTGCTGGCCGGGCCGATCGCCCGTGCGCTGTCGGGCAGTGACGAGATCGCGGCGGCGGCCGTGTCGTGGCTGCGGATCGCGCTGTTCGGGGCGCCGCTGATCCTGGTCACCATGGCCGGCAACGGCTGGATGCGCGGCGTGCAGGACGCGGCGCGCCCGCTGAGGTACGTGCTGGCGGGCAACGGCATCTCGGCCGTGCTGTGCCCGGTGCTCGTCTACGCCGCGGGGCTCGGCCTGGAGGGCTCGGCGATCGCCAACGTGGTGGCCCAAGTGGTCTCGGCGTCGCTGTTCTTCGCGGCGCTGGTGCGCGAGCGCGTGCCGCTGCGGCCGGACTTCGGCGTGATGCGCGCGCAGCTGAGCCTGGGCCGCGACCTCGTGCTGCGCAGCCTCGCGTTCCAGGCGTGTTTCGTCTCGGCGGCGGCCGTGGCGGCGCGCACGTCGACGGAGGCGGTCGGCGCGCACCAGGTCGTGCTGCAGCTGTGGACGTTCCTCTCGCTCGTGCTCGACTCCGTCGCGATCGCCGCGCAGTCGCTCGTCGGCGCGGCCCTGGGCGGGGGAGCCGCGCGGCAGGCGCGCGGGGTCGCGAACCAGATCGTCGCGTACGGGTTGGTGCTCGGCTGCGTCCTGTGTGTGCTCTTCGGCGCGTTGTGGAGCACGCTGCCGCACGCGTTCACCTCGGACCCGGGCGTGCTCGCGGAGATCCCGCACGCGTGGTGGTTCTTCGTGGCGCTGCAACCGATCGCGGGTGTGGTGTTCGCGCTCGACGGCGTGCTGCTGGGCGCCGGCGACGCCGCGTTCCTGCGCACCGCCACGCTCGTCAGTGCGGGACTGGGCTTCCTGCCGCTGATCTGGCTGTCGCTCGCGTTCGGCTGGGGGCTCACGGGCATCTGGACGGGCCTGTCGCTGTTCATGGTGTTCCGCCTGGCCGCCGTGCTGATCCGCTGGCGGTCCGGCCGCTGGGCGGTGGTCGGGGCCGTCCGCGGCGCCTGAACGCCGTGCCAAGGTGGAGTCATGCGCTTCAGCCAGGTCGACGTCTTCACCGATGAGCTCACCCTCGGCAACGCACTCGCCGTGGTGCACGACGCCGAAGGCCTCTCCGATGACGGGATGGCCGCCTTCGCACGGTGGACCAACCTCAGCGAGACCACGTTCCTGCTCCCGCCGGCGCGCGCCGAGGCCGACTACCGCGTGCGGATCTTCACCGTCGAGCGCGAGCTGCCCTTCGCCGGGCATCCCACGCTCGGTTCGGCCCGCGCGTGGCTCGAAGCCGGTGGCACGCCGAAGGGCGAAGACCTCGTGCAGGAGTGCGGCGCCGGCCTGGTTCGCGTGCGGCGCACCGGCGAGCGGCTCGCCTTCGCCGCGCCGCCGCTCACCCGTGGCGGCCCCGTCGCGCCCGAGGACCTCGCCGCCGTCCGCAAGGCCCTGCACCTGGCCGAGAGCGACGTCGTCGACGCGCGGTGGGCCGACAACGGCCCCGGCTGGCTCGCCGTGCTCCTCACCGACGCCGAGGCGGTCCTCGCGGTCGAACGCGACGTCGCGGCGCTCGGGAAGTACAAGGTCGGCGTCGTCGGACCGCACCCGGCCGGATCGCCCACGGCGTTCGAGGTCCGGGCCTTCACGGGCCTGGTCGAGGACCCGGTGACCGGTAGCCTCAACGCCGCGATCGGCCAGTGGCTCATCGGTTCGGGCCGAGCGCCGGAGTCCTACGTGGCCGCGCAGGGCACCCGGCTCGGCCGGCGCGGGCGCGTGCACGTCGAGCGCGCGGACGGCGAGGTGTGGGTGGGCGGCGACACAGTGGTGGGAGTCGCAGGTCAAGTGGCGCTGCGGTGATCGGGTGATGTGGTGTATCCCACCGAGATAACGGCTATGTTTCGAGCTTGCTGAGGCGATACAACAATCGAGGCGGCAGTGTCGTCGTCCTTCCCCGACGACCGCTACCCGCAGGAGGAAACTTTGTCGCCCGGCCGCGCCACCGTCCGGTCCTGGCTCATCTGGCTCACCGCCGTCTTCGTGTACCTGCTCGCCGTGTTCCACCGCACCTCGTTCGGGGTCGCAGGCCTGGAAGCGGCGGACCGGTTCGGCGTCGGCGCCGCGGCGCTCGGCACGTTCACCGTGCTGCAGGTCGGGGTCTACGCCGCCATGCAGATCCCCACCGGTGTGCTCGTCGACCGCTACGGCCCGCGCCGTGTGCTCACCGCCGCCGTGCTCATCCTGGGCACCGGGCAGCTGCTGCTCGGCCTCGCCGAAAGCTACGGCGTCGGCCTGCTCGCCCGCGGCGTGCTCGGCCTGGGCGACGCGCTGACGTTCGTCAGCGTGCTGCGCCTGATCGCCGCCCACTTCCCGGCGCGGCAGTACGCGTTGATCACGTCCTTCACCTCCGCCGTCGGCTACATCGGCAACCTCGCCGCCACGGTGCCGCTCACGCTGCTGCTCGCCGGTCCCGGGTGGACGGTCACGTTCGTCTCGGTCGGCGCGCTCACGCTCCTGGTCGCGGTGCCGGTGGTGTTGCGCGTGCGGGACACCCCGCTCGGCGTCCCCGAGCCCGAACGCAAGCCGGTGCACCCGGCGCTGCTCGCGCGCCAGATCCGCGCCGCGTGGCGCGTGCCCGGCACCCGGCTCGGGTTCTGGACGCACTTCAGCACGATGTTCGCGCCCAACGTGCTCACGCTGCTGTGGGGCGTCCCGTTTCTCGTGGAGGGCCAAGGAATCCCGGCCGCCACGGCGAGCGCGATGCTGACCGTGTTCGTGTTCGGCTCGCTGGCCGGCGGCCCGGTGCTGGGCACGGTCATCAGCCGTCACCCGGAGCTGCGGATGCCGATCGTCGGCGGGTACCTCGGCACCGCCGCCGTCACGTGGGCCGTGCTGCTCGGCTGGAACGGGCACCTCCCGCTCGGCGTGCTCGGGCCCGCGTTCGCGCTGCTGTCGCTCGGCGGCCCGGTGTCGATGATCGGCTTCGCGCTGGCGCGGGACTACAACCCGATCGAGCGCGTCGGCACGGCGACCGGCCTGGTGAACGTCGCCGGGTTCGTCGCGACCACGGTCACCTCGCTCGTGGTCGGCATTCTGCTGCAGTGGACGGGCGGGAACTTCCGCCTGTCCCTGCTGAGCATCGTGGTCGTGCTCGCGCTGGGCACGTGGCGGATGCTCGTGTGGTGGCGCCGCGCCAGGGCCCACGTGTTCGCCGCCGAAGCCCGCGGCGAGGACGTGCCGGTGCGGCTCACGCGCCGGCGCTGGGACGGCGAGGTGCCGGCCGAACCCGCGGCCGTCGCCGCCTGAGAGGTGCTCGCCGGTCCGAACCGGCGGTCTCGATAGGGTTCGGCCCGTGTCTCGCCCGAAAGAACCGCGCCGCCCCGCTCCGCCGCCCGGTCTGCTCATCGTCGACAAACCGGCCGGAATGACCTCACACGATGTCGTCGCCAGGGCGCGCCGGATCATGGGCACCCGCAAGGTCGGCCACGCCGGCACGCTCGACCCGATGGCCACCGGCGTGCTCGTGCTCGGCATCGAGCGCGCCACCAAGCTGCTGGGCCACCTGGCGCTCGATCGCAAGACCTACCTCGCGACGCTGTCGCTGGGCAGCTCCACCACCACCGACGACGCCGAGGGCGAGGTGCTCACCGAGGGCGACCCGGCGGTGCTCGCGAAGATCACCGACGAGCAGCTCGCGGCCGGCGTCGCCGAGCTCACCGGCGACATCCAGCAGGTGCCCAGCGCCGTCAGCGCCGTGAAGATCGACGGCAAGCGGGCCTACGCGCGGGTGCGCGCGGGGGAGGACGTGGTGCTCCCGCCGCGGCCCGTCACCGTCTACCGCTTCGACGTGCTGGCCACGCGCCGCGAGGACGACCGGATCGAGCTCGACGCCGTGGTCGAGTGCTCGTCGGGCACCTACGTGCGCGCGCTGGCCCGCGATCTTGGCGCCGGGCTCGGCGTCGGCGGGCACCTGCTCGCGTTGCGGCGCACCACGGTCGGGCCCTTCACCCTCGCCCGCGCGCGCACGCTCGACCAGCTCGAGGAGACGCCCGAGCTGTCGCTGGACCTCGACGCCGCCGTCGCCGCGGCCTTCCCGCGCCGCGACGTCGACGCAACCGAAGCGCAGGCCGTGCGCCACGGCCGGGCCATCCCGGCGGCCGGCATCGACGGGACCTACGGCCTCTTCGCACCCGACGGCCGCGTGCTCGCCCTGGCCGCCGACACGGAGGGTGTGGCCCGGTCGGTGGTGGTCCTGCTGCCCGCATAGGGTGGGTCGCGGTTGGGCGAGAGACCGGCGCGGGGAGAGTTGACGACAGTGCAGCGGTGGCGTGGCCTCGGGGACCTCCCGAGCGGCTGGGGACGGTGCGTGGTCACCATCGGCGTGTTCGACGGCGTGCACCGCGGGCACCAGGTGCTCATCTCGCGCACGGTGCGGGCGGCGGCCGAACGCGGCGTGCCGAGCGTGGTGCTCACGTTCGACCCGCACCCGTCGGAGGTCCTGCGCCCGGGCAGCCACCCGGCGCAGCTGACCACCTTGCGGCGCAAGGCCGAGCTCGTGGAGGAACTGGGCGTCGACGTGTTCGCCGTGCTGCCCTTCACTCTCGAGCTCTCGCGCCTGTCGCCGCACGAGTTCGTGCACGAGGTGCTGGTGGACCGGCTGCACGCCGCCGCCGTGCTGGTGGGTGACAACTTCACCTTCGGCGCCAAGGCCGCGGGCGACGTGACGCTGCTGCGCAAGCTCGGCAGCCGCTTCGGCTTCGTGGCCTACGGCGCGGAGCTGCAGGGCCGTTCGCTCGCCGACGACCGCATCGCCAACGACATCACCTTCTCCTCCACCTACGTGCGCTCGTGCATCGACGCCGGCGACGTGGTCGCCGCGGCCGACGCGCTCGGGCGCCCGCACCGGCTCGAGGGCATCGTCGTGCGCGGCGACGGCCGAGGCCACGACCTCGGCTACCCGACCGCGAACCTGTCGACGCCGCGGTTCGCCGCGGTGCCCGCCGACGGCGTCTACACGGCGTGGTTCACTCGCCCGTCGGACCCGGGCCGGCGGCTGCGCGCCGCGGTGTCGGTGGGCACGAATCCGACGTTCTCGGGCCGCGAGCGCACGGTCGAGGCGTTCGTGCTCGACGTCGACGAGGACTTCTACGGCCAGCACGTGGCCCTGGACTTCGTCACGCGGCTGCGCGACCAGGAGCGGTTCAGCCGGTCCGAGGAGCTCGTGGTGCGGATCGACGACGACGTGGCGCGCACCCGCGAGGCGCTGGGCGCCGAAGACTGAGGGCGTTCCCCCGGACGGGGTCCGGCAGGGGGCGGAATGGGCGGTTCCGGCCGCCCGGGTACGGGTCCGGTGGCAAGATGCTCACGGGCGGGTGAAACGGTCCGGACATGCCGGTCCGGCCGGACGAGGGGACCAAGGGGAGCGGAACTGGTGGAGGACCACAAGATCGTCCAGCGGAACGTCGCGCTGCAGCGGGAGTGGTACGGCGAACCACTGGGTGATCGGGTGCGCAGACTGGTCGTCGCTTTCGACATCTCGCAGGCGTTCCTCGCGGAGGTCCTCGGCATCAGCGCCCCCATGCTCAGCCAGGTGATGAGCGGCCGGCGCGCCAAGATCGGCAACCCCGTGGTGCTGGCCCGCATGATCATGCTGGAGCGCAAGATCCTCGTGCCCGAGGTCGCGGCGGGCAACCGCGACGCGATGCAGGCGGCGCTGGAGGACGTGCGCGACTCGCGGCCCACAGTCGGGCGCGACAACATCCCGGTGGGTTCCGACGAGCGGCTCGTGCTCGCCGCGCTGCGCGAGGTCGCCGAGGAGGAGGACCTCGTCGAGGCCGCGAAGCGCCTCGACGACGACTTCCCGATCCTCGCCGAGCTCCTGCGCCGCGCCGGGGCCAGCCACTAGCCCCGTGCGACTGTTCACCGCGCTGCGCCCGCCGGCCGACGTCGTGGCCGCCGTGGCGCTGTCTCTGGGCGAGTCCCTCGGCGAACCCGGCCCCGGCCTGCGCTGGTCGGCGCCGGAGGACTGGCACGTCACGCTCGCGTACTACGGCGAAGCCGACCCGGACGAACGGACGGCCGAACTCGTCCCCGCACTGGCCGGCCGCCCGGCCGTCGACGTCCGGCTGACCGGCCCGGGAACATTTCCCGGCGTGCTGTGGTTGGGCGTCGCGGGGGATGGGCTGGCGCGGCTCGCGGAAGCGGCCGGCGCGGACCAGGAGGAGCGTCCCTACCAGGCGCACCTCACGCTGGCGCGGTACCCGCGTGAACGCCGGGGCGCGGCCGAACCATGGACGCGGCGGCTCGCCGGGTTCTCCAGTCGTAAGTGGACCGCCGGCGAGGTGGTGCTCATGGCCAGTGCCGGCACGGTCGGCCCGCGCTACCGGGAGCTGCGGACGTTCCCGCTGGGCGCCGCCGGAACGTGAACCGCGACTGAAGGCACTGATCACACGGCTGGTAACCTTGACAATCGGGTCCGGCTGCAGTCCGTGGCGGCCGAGACCGACTACCCGGCCGCGCAGCGCGGTACGGGCCCCACGGCACCGATTTCACGAGGAGCAACACCAGTGGCGCTGTCCACCGATGAGAAGAAGTCGATCCTGACCGAGTACGGCGTGCACGACTCGGACACCGGATCCCCCGAGGCCCAGGTCGCGCTGCTGACCAAGCGCATCGTCGGCCTCACCGAGCACCTCAAGGCTCACAAGCACGACCACCACTCGCGTCGCGGGCTCCTGCTGCTGGTCGGCCGTCGCCGCCGGCTGCTGAACTACGTGATGAAGGTGGACATCGAGCGCTACCGGTCGCTGATCCAGCGGCTCGGCCTGCGCCGATAGCGTGACCCGAGGGGGAGTGACCGGTCCGGTCGCTCCCCCTCGGTGCCAGAACAGAAGAAAAGAAGCGGCGCGAGCGCGCTGGAGGATCCGTCCGCCGGTCCTCGGTAGTGGTTTCCGGGTGAGAAGACCCGGGGACTTCGATCGAAGACCGGCCTCATTCCTCGAGCGTCCGCGGGCGAACCGGGTCCCAGGGTGGGAGACTCGCGCCGGACGTAGCACAAAAGAGGAGATACACCCTATGACCGACTCCACCGGAGTCACCGTGCACGAGACCGAAGCCGTGATCGACAACGGCCGGTTCGGCACCCGCACCGTGCGTTTCGAGACGGGCCGCCTGGCCAAGCAGGCCGCCGGCTCCGTCGTCGCGTACCTCGACGAAGAGACCATGCTGCTCTCGGCCACCACGGCGTCGAAGCACCCGAAGGACCACTTCGACTTCTTCCCCCTGACGGTGGACGTCGAGGAGCGCATGTACGCGGCCGGCCGCATCCCCGGCGCGTTCTTCCGCCGCGAGGGCCGTCCCTCGACCGACGCGATCCTGACCTGCCGCCTGATCGACCGGCCGCTGCGCCCGTCGTTCACCGACGGTCTCCGCAACGAGATCCAGGTCGTCATCACCGTCCAGAGCCTCAACCCGGACGACCCGTACGACGTGCTGGCCATCAACGCCGCCTCGGCGTCGACCCAGATCGCCGGCCTGCCGTTCTCGGGCCCGGTCGGCGGCGTCCGCGTCGCCCTGATCGAGGACCAGTGGGTCGCGTTCCCGACCTGGTCGCAGCTCGCGAAGGCGACCTTCAACATGGTCGTCGCCGGTCGCATCGTCGGTGACGACGTCGCGATCATGATGGTCGAGGCCGAGGGCACCGAGAACACGCTCGACCTGATCGCCGACGGCGGCAAGGCGCCGGACGAGGTCTCGGTCGCCGAGGGCCTCGAGGCCGCGAAGCCGTTCATCAAGGTGCTGTGCGAGGCCCAGCAGAAGCTGGCCGACGTCGCCGCCAAGCCGACCGGCGAGTTCCCGGTCTTCCTGGCCTACGAGCAGGACGCCTTCGACGCCGTCGCCGCGATCGCGACCGACGACCTCGCGAACGCGCTCCAGATCGCCGGCAAGCAGGACCGCGACGCCGCGACCGACCAGGTCAAGGCCGCGGTGCTGGAGAAGGTCGGCATCGGCGAGGGCGAAGCCTTCGAGGGCCGCGAGAAGGAGATCGGCGCCGCGTTCAAGGCACTGTCCAAGAAGGTCATGCGCAAGCGCGTCCTCACGGACAAGATCCGCATGGACGGCCGTGGCCTCACCGACATCCGGTCGCTCGCGGCCGAGGTCGCCGTCATTCCTCGGGCGCACGGTTCGGCGCTTTTTGAGCGTGGAGAAACGCAGATCCTGGGCGTCACCACGCTGAACATGCTTCGCCTGGAGCAGCAGATCGACTCGCTGTCCCCGGAGACGCACAAGCGCTACATGCACCACTACAACTTCCCGCCGTTCTCCACCGGTGAGACCGGCCGCGTCGGTTCGCCGAAGCGGCGCGAGATCGGCCACGGCATGCTCGCCGAGCGCGCCCTCGTGCCGGTGCTGCCGAAGCGGGACGAGTTCCCCTACGCGATCCGCCAGGTCTCCGAGGCCCTGGGCTCCAACGGCTCGACCTCGATGGGCTCGGTCTGCGCGTCCACCATGGGTCTGTACAACGCCGGCGTGCCGCTGAAGGCGCCGGTCGCGGGCATCGCGATGGGCCTGATCTCGGACGAGGTCGACGGCGAGACGCGCTACGTCGCGCTGACCGACATCCTCGGTGCCGAGGACGCCATGGGCGACATGGACTTCAAGGTCGCCGGCACCAAGGACATCATCACCGCGCTGCAGCTCGACACGAAGCTCGACGGCATCCCGTCGGAGGTCCTCGCGGCCGCGCTGAAGCAGGCGAAGGACGCCCGTCTCACCATCCTGGAGGTCATCGCCGAGGCGATCGACGGCCCGGACGAGATGAGCCCGTTCGCTCCGCGCGTCACCTCCGTGAAGATCCCGGTGGACAAGATCGGCGAGGTCATCGGCCCGAAGGGCAAGATGATCAACTCGATCACCGAGCAGACCGGTGCCGACATCTCCATCGAGGACGACGGCACGATCTACGTGGGCGCGGCCGATGGCCCGTCGGCCGAGTCGGCGATCGACATGATCAACGCCATCGCCAACCCGCAGCTGCCGAAGGTCGGCGAGCGCTTCCTGGGCACCGTGGTGAAGACGGCCGCATTCGGCGCGTTCGTCTCGCTGCTGCCGGGCAAGGACGGGCTCGTCCACATCTCGAAGCTGGGCAACGGCAAGCGGATCGCCAAGGTCGAGGACGTGGTCAACGTGGGCGACAAGCTCCGCGTCGAGATCGCCGACATCGACAACCGCGGCAAGATCAGCCTGATCGTGGTCAAGGAAGACGACGCCGACGCCAAGCCGGCCGAGGGCGGCGACAAGGCCGACGCCGAGAAGGCCGAAGCCTGAGATAGCTTCGTCTTCTGAACAAGCAACTGTCGTTGAAGGCCTCCTCGCTGATTGCGGCGAGGAGGCCTTCGCGGCATCGTGAGTAAGGAACCCATGGCACGGCAGGTTTCCGGGCACGAGCAGCCCGTCGGCAGTACCCGCACGCTCGAGTCCACTCCGGACGGTGCGATCGTCAGGCGGAGCGTGCTCGCCGGCGGCCTGCGGGTGATCACCGAGTACGTCCCGGCGTCGCGCTCGGCCACGGTGGGGTTGTGGGTCGGCGTCGGTTCGCGCGACGAACCGCTCGCCGTCGCGGGGGCCGCGCACTATCTGGAACACCTGCTGTTCAAGGGAACGGCCAACCGGGACGCCACGCAGATCGCCGAGGAGATCGACGCCGTCGGCGGTGAGTTCAACGCGTTCACGGCCAAGGAACACACCTGCTACTACGCGCAGGTGCTCGACGCCGACCTGCCGCTGGCCATGGACCTCGTGACCGACGTGGTGTTCGAGGCGCTGTGCACCGACCGCGACATGGACACCGAGCGCAGCGTGGTGCTCGAAGAGATCGCGATGCGCGACGACGACCCCGAGGACCTGCTGCACGAGACGTTCGTGGGCGCGATCCTCGGCGAGCACCCGCTCGGCCGGCCGGTGCTGGGCACCGAGAAGTCCATCACGGAGATGTCGCCCATGGCGTTGCGCGGCTTCTACAAGCGCCGCTACACGATGCCGCGGATGGTGCTCGCGGTCGCCGGGAACATCGAGCACAACCAGGTGCTTCGCCTGGTGCGCAAGGCTTTGGGTGATCGGCTCAACGGCGCGGGCGTCCCGGTGCCGCCGCGGGCGGGCCGCGCGCGCATCCAGACCGTGCCGAAGCTGGCGCTGCACACCGACGACACCGAGCAGGCCCATGTGATGCTCGGGATGCGCTCGCTGCCGCGCCACGACGAGCGACGCTTCGCGCTGTCGGTGCTCAACGCGGCGCTGGGCGGCGGCATGAGCTCGCGGCTGTTCCAGGAGATCCGGGAGCGGCGCGGGCTCGCCTACCAGGTGTACTCGTCGGTGGCGAGCTATGCCGACACCGGGCACATGGCCGTGTACGCGGGCTGCCAGCCGGAGCGGCTCGGGCAGGTCGCGGGCGTGATCCGCGAGGTGCTCGACGGCGTCGCCGCCGACGGGCTGACCGAAGCCGAGGTGGCGCGAGCCAAGGGGCAGCTGCGCGGCGGATTGGTGCTGGGCCTGGAGGACACGTCGTCGCGCATGTCGCGCATCGGCAAGAACGAGCTGAACTACGGCCGTTACCTGGGTGTCGACGACACCGTGGCCCGGGTGGACGCGGTGACGACCGAAGAGGTGTGTGCGCTGGCTCGCACTCTGCTGCGCCGCCCCGGTGGGGTGTCGTCGGCGGCGGTCGTGGGGCCGTACGCTCACGCCGACGACCTGCCGGACGATCTGCACGAGGTGATCGCGTCATGACCGACTCCCCGATCCGCGTCGGCGTGCTGGGCGCGCGCGGCCGCATGGGTGCGACGGTGGTGAACGCCGTCGAAGGCGCCGCCGACCTGAAGCTGGTGGCCGCGCTCGACGCGGGAGACGACTTCGCGCCGCTGGGCGAGGCCCAGGTGGTGGTGGACTTCACCCACCCCGACACCGTGATGGACAACCTGCGGTACTTGATCGAGCACGACCTGCACGCCGTGGTCGGCACGACCGGGTTCAGCGAGGAGCGGCTGGCGGAGGTGCGTTCGCTGCTGGCCGGGAAGCCTTCGCTGGGCGTACTGGTCGCGCCGAACTTCGCGCTGGGCGCGGTGCTGGCGATGCGTTTCGCGGCTCAGGCGGCGCGGTTCTACGCGTCGGCCGAGATCATCGAGCTGCACCACAACCGCAAGGCCGACGCACCGTCGGGCACCGCTTCGCACACCGCGCGCATGATCGGCGAGGCACGCCGGGCCGCCGGCCTGGAACCGGGTCCGGACGCCACGACGTCCGAACTGGACGGTGCCCGAGGGGCGCGGGTTTCGGAGGTTCCGGTGCACTCCGTGCGCCTGCCGGGATTGGTGGCGCACGAGGAGATCCTGTTCGGCGGCGAGGGGGAGACCCTGACCATCCGGCACGACTCGCTGGACCGCACGTCGTTCATGCCCGGGGTGCTGCTGGGTGTGCGTTCGGTGGTGTCGCGCCCCGGCCTCACGGTCGGCCTGGAGAACGTGCTCGACCTGTGAGGGCCCGCAACGTCGCGCTGCTGCTGACCGCCGCGCTGGTCGTGTACCTGGTCCTGCTGGCGGACCGGGCCGTGGCGCTGTTCGCCACCGGTTCGCCCGCGGGCATCGCGCTCGGCGTGGGCGTGTTCGTGCTGCCGCTGCTAGGCGTGTGGATCGTGGTGGCCACCTGGCGTTCCGGCCTGCAGATCCAGCGCCTCTCCCGTCGTCTCGACGCGGAGGGCGCGCTGCCCGACGTGTCCGACCTCCCGCGCCGCCCGTCCGGCCGCGTCGACCGCACCGCCGCCGACTCCTGGTTCGACGCCCGCCGCGAGGAAGTCCAGGCCAACTCCGAGGACTGGCGCGCGTGGTACCGCCTCGCCTACGCCTATGACATCGCGGGCGACCGCCGCCGCGCCCGGGCGACGATGCGCAAGGCAGTGGAGCTGGAAGCCGCCGACCGCTGAAAAGCAGGGGTCGCCGCGGACTAGCGGTTGCCGTTCTGCGGCGTCCGTGCGGGTCGACGATGCAGCGATGACCCGGCCGCCGAGTGGCTCAGTGCATCCAGCCCGCGAGCAGCGCCGGCGACGCCGCCAGCAGGCTGAAGCGCACCCAGCGGCCCGCGAGCCCCGTGGCCAGGAACGTGACCAGCCGCATCCGCACCATGCCGGCGAGCACGCTCGTCGCCATGAAGGGCGGGAGGCCGATGAGCGAGCTGACGCCGTAGGTGCCCGCCATCCAGTGCGGGTGGCGCTGGCAGCGTTCGCGCAGGGCTTCGATCTTGGCGCGCAGCACCTTGGTGCGCCGGTGCCAGCGGTCGTGGCGGGCGCTGGGCAGGCGTTCGCGGTGGAGGCGATTGTGGAGGCGGTCGTGCAAAAACGGCGGGAGGCGGATGGAGCCGCGCGCGGCAAGGTAGTACAGCAGCTTGCCGGCGATCTGGCCGACGGCGACGGCCGCGCCGAGCCACAGCCAATGCACGTCGTGCTGGCTCGCGCAGAGGCCGACCACGAACAGCTCCGCGTTCACGACCGGCACGATCGCCGAGCCGAACGCGACGCCGAGCGTCACGAGCAACCAGCCCATCGTGCCTCCCCCCTGAAGTGAACCGCCCGAAGTGATCCTCGTCATTCGAGGCTAGCAGTCGTCACGAAAAGGTCACGGGGGCTAACCCCCTATTCCGGCGGGTGCTGACCCCAGAAGATCACCTGGACGTTCGGTTCAGGACACCTCCACCTGCCACCATTCGGGCGTGACCGACGTGCCCTTCGCCGATCGCTTCGCCGGGTTCTGCGCGGCCGTCGTCCGAGTCCTGCCCTTCGGGCTTTCGCGTCTCGTCGCGCCGAGCTTCCTCGGGTTCGTGATCATCAACGGGTTCACGTTCGGCGTCGACCTCGGGCTGCTGACGGTGTTCCACAGCAGCCTCGGCTGGCCGGTGTGGCTGGCGATCAGCGCGTCCTACGTGCTCGCGTTCGCGCTCAGCTTCGTGCTCAACCGGGCACTGAACTTCCGCTCGCACGCGCCCGTCGGGCGGCAGGCGGTGCTGTACGTGGTGGCGATCGGGGTGAACTACGCGGCATTCCTGTTGGGCGTCGGCGCCGGGCTCGCCGCGCTGGGCATGGAGTACCACCTGTCGCGGCTGATCGCGGGGGCGTGCGAGGGCGTGTTCATGTACTCGGTGCTGCGCTGGGTCGTCTTCGCGAAGCGCGAAGAGCCCGCCGTCAGTGCGTGAGCTCAAGCTCCAACGTGCCGGTGAGGCGCACTTCGCGCAGCGTGCCGCGGCCCGTGTCGAGGGTGCGGACGGTCCCGTCGGGCGCCCAGCCCGCGCGCCGGTAGAACCCGAGCGTCGGGTGGTCCGACTGCGCGACCCACGTGACGCCGCGGTCGAGCCCGTCTGAGCGCAGGTCGGCGGCGGCCGTGCCGAGCAGCCGGCCGGCGTGCCCACGGCGACCCCAGCGCGGCTCGACGACGAGCGTCGCGATCAGCGCGGTGGTGGCGGCGTCGGGCGGGGCGGTGCCGTCGGCGGTGGCGATCTCGTCGGCGGGCGCGGGGCCGGCCACGCAGTAGCCGACGGTGAACTCGCCTTCCACCGCGAGGTAGACCCGCGTGCCGGGGAACTCGATGGTCTCGGCCCACGTGCCTTCGAGGTCGGCGGCGTCGAGCGCGTCGATGGCCTCGGCGCCCAGCAGGTCGGTGTAGGCCGCCCGCCAGGTGAGGCGCTGGATGCGGGCGATCTCCGCGGCGTCGGACAGGCTCGCGGGACGGACTTCGGCGGCACTCACGCGGGGGAATCTACCGCCCGCCGTCGCGGAAACTGTCGGGGGCGGCTGGCACGATGGCGAGACCATGCAGACGATCAGCCTTCAAGCGGCCCGCCGCACGGCGCTGGCCGCCCAGGGGTTCGCCGACGCGCGCCCCGCCGCGCCGCCCACCCGCCGGCACCTGGCCAAGGTGCTTTCGCGTGTCCAGCTGCTGCAGCTGGACTCAGTCAACGTCGCCGTCCGCGCGCACTACATGCCCGTGTTCTCGCGCCTGGGCGCCTACGACCAGGCCCTCGTCGACGACGCCGCCTGGACCGGCACCGCGCGCAAACCGCGGATGCTAGTCGAGTCGTGGGCCCACGAAGCGAGCCTGCTGCCCGTCGAAGACTGGCCGCTCCTGCGCTCCGGCGCCAAACGCGACGGCTGGTGGCGCAACTACACCCGGGTCGTCGAAACCGTGCCGGGCCTGATCGACAACGTGCTCGCCATCGTCAAGGAACACGGCCCCATCGGTGCGGGCGCGATCGAGAAGGCGCTCGAAGCGGAGGTCGCCGGCCGTGGGCCCGGTGCGTGGTGGGAACGCTCGGTGGTGAAGAAAGCGTGCGAGTACCTGTTCGGCCTCGGCCGCCTGTCCACGGGCACGCGCCGGTCGTTCGAACGGCTCTACGACCTGACCGAACGCGTGGTGCCGCCGGAGATCCTGTCCCGGCAGGTGTCAGCCGAGGAGGGTGCCCGTGGCTTGATCGACCGCTCCGCGCGTGCTCTCGGCGTGGCCACGGAGACCGACCTGCGCGACTACTACCGGCTCGGCCCGGACGTCGCGCGCCAGGCCGTCGCCGAGCTGGTCGAAGCGGGCACCCTGGAACCCGTCCAGGTCCGCGACTGGCGCGGCATCGCCTACCGGCACACGGCCGCCCGCACCCCGCGCGCGGTGACCGGGCGGGCCCTGCTGTGCCCGTTCGACCCGCTCATCTGGGAGCGCGCCCGCACCGAGCGGCTCTTCGGCTTCCGCTACCGCATCGAGATCTACGTGCCGGAACCCAAGCGGCTCTACGGCTACTACGTCTTCCCGTTCCTGCTCGACGGTTCGCTGGCCGCCCGCGTGGACCTCAAGTCCGACCGCGCCGCCGGCGTGCTGCGCGTGCAGGGCTCCTTCGCAGAGGAGGGCGCCGACGTGCCGCGGGTCGCCGACGAGCTGGCGGGGGAGCTGGCGCACATGGCGCAGTGGCTCGGGCTGGACGGCGTGGCGGTGGGCCCGCGCGGTGACCTGGCAGGGCCGTTGTCGCGCGCGGTGCGTTGAGCGACGCTTGAACGCGTTGCGGCGCAGGGACTTCGCGCCGGAACAGGTGGGCGGGCGAGAAGCGGTGGGCCGGAGCGGATATCTGGTGCCGACGCTGCTCACGTGGCGGCACGGCCGGTTCCGGCGACCTGGCGACTTGGCGGTGCGGTTGTCACGCGCGTTGCGGGGAGTCAGATTTGAACGCCTTGCCGGGCAGGTGCTTCGCGCCGGAGCCTGCGTGTCGCACGAAGCCTCACGCCGGACCGGAGCTGTGCATCTTGGCGGAAGAACCAGTTTCAGCGGCATGGCGGTGCTGTCGGCGCGGGCGGTGCGGGCGGTGCGCTGAGCTGGCCTGAATGCGTTGCCGGGCAAGGATCTTGCGCGGAGTTGCCGGCCGGAGCGGATTCCTGCCGCAGGAGAGCTGGGCACCTGGCGGGAAAGTCGATGTTCGGCGGCGGAGTTCCTGGTGCGCCGAAAGCGCGTGCGCCGAGCCTGAATTCCGTGCCGCACAAGCGTTACGCGCCGGACAGGCGGTGGATACGAAGCGGCGGGCCGGACCGGATGCCTCGGTCCAGCCCGCCGCCTCCCCCTTAGCCGGCCGCGCGGGTCACCACCGCGTTGCCGGTGCCGGTGCGGGCGCGGACGCGCAGGGTGGTGCCCGCTTCGGGCGGCACGTCGGACACGTCCAGCTCGCTGTGGACGCGGCCCGCGGACGAGGCGAGCTCGACTTCGGCCGCGACGCCGCGGCGGATGCCCACGCGGACTTCGCCGGAGCCGGTGATCAGGTCGACCGAGCCGGAGGCCGCTTCGGCGACGGAGAGGTCGCCGCTGCCGGTGCGGGCCATGACTTCGCCCGCGACGGACCCGAGCCAGACGCTGCCGGTGCCCGTGGCGAGCGTCGCGGAGCCCGAGACGGACGCCGCCTCCACCGAGCCGCTGCCGGTGCGCAGCTGGAGGCCGGCGGGCGTCGGGCCGAGCTTCACGCGGCCCGTGCCGGTGCGCACGGTGGCGGCGCCCTCGGCTTGTTCCAGGGTGACCTCGCCGGAGCCGGTGAGGATGTCGGCGCGCCCGGCGGTGCCGGTGACCGTGACGTCGGCGGCGCCGGCGCGGACCTCCACGTGGGAGCCCTTCGGCGCGTGCACGGTGACGGCCACCGGCACGTTCCGCAGCTGCCACTCCTTCGCCGCCCGCACCACGAGCCGGTTGCCGGTCTTCTCGATGCGCGCCTGGCGCACCGCGTCGGCCGGCGACGCGTCCGCGGTCACGCCCAGCTGGTCGCCGAAGCGCTCGCCGACCCACGACAGCAGGTTGTTCACACCACTGACCCACGGTGGCTGCTCGCCGACGTCGTGCCGTAGCTCGACCCGCGCGCCGGACTCGCGGTCCAGCACCAGCTCCACGCGGCCGATCGTCACGCCGACGTCGAGCTCCAGCGGGCCGTCGGCCTCGAACTCCTGTGAACGCGCCAGCGGATCGTCCGAAGTGGACGAACCAAAGTCGGCCGCGGCGACAGCCTCCTCCGCTGCACCAGCGACGGCTTCCTCGGCGGCTTCGTCTCGATTGGAATTTTCTTCACTCATCGTCGCTTCCGCCTTCTAGCTCTGGACCCAGCCGTGCAGCTTGGTCTCCGAGCGGCCGCCCTGGTGGTGCCGCTGCTGGTGGTGCTGCGCCTGGCCGAGCGCCCCCTGCACGGCCTGGGCGACGAACGTGTTGAGCGAGACCCCCTGCGCGGCCGCCGCCTGCTCGGCCTGGCTCTTGATCTGTTCCACGAGCCGCAGCGTGATGCGCGAGATGTCTCCGCCGTCGATGGGCGGGGGCGGCGTGCGCGCCTGGTCCGTCCGGGCCGGTTCGCCGGGCTCGGGTGCGCCGGTCATGACCACGCGCACGTCGCGGCCGTCGAGCCGGACGTCCACGACCTGGCCCGGCAGGGCGGCGGTCACCTCGGCGGCGAGGTCGGCCAGCGCGTTCATCAACGTGAGCCGGGCCGAGGGTTCGAGTGCGGACGAAAGGAGAGCGGCCGTTCGCCGGGTCTGCTCGTCCCCGGCGGAGGCCGTGTTCGCGAGGTCTTCGCGAAGGTTCGCGATGTACGGCGTCAGGTCCATGACACCACTATGACGTCACCAGTGACGTCAGTCAAGGAAGTCGTGACATCAAGTGGTGTCACGCCGGTGTCGAACACGCAAGCGGTTAGAGTGCGGGCCGGGAGCCGCAAGCCGGAGAAGGAGTGCTGACGTGGTCGAGACCGTGTCGCCCAGAGTGCAACTGGTCGCGAAAACGGAGTTCTTCCCGCCGGAGGACGTGCCGTGGACGACGGACGCCGACGGGGGACAGGCCCTGGCCGAGTTCGCCGGGCGCGCCTGCTACCAGTCGTGGAAGAAGCCGAACCCGAAGACGGCCACCAACGCCGGGTACATCGACCACATCATCGAGGTCGGCCACCTTTCCGTGCTGGAGCACGGATCCGTGAGCTTCTACATCACGGGCGTCTCGCGCTCGCTCACCCACGAGCTCATCCGCCACCGCCACTTCTCCTACTCGCAGCTCTCGCAGCGCTACGTTCCCGAGCGTGACGCGGCCTTCGTCGAGCCCGACGTGATCGCGAACGACCCCGAGCTGCACGAGAAGTTCCTCAAGGCCGCGCAGGCGAGCGCCGACGCCTACACCGAGCTGCTCGCCGGGCTCGAGGAGAAGTTCGCCGACGCGCCGAGCGCCACGCTGCGCCGCAAGCAGGCCCGCCAGGCCGCTCGCTCCGTGCTCCCGAACGCCACTGAGACGCGCATCGTCGTCACCGGCAACTACCGCGCCTGGCGCCACTTCGTCGCCATGCGCGCCACCGAGCACGCCGACGTCGAGATCCGCGCGCTGGCCATCGAGTGCCTGCGGGAGCTGCAGAAGGCCGCGGGCAACGTGTTCGCCGACTTCACCATCTCCACCCTGCCCGACGGCACCGAGGTCGCCTCGTCCCCGAAGGTGCTCGAAGGCTGATGAAACGACTCGCGATCGACGTCCGCCCGGGCGACTACTCGGTGGTGCGCCTGCCCGCCGACGCACCGGTGCCCGCAGACCTGCTCGACCCGGCCGAGCCCGCGCTCGTGTCCGTGACCCGCACGCCGGAGGAGCTTTCGGTGATCTGCCCGACGGGCCGCGAGCCCTCGGGCGGCGTCGTCGAGCACGGCTGGCGCCTGATGAGCGTGCGCGGTCCGCTGGAGTTCACGCTCACCGGCGTGATCTCGGCGCTGGCCTCGGAACTCGCCGCCGCCGGCGTCGCGCTGTTCTCACTGTCCACTTTCGACACCGACCACATCCTCGTGCGCGCCGCGGAGCTCGACCGCGCGGTGAAGGCGTTCCGCGACGCCGGCCACGAGGTCGGCCTGCCCGCCTGAGCAGACTCACGACGACGGCCCTCCGCCCGCAAGGCGGAGGGCCGTCGTTGTCCGATACGGCCAACCGGCTGGTGGCCGAGCACACCCTTGCCCTGGAAAGTTCGGCATGCCTAAACTTCGAGTTGGGACACCCGATAGATGGAGGGCGACGAGATGGCAGTGGCGGAAGCGGTCCGACCCAGGCGGCTCGCCCGCCTGCGCGCGGGCTCGGCTCTGCTCGGTCCGGCGTTCGTCGCCGCCGTGGCATACGTGGATCCGGGCAACGTCGCGTCCAACATCAGCGCGGGCGCGCGGTTCGGGTACCTGCTGGTGTGGGTGATCGTCGCGGCGAACCTGATGGCCGTGCTGGTGCAGTACCTGTCGGCGAAGCTCGGCCTGGTCACGGGCCGTTCGCTGCCCGAGGCGCTGCGCGAGCGGCTGCCGCGCTCGGCGCGGCTGGCGTACTGGGCGCAGGCCGAGGTGGTCGCCGTGGCGACGGACCTGGCCGAGGTCGTCGGTGGCGCCATCGCGCTGAACCTGCTGTTCGACCTGCCGCTCGTGGTCGGCGGCCTGATCACCGGCTTCGTGTCGCTGACGTTGCTCGCGGTGCAGGACCGCGGCGGCCAGCGCCCGTTCGAACGCGTGGTGACGGGTCTGCTCGCCGTGATCGCCATCGGCTTCCTGGCGAGCCTGTTCGTGGAGCCGCCCTCGGCTTCGGGGATCGCCAGCGGGCTCGTGCCGCGCTTCGACGGCGCCGACAGCGTGCTGATCGCCGCCGCGATGCTCGGCGCCACTGTGATGCCGCACGCGGTCTACCTGCACTCCGGGCTCGTCCGCGACCGCCACGGCACGCCGGCGCCCGAGAAGCGGCGACGCCTGCTTCGCGCGACCCGCTATGACGTCGGCTTAGCGATGCTCCTCGCCGGCGCGGTCAACTTAGGCATGCTGCTGCTCGCCGCCACGAACCTGCAAGGCCTGCCCGGCGTCGACTCGATCGAGGGCGCGCACGGAGCCGTCGCCACCGCGCTCGGCCCGACGGTCGCGCTGCTGTTCGCGATCGGATTGCTGGCCTCGGGCCTCGCGTCCACGTCGGTGGGCGCCTACGCGGGTGCGATGATCATGCAAGGCTTGCTGCGCAAGAAGTTCCCGATCCTCGTGCGCCGGCTCGTCACGCTCACGCCGGCGATCCTGGTGCTCGCGCTGGGCGCCGACCCGAGTGCGGCGCTGGTGGTGTCGCAGGTGGTGCTGTCGTTCGGCATCCCGTTCGCGCTCGTGCCGCTGATCCGTCTCACATCGGACGCGCAGCTCATGGGCACCGACGTGAACCGCCGGATCACCACGGTGCTGGCGTGGTGCGTCGCGGCCGTGATCATCACGCTCAACATCGCGCTCATCTACCTCACCGTCACGGGCTGAAACCGGGGCTGAAACCCGAAGGAACCGGCCTGGGCCTCGCGCGGTCCGACTAGCATCTGCGCGACCCCGAACGAGGAGCCCGGCCCCGTGACCGACGAACAGACGCGTCCGTACGACCCGACCCGCCCGGCGCCCGGGCCGCGGCTCGTCGCCGGCCGCTACCTGCTGCTGGGTGAGCTCGGCCGCGGCGGCATGGGCGTGGTGTGGCGCGCGCAGGACCAGGTGATCGGCCGCCAGGTGGCCATCAAGGAACTGCGGCTGCCGGACACGGAGGGCCAAGCCGTGTTCTCCGAACGCGTGCTGCGTGAGGTCCGCACCGGCGGGCGGCTCAACGACCCGGCCGTGGTCACGGTCTACGACATCATCACCGACAACGGCACCACGTTCATCGTGATGGAGCTCGTCGAGGCCCCGACGCTGGCCGACCTCGTGCGCCGCCAGGGCCCGATGCCGGCCGCGCACGTCGCGGTGATCGGCGACCGCGTGCTCGCCGCGCTGCAGGCCGCGCACGCCGCCGGGATCGTGCACCGCGACGTGAAGCCCGCCAACATCATGGTCGCGCCCGACGGCCGCGTGAAGCTCACCGACTTCGGCATCGCGCACGCCATCGACGACCCGCGTCTCACCACGAGCGGCGTGATCGTGGGCTCGCCGGCGTTCATGGCGCCCGAACGGGTCGAGGGCCGCGAGGCCATGCCCGAGTCGGACCTGTGGTCACTCGGCGCGACGCTGTTTTTCGCCGTGGAGGGCATCGTCGCGTTCGAACGGCCGACCACGGCCGCGACGCTGCACGCGATCATGACCGAGGTCCCGTACCTCACCCGAGGCCAGGGCCCGCTCGCCGCGGCGATTCTCGGGCTGCTGGTGACCAAGCCGGAGGCGCGGCTCACGGCCCCGCAGGCCCGGAACCTGCTCGCCACCGCGGCCGGCCAGCCGCCCACGCCGCCGTCGGGCAGCGCCGCCCCGGCACTCGGCACCGCCCCGACGCGGGTCGCCGCGCCGCCGAAGCGTTCGCGTCGCGGCTGGTGGCTCGCCGGCGCCGCCGTGCTCGTCGTCGCCGCGCTGGTCGGCGGCTTCTTCCTCGGCAAACCCGTGTGGACGCCGAAGGTCGACCCGCAGCTGCAGCCCACCGTCACCTACGGTCCCGACGGCTTCCTCAAGACGCAGATCGGCCTGTCCTACCGCTGCTTCAACGCGGCAGTGCAGCAGGGCGTCGTCATCGGCGACGACAACAGCGCGACGTGCGACAAAAGCCACACCCTCGAGGTCTACGACGTCGGTGACATCCTGCCGACCGAGAACTTCGGCAGCGACGACGCGCAGGTCGCCGCCTACCCCGGTCTCGAGTCCGTGACCCGGCTCGCCGAGGCGCGCTGCGCGGCGTCGTTCCACTCGTCGGTGGTGCCGGAAAACCAGCGGGCGAGCCTGACCTACCAGGCGATCGTGCCCACCCAGCGCCAGTGGGAGCTCGCGCCGCCCAACGACTACAGCCAGCCCAGCCGAGAGTTCTACTGCGTGCTCGCGAAGCCCGGCAACGCCCAGATCCCGGCGCAGATCACCACTAAGATCAAGTGACCGGGGCGAGATGTTCCGCCCGGCGCCCGCCCAGCCGGGAAAATCTCCGATCTTCACCAGGTCGGGCCCGGGTTCACCCGTTCGACGAGGTACCGTCAACACCATGTCCACTCCACCTACCGCCGCGCCCGGACGCCCGTTCGGCCGCGTGCTCACCGCGATGGCCACGCCCTTCGACAGCGACGGCGCGCTGGACCTGAAGCGGGCCCAGGAGCTCGCCGAGCACCTCGTGGAGCTGGGCAACGACGGGCTGGTCCTGAATGGCACCACCGGCGAGAGCCCGACCACGAGCGACGAGGAGAAGACGGCGCTGATCCGCGCCGTCGTCGAGGCCGTCGGCGACCGGGCCACCGTGGTGGCGGGCGCCGGCACCAACAACACCGCGCACAGCGTCGAGCAGGCCCGCGCCGCCGCCGAGGCAGGCGCCCACGGCCTGCTCGTGGTCACGCCGTACTACTCGCGACCCAGCCAGGCCGGCCTGTTCGCGCACTTCACCACGGTCGCCGACGCCACCGACCTGCCGGTGATGCTCTACGACATCCCGCCGCGCTCGATCGTGCCCATCGAGGTCGACACGCTGCTGCGGCTGGCCGAGCACCCGCGGATCGCCGCGGTGAAGGACGCCAAGGGCGATCTCATCGCCGGCTCCGAGGTGATCGCCAACACGCACCTGGCCTACTACTCGGGCGACGACGGCCTGAACCTGCCGTGGATCGCCGTCGGCGGCGTCGGCGTGGTCAGCGTGATCGGTCACGTGGTGGCCGGGCGCATCCGCGCGATGATCGAGGCCTACGAGAGCGGCGACACCTCCACCGCGCGCACCAACCACCGCGCCATGCTGCCGGTGATGCGCGCGATGTCGCGCGTCGGCGGCGTCGCGTTCGCCAAGGCGTCGCTGCGGCTGCGCGGCTTCGACATCGGCGACCCACGGCTGCCCGTCGTGCCCGCCACGGAGGAGCAAAGTGCCCTGATCGCGGCCGATCTCGCCCAGGGCGGCGTGCCGCTGGGCGACAGCGCGGCCCAGGACTGGCATGGTGCACGGGTGGCACAAGCGGATTCCCAGGCGGCCTACGTCGCCCCCACCTCACACACCAGCGTTGGGACCTTGCCCCGGTGAGCTCACTTCCCCCCGGACCCGGACCCACGAACCTCCCGCCCGCCCTTCCCGAAGGCGCATTGCGCGTCGTCGCGCTGGGCGGCATCGGCGAGGTCGGACGCAACATGACCGTCTTCGAGTACGACGGCAGGCTCCTGATCGTCGACTGCGGCGTGCTCTTCCCCGAGGACGACCAGCCCGGTGTCGACTTGATCCTGCCCGACTTCCGCGCAATCGAGGAGCGGCTCGACGACATCGACGGCCTCGTGCTCACCCACGGGCACGAGGACCACATCGGCGCCGTCCCGTTCCTGCTGCGGCTGCGGCCCGACCTGCCGATCTACGGCTCGCGCTTCACCAACGCGCTGCTCGCGGCCAAGGCCAAGGAGCACCGTCAGCGGCCGAATCTCATCGAGGTGCGCGAAGGCGAGCGGCGCAAGGTCGGCGCGTTCGACCTCGAGTTCTTCGCCGTGAACCACTCGATCCCCGACGCGCTCGCGGTCGCCATCCGCACGCCCGCCGGGGTCGTGCTGCACACCGGTGACATCAAGCTCGACCAGCTGCCGCTCGACGGGCGCCTCACCGACCTCGCGGGGTTCTCGCGCCTGGGCGACGAGGGCGTGGACCTGTTCTGCGTCGACTCCACCAACGCCGAGGTGCCCGGGTTCGTCATGCCCGAGCGCGACATCGGCCCGGTGCTCGACGACGTGATCCGGCGGGTCGACCAGCGCGTGATCGTCGCGTGCTTCGCGAGCCACGTCCACCGCGTGCAGCAGGTGCTGGACGCGGCGGTGCGGCACGGTCGCCGGGTCGCGTTCGTGGGCCGCTCGATGGTCCGCAACATGGGCATCGCGGCCGAGCTGAAGCTGCTCGAAGTGCCGGACGGCCTGCTCGTGGACCTCGACCAGGCGAGCACGCTGCCCGAGAGCAAGGTCCTGTTCGTCTCGACCGGTTCGCAGGGCGAGCCGCTCTCGGCGCTCTCGCGCATGGCGCGTGGCGAGCACCGGCAGATCTCGATCCGCGCGGGCGACACCGTGGTGCTCGCCAGCTCGATGATCCCGGGCAACGAGACCGCCGTGTTCGGCGTGGTCAACGGCCTGACCCGGCTCGGCGCCAACGTGGTGCATCAGGGCAACGCCAAGGTCCACGTGTCCGGTCACGCGTCGGCGGGCGAGCTGCTCTACCTGTACAACGCGGTGCGCCCGAGCAACGTGATGCCGGTGCACGGCGAATGGAAGCACCTGCGCGCCAACGGCGAGCTGGCCATCCGCACGGGTGTGTCGCCCGACAACGTGGTGATCGCCGAGGACGGCGTGGTCGTGGACCTCGTCGACGGCAAGGCTTCGCGGACCGGCCGCGTCGAGGTGGGCCACGTGTACGTGGACGGCCTTTCGGTGGGCGACGTCGGCGAGTCGACGCTGTCCGACCGGCTGGTGCTCGGCGAGGGCGGGTTCATCTCGATCAGCGTCGCCGTCGATTCCAGCACGGGCCGCGCGGTCAGCAGCCCGACGGTGTCGGGGCGCGGCTTCTCCGACGACCCGAAGGCGCTCGACGCCGTGGTGCCGCTCGTGGAGATGGAGCTGGCGCGCACGGAGGCCGAGGGCATCACCGACACCCACCGCATCGCGCAGGCGGTGCGCCGGGTCGTCGGGCGCTGGGTCGCCGACACCTACCGGCGCCGGCCGATGATCGTCCCGACGGTCATCCCGGTCTGAGTACTCGCGTCAACGGCCGCCGCCGCTCTCCTCGTCAGGGGAGCGGCGGCGGCCGTTTTGTCAGCGCTGCCTGCCGGGTTTTTCAGCGGGTGATGGCGGCGATCAGCAGTGCGAAGGCGACGACGGCGCCCTGGCGGGCGAGTGCGTTGCGGGCCCGGCGCTGCTCGGACTTGTTCGGTGTGGTCACGGCTGCCCCCGTTTCTCGTGGTCGGTCCCATGGTCACTCGTGCGGCGGCCCGGCACATCCCGCGTGAGGCGGGTCCTGGCTCCCCCTCAGGTACGAGTCCGGGTCTGAACCGTCCGTCCTACAGCTGCGGGCCGCGGCGGCGTTAACCTGCGTTGAGCAGGAGGGCTACGCCGATGGGGCGTCATTCGAGCGTACGGGGACGAAGCCGGCTGCTGGTGCCGCTGGCCGTCTGCGTGCTGCTCGTGCTCGGCGGAGCGGTGTGGGTCGCGGCCGCGCTGGAGACCCGGTGCGCGCGGGGGCACGTCCTGGTGTCGGCTTCGCCCGACATCGCCCCGGTGCTGTCCCAGGTGGCGCAAGGACTTTCAGCGAGGTGCCGGTCGTACGAGATCCGTCCGCGCGATGCCGAGCAGGCCGTAACCGAGTTCGGCGCGCCCGGCGGGGAGCGGGCGCAGGTCTGGGTGCCGGACTCGACGATCGCGTTGCAGCGGGCGCGGCAGCTCGGCGCGACGAACGTGCCGGAGTCGGGACCGTCGGTCGCGAGCTCCCCGGTGGTGCTGGCCGTGGCTGAAGGCGCCGCGCGCGGCCTCGGCTGGCCGGGGCGCACGCTGACCTGGACTGACGTCGTCGAAGCGCCGGACGCCGTGCTCACCATCCCGGACCCGACCCGCGATCCGGTGGGCACCTCGGCGCTGGTCGGGCTGCGTGACACGGTGGGCGCGGCACCGGACCCGGCGGGGGCCTTCGCGGCGGTGCTGCGGCGGTTCACCGTCGGCGGCGGCGAGGGAGCGACGGCGTATCCGGCTTCGGAGAGTTCCGTGGTGCAGCACAACGCCGTTTCGGGGGCTTCGCCGCTGGTGGCGGTGTATTCGGCCGGTGCGCCCGCGCTGGACTACCCGTTCGCGCGGCTGACCGGCGCCGGCGGCGGTGACGCGCAGAGCGCCGCCGTCGACGCGTTGCAGCAGGCGCTGCTGGGCGGCGCGGGAACGGCGGCCCTCGGGCGCGCCGCCCTGCGCGTGCCCGGGCAGGCACTGGCCGGACACGAGGACGACCCGCACGTGCAGGCGGCCGCGCAGCGCAGCGCGCCCGTGCCGTCGGGCGCCGATCTCAAGGTGCTGCTCACCCAGTGGGCGGGCGTGAACCTCGACGCGCGCGCGGAGGTGCTGCTGGACGTCTCGGGCTCGATGGAGGCCCGCGTGCCGGGCACGAACCTGAACCGGATGCAGGTGACCGTGGCCGCCGCCGAGCAGGCGCTGCACCTGTTCCGGCCCTCGACGCAGCTGCGGATCTGGGAGTTCGCCACGAGGCTCGACGGGACCAAGGACTACCGCGAGGTGCTTCCCCTCGCGCCTGTCGCGCAGCACCTCACGCCAGGTGACCTCGCGCGGCTCACCGCTGTGCGCGCCATTCCGAGAGCGGGCACCGGCCTCTACGACTCCGTGCTCGACGTCTACGCCCTCGCCCGCCGTGACTGGCAGCCCGGCGTGCTCAACGTCGTGATCGTGATGACCGACGGCCGCAACGAGGACACGTCCGGCATCACCCGCGACGCGTTCCTGGCCGGCCTCACCCGCCTCGCCGACCCGGCGCACCCGCTGCCGGTGATCGCGATCGGCATCGGCGAGGATGCCGACGAGACCGAGCTGTCCGCCATCACCGCGATCACCGGCGGCGGCGCGTACGTGACGCGCGACCCGACGAAGATCGGCGAAGTGTTCTACGGGGCGCTGGCCCAGCTCGTGGCGCGCTAGGCCGGGTCTCTCGGCGGACGGAGACCGTCGACGATGACCGTGACCACGGTGCGGGCCCGCGGCTCCCACTCCGCCTCGGGAATCCGCGACAACGCGCCCAAGAGCAGGATTACGTCGGCGGCATCGACCCCACCGCGCACCTGACCGGCGGCTTTCCCTCGATCGAGCAGCGTGCCGAGCGCTTCGTCGAGCCGGTGGTGCTGCCCGGCGTACAGGTCGTGCCACGCCGAGGCCTCGATCGCCGCCATGACCCCGCGTTTGACGCGCGCGTACTCGACCAGCCGGTGCAGCCAGTGGGTCAGGGCCATCAGCGGCGGGTGCTCGGCCAGCAACGGCGGCACGGCGTCCACGAGCTGGGTCAGCTCGTGGCGGTACACCTCCGCCAGCAGGTGCTCGCGGGTGGGGAAGTGCCGGTAGAGCGTGCCCTGGCCCACGCCCGCGGCCTTCGCGACCCCGTGGAGCCTGAGGTCGTCGATCGCCCCGTTGGACCTGCTCAGCTCGGCCCGCGCCGCCTCGACGATGCGGTCCCGGTTGGCCACCGCGTCGGACCGCAGCTCACGGCTCGCCACCGGCGTCACCTCGCTTCGTTCGACTAAGTGGACAAGTGTCCGGTACGGTGGAGCCATAAGCGGACAGTTGTCAGCTTATGGCGGAGAGGTCGAGATGAGCACAGTGGAGGGCAAGGTCGTCGCCATCACCGGCGCGAGCAGTGGGATCGGGGAGGCGACGGCACTGGAGCTGGCGACCCGCGGTGCGGCGGTGGTGCTGGGTGCGCGGCGCACCGACCGGCTGGCCGTGCTCGTGGCGCGGATCCGGGCCGCGGGCGGGCGCGCGGAGATGTTGGACGTCGACGTGACGAAGCGGGCCGATCTCGAGCGGCTGGTGGCACTGGCCGTGGACCGGTTCGGCCGGCTCGACGTGCTGGTGGCCAACGCCGGCGTCGCGCGCATCGCCCCGGTGGGCGATCTCGACGTGGACAGCTGGGACGCGATGATCGACGTCAACCTGCGCGGGGTCCTGCACGGCATCGCGGCCGCGCTGCCGGTGTTCCGCGAGCAGGGCAGTGGGCACCTCGTGACCACCGTGTCGACGTCGGGCCTCAAGATCGTGCCGGCGCAGGCCGTGTACGCGGGGACCAAGAACGCCGTGCGCACGCTGCTCGAGGCGCTGCGCCAGGAGTCCACCGACGGCGTGCTGCGGACGACCTCCATCTCGCCGGGGTACGTCCGCACAGAGCTCGTCGACTACGTCGAGGATCCCGGGCAGCGGGCGCAGGCGCGGGAAGCCATGGCGGCGCTGGGTATCGCGCCCGAGGCCGTGGCGCGGGCCATCGCGTTCGCGATCGAGCAGCCGGACGACGTCGAGATCGGCGACCTGACCATCCGGCCCGCCCGGCAGGGTTAGGTCACGCCTTTCGAAAACCGTTGCACCACATACGCTCCGCCGAGCAGGATCGCCGCGCCGAGGGCCTGGGGCCACGCCAGCGCCTCGCCGAGCAGCGCCCACGCGAAGGCCGTCGCCGTGACGGGTTCGAGAAGGCCGAGCACGCTGGCGACCGAGGCGGGCAGGTGGCGCAGCGCCGTGATGCCGAGCAGGTAGGACAGCACGGTCGAGAGCAGCACCAGCAACGTCAGCAGCAGCCAGATCGGCGGCGTCCACGGGCCGAACTCCACGGCGTGGTCCAGCAGTGACCACGGGATCGTCCACGGTGGACTGACCACGGACACGATCACGGCGCCGATGACCATGCCCCACGTGACCAGGCCGAGGGGATCGCGGTCGGCGACGGCGCGTTCGCCGATGAGGAAGTAGCCGGCGGAGCACACCGCGGCGCCCAGGCCGGCGAGGACACCGATCGCGTCGAGGGTGAGGCCCTGCCAGACCTGGCCGACGAGCGCGAGGCCGGCGATGGCGAGCCCGATGCCCGCCCACATGGCGCGCGGCAGGTGTGTGCGGCGGACCACGCGCACCCACAGCGCGATCAGCACGGGGGAGAGGAACTCGAGCAGGATCGCGATGCCCACGGGCACGCGGTCGGCGGCGATGAAGTACGCGAACTGCGTGCCGGCGACGCCGAGCAGGCCGTACGCGAGCAGCATCGGCCACTCGCCGCGGCGGACCTTGAGCGTGCGCGGCGCGATGGCGGCCGTGCCGGCGAGCAGCAGCAGGCCCGCGAAGCCGATGCGGAACGTCGCGACCTGCTCCGGCGTCATCCCGGCGGCCATCGCGGGCTTGCCGAGCGTGCCCGACGTGCTGAAGAACAGCGCGGCGAGCAGTACGAACGCCACCCCGCGGGCGCGGTGCGCGACGCGGGGCGGCGTGAGGACGGGCAGTTCGGTGGTCACGCCCGTCGACAGTACGACTTTCTCGTCACCACCGAAACCGTTTTAGCGGTTATCGTCCGCTTTCAGTCCGGTGGCGACGTGGGTGGTGATCGTCGCGAGGCGCTTGCCCTGCCGGGTCAGCGCGCCGAGCGCCAGGTCGTCGGGCGCGGCGGACTTGCGCGAGACGAACGAGCCGCCGTACGGGTTGCCAGACTCCTTCAGGTGCGGGTCGCCGTAGCCGAGCGGGAGGACGATGGCGCCCCAGTGGTAGAAGATGTTGTTCGTGGCCAGCACGGTCGCCTCGAGGCCGCCGTGCGCGGTCGACGCCGTGGTGAACGACGTCGCGACCTTGTCGGCCAGCTTTCCCTGTGCCCACAAGCCACCCGTGCTGTCCAAAAAGGACTTCAGCTGGGCCGCGGGACCGCCGAAGCGGGTGGGGCTGCCCACGGCGATGCCGTCGGCCCACTCGAGGTCGGCGAGGGTGGCGTACTCGTGGTGCGGACCGGAGTCCACCCACGCCTGCCAGCGCGGGTTGCTCGCGACGGCCTCGGGGGGCGCGGTCTCGCGCACGGTCCGGACCCGGACTTCGGCACCGGTCTCCCGGGCGCCCTCGGCCAGCGCGGAGGCGAGGGCGGCGGTGTTGCCGGTGGCGCTGTAGTAGACGACGAGGATGCGTGTGCTCACGCCCCGCGACTCTAGGCGAAAGCGCGGGTTCAGGACTGTGGTGTCCGAGGGGTGGGCGGTCCCGGCTTCCACGGGCTCACGGTGTCCGTCGGCCGCGTCGGGTCGTTGAACCGCGGCCGCACGGGCTCGTCGCGGCGCAGCGGCACGAGGCCGTCGGTGATCGCCTGCATGATCTTCGCGTGCGCGCGCACCCCGGCGCCCGGCCGCTCCGGCTCGACGTCCGCCAGGTCCACCGGCGCCCCGAAGTGCACCTTGAACCTCGGGCGACGCAGGGGCGCGCTCAGGCCCGAACGCGCGAGCGGCACCAGGTCGGCCGGGCCGTTCACGGTCTCGGTGCCCCAGTACACGGCCTCGTGCGCGCCCCACTGGCTGATCGGGATCACCGGCACATCCGCGGCCAGCGCCAGGCGCGCCGCCCCCGTCTTGCCGCGCTCCGGCCACAGCCCGGGGTCGTGGCTGATCCGCCCCTCCGGGTAGACGACGATCGGCTCCCGCGTGGTCTTCAGCTCCTCCACGGCCTCGGCGAACTGCCCGATGGCCGTCGCCGCGTGCTTGCGGTCCACCCGCAGATGCCCGCTCACGCGCAACGCCGGCCCGATCACCGGCGCGTCCAGGATGCCCCCGGCCAGCATGAACCGCGGGTTGATGCCGATCCTCTTGCACGCCGCCATCAGCACGAACGCGTCGAACACGCCGATGTGGTTCGCCGCCATCAGCAACGGCCGCCCCCGCAGCTCCCGCGGCACCGCCCCCGACACCGTCAGCCGGCCCACCATGTTGACCAGCCCGCGGTCGATGTTGAGCATCGTCCGCCAGATCGCCGGGGCACGACGCGGGGCCGGGAACTCGTCCTGTTGCAGCGCGAACATGGGCAGAGCATGTCACGGGGTCGATCTCGGCCCGCTGGGGTGGTTGACCACGTGACCTCGGCTTCGTAACGAACCGGCGCGTACCCACGCTGTAGCGGCCGTGCGCAAACTCGTCCTGATCCCCGCCGCGCTGGTCCTCCTCGCCGCCTGCGGCGGCCCGGACCCCGCCCCGGTGCCGACGCCAAAGCCTTCGCCGCGGGCCGTCGCGATCGGACCACGTGAGCGGGCCTACCTCGCGGCCCTCGGTTCGATCGATCCCGGCCTCGTCACCAACATGGGCGCCGCGATCGTGCACGCGCACGACCTGTGCGACGACGTCGCGCAGGGTAAGGACCACGCGGCCGTGCTCGCGAGCGCGACCTGGTATTTCATCAGCGCCGATGTGTCGGTCGACCAGGCGAAGGCCGAGAAGATCCTCGCCGCGGCCGAATCGCTCTGCTGAGCGGAGATCCACCAGGTCGGCCGGGACCTTCGCGACGATTGTTTCTCCTGCGCTGAGAGTGGCGCATGTGACTATCGGTCCCGGGCCGTTACCGTGGAGGCATGTCTGGGTCGGCGACGAGGAAGCGGAGCACGGCGGGAAGCGGCGGGAAGGCACCGGCGCGTGGTTCGCGCACGCCGGCGAAGCCGCGCTCGTCCGGGGCTTCCGGGTCGCGTTCTTCAAGTTCTGGGTCACGGCCGCGGAGCACGGCGCGTAAGCCTCCGCCGCGGCGGGGAAAGGCGAAGTCCGGCGCGTTCGGGCGCGGCGTGCGCGGCACGTGGAACCTGGTGGCCAAGGGCGTCGGCTCGCTGGCCCGCACGGTCGGGCGCACGCGGGAGCTGGAGGCGGAACACCGCCGTGACGGGCTGGCGCTGGGGCTGATCGCGCTGGCGATCGTCGCGGCCGTGGGCGTGTGGTGGCGGGCCGCGGGGCCGATCGGGGCGGCCGTGGAGGTCGCGACGCGCACGGTGCTGGGCGCCGGCGCGGTGACGTTGCCGCTGGCGCTGGTGGTGGTCGCGGTCGCGTTGATGCGGTCGGAGCCGAACCCCGAGACCCGGCCGCGGATGGTGATCGGCACGGTGCTGGTCGTGCTGTCCGTGCTGGGGATGCTGCACATCTTCACGGCGCTGCCCGAAACCAACGACGGCCGCATGTACGCCGGCGGCATCATCGGGCTGTTGTCCGGCGGGCTGCTGACCAAGGGCGTCACCACGTGGGTCGCCGTGCCGTTGCTGATCCTGGCGCTGCTGTTCGGCGTGCTGGTGTTCACCGGCACGCCCGTGCGCGAGATCCCGCACCGCCTGCGCACGTGGGGCCTCGACGAAGACGAGCTGGCCGACCTCGAGGGCGACAACGCGGAACCCGAGGCCGACGAGGTCGTCGAGGCCGACCCGAAGGCCGTGCGGCTGCGCAAGCCGTCGCGTCGCCGCCAGAGCAGTGCCGACACCGAGGGCGAGCAGCTCGACCTCGACGCGATGCTGGCCGAGCCGCCGATGCCGGTGCGCCCGCCCAAGCCGAAGCCCGCCGAAGAGGTGCCGGAGAAGAAGCCGAAGAAGGCGCCGGAGCCGCCGCTGGCGATGACGCGGACCGTCGAGGGCGATTACCAGCTGCCGTCACCCGACCTGCTGAAGCTCGGCGACGTGCCGAAGTCCCGCAGCAAGGCCAACGACGCCATGATCGAGGCGATCACCGGCGTGCTCGACCAGTTCAGCATCGACGCGCAGGTCACCGGCTTCACCCGCGGCCCCACGGTCACGCGCTACGAGGTCGAGCTCGGCCCGGGCGTGAAGGTCGAGAAGATCACGGCGCTCACGAAGAACATCGCGTACGCCGTGGCCACGGACAACGTCCGGCTGCTCGCGCCGATCCCCGGCAAGTCGGCCGTCGGCATCGAGGTGCCGAACTCCGACCGCGAGATGGTGCGCTTGGGCGACGTGCTGCGCGCGCCGTCCACGGTCAAGGACAACCACCCGATGGTGATCGGGCTCGGCAAGGACATCGAGGGCCACTTCGTCACCGCGAACCTCACGAAGATGCCCCACCTGCTGGTGGCGGGCTCGACCGGTTCCGGTAAGTCGAGCTTCGTCAACTCGATGCTGGTGTCGCTGCTCGCCCGCGCGACGCCGGACGAGTGCCGCATGATCCTCATCGACCCGAAGATGGTCGAGCTCACGCCGTACGAGGGCATCCCGCACCTGATCACGCCCATCATCACCCAGCCGAAGAAGGCCGCCGCCGCGCTGGCCTGGCTCGTGGAGGAGATGGAGCAGCGCTACCAGGACATGCAGGTCAACAAGGTCCGCCACATCGACGACTACAACCGGAAGGTCCGCTCCGGCGAGATCACGGCGCCCCCGGGCAGCGAGCGCGAGTACCGCCCGTACCCGTACATCATGGCGATCGTCGACGAGCTGGCCGACCTCATGATGACCGCGCCCCGCGACGTGGAAGACGCGATCGTGCGCATCACGCAGAAGGCGCGCGCCGCCGGCATCCACCTGGTGCTGGCCACGCAGCGGCCGTCGGTCGACGTCGTCACCGGCCTGATCAAGACCAACGTGCCCTCGCGGCTCGCGTTCGCCACGTCGTCGCTCACCGACTCGCGGGTCATCCTCGACCAGCCGGGCGCCGAGAAGCTCATCGGCATGGGCGACGCGTTGTATTTGCCGATGGGCGCCGGCAAACCGGTCCGCATCCAGGGCGCGTTCGTGGGCGACGAGGAGATCGCGGCCGTCGTCTCGTTCGCCAAGGACCAGGCGCAGCCCGACTACACCGACGGCGTCACGGCTCAGAAGGCCGGCGAGAAGAAGGAGATCGACCCCGACATCGGCGACGACCTCGACGTGCTGCTCCAGGCCGCCGAGCTCATCGTCACCTCGCAGTTCGGCTCCACGTCCATGCTTCAGCGCAAGCTCCGCGTCGGCTTCGCCAAGGCCGGCCGCCTCATGGACCTGCTCGAAAGCCGCGGCGTCGTGGGCCCCTCGGAGGGCTCGAAGGCCCGCGACGTGCTCATCAAGCCGGAAGAGCTGGAGGGCGTCCTGTTCATGATCCGCGGCGGCGACGCCTCGCCGGGCGACTCGGACGACGAGGACTTCTGACGCGGCTCCTGCCGGAGCTTCGTGCTGTTCTATGCGGTTTACTGGTAGAGAACAGCGCGAAGCTCCTCCGAGGAGGTGGTCAGGGTGCTTCGAAGTTTTCGGCTGGGCAACCATCGGTCGTTCCGTGACGAGCACGAGTTACTCCTGATGCCGGCGTTGCCGGGTGATCGTCGGCAGGCCGTGCCTGTCGCCGCGATCTTCGGTGCCAACGCGTCGGGCAAGTCGAATCTCCTGGACGGCCTGGCCATGGCCAAACGCCTGGTGGCGGGTCCCGCGGTGTCCCGCTGGGGCGAGGCGGTCGAAGGCGCGGCGAAGATCCAGAGGCCCTTCAGGCTCGACCCGCGGACGAAAGACGAGCCTTCGGTCTTCGTCACGGACTTGCTTGCGGATGGGGTCCCGCACACCTATGGCTTCGTGGTCAAAGACGACATGATCGTCGAGGAGTGGTTGTACTCCTACCCGGAAAAGCGCAAGCGGGTCCTGTTCGAACGCACCGGTGCGACGATCAAGGTCGGCAGTTCCGTCACGGAACTGCGCACGAAGATCGGTCTCCTCGAAGAGCTCCTCCGGCCGGACACCTTGCTGCTCGCCGAGTGCGATCGGCTGTCGATGGGACCGTTGATGGCGGCCTTCCAGTGGTTCAACCTGCAGCTGCAGGTCGTCGATCCCGGCGCGCTGGACAGAGTGGGGCCCGGCTTCCTCGAGCAGTGGGTCGGGGCGTACCTGCTCGACGAATCGGCACGGTCGGACACGTTCTTGTCGTTGCTCAAGGCGGCGGACATCGGCATCACCGACCTGGTGGTCGGCGTGGTGCCGGATCGTCCGGGCAGCGACGGCCGGAGGATGAAGGTGAACCTCGTCCACGGATCACAGGGCGAGGCGTTCGAACTCGACGACGAGTCCGCGGGGACGCGAAACTGGCTGGGCCTTCTGCCGCCGGTGCTCGGCGCGCTTGAACGTGGTGCGGTGCTCGTCGTCGACGAACTGGAGACCAGCCTGCATCCCGCCCTGCTGGCCAGGTTGATCAGCCTGTTCCGAGACGAGGCCACGAACAAGACCGGGGCCCAGCTGATCTTCACGACCCACGACACCACCCTGCTGGGCACGATGCTCGGCGATGAGGTGCTGGCGCGTGACGAGATCTGGTTCGTGGACAAGAACGCCGACGGCGCCAGCGAGCTGTACCCGCTCTCCGACTTCAAACCCCGGAAGGACCAGAACACCGAACGGCGTTACCTCGCGGGTGCTTACGGCGCGGTGCCGGTCCTCGGCGACTTCACAAGCGCGCTGCGGCGCGGATGATCCGTCGCGAGAACACCACCCGTCGTCGGCGTGCCTTCCGGGCGGAGGGCGCGACGCTGCTCGTGGTCTGCGGAGCCAAGGCCACGGAGCCGGTGTACTTCGACGAGCTGAAACGCGCCCGGCGCAACCCCGCGGTGACCGTGAAGATCATGGCGAAGCAGCGGATCCGGAGACCGTTGTCGCCTATGCGGCCGCGGTGCGGGACCGCGCGAAAGGCTCACACGACGAAGTGTGGTGCGTGGTCGACGTCGACGAGTTCGATCTGACGCGGGCACTGGTGCTGGCCAGGCAGTGCGGGATCAACCTCGCCATCTCCAACCCGTGTTTCGAGTACTGGCTTCTTCTCCACTTCGAGGCATGCGCTGCTCCGATGACCCGGTACGCCGAAGTCGAGCGCAGGCTGCGTAGACACGTCCCGGGCTACCGCAAGTCCGCGCTCGACTTCCAGGATTTCGCCCACGGAGTCGACGCCGCGGTCAACCGGGCGTGCCGGGACTCCGCCGGGCATGAGATCAATCCGTCGACCCAGGTCGGCACCCTGGTCGCGAAGATCATCCGGCCGGTCGTGCAACCAGGACCGGTGATCCTTCCGTCCTGATCACATGGACGCGCACAAGCTCGCTCTGGCCATCGGGACCGTCGCCGTGCTCGCGGTGGGCGCGGGGAGTTCGGTGGCGCTCGCGCACACGCTCGACGGTGCGGGCGGTGCGCCGCCGCCGGCCGCCGCGGTGGGGACCGTGCCGGCGGACCCCGGCCGGGACGTGGCGCTCAAGGTCGGTCAGGAGGCGCAGCTGAGCACGAAGGACCTGACCGTGCGGTACACGCGCCTGGTCGAGGACTCGCGGTGCCCGGCGAACGTCACGTGCGTGTGGGCCGGTGACGCGGTCGTGGCCGTGTCGTTGAGCCAGCCGGGGCGCGGGGAGCAGACCGCGGCGCAGCTGCACACCGGCGGGCGCGGGCCGCACGACCTGACGTACGCGGCGGCTCACGTCGAGCTCGTCGACGTGAGCCGCGCGGGCGAGCGGATCACGCTGCGGGTGAGCTGATCAGCCGAGCGACTTTCCCCAGTGGTCGAGGTAGGCGACCTCCGACAGCGGGCGGCGCGGGGTGGGCTTGAAGTCGGTCGTGGTCGTGTAGGCCACGGGCAGCAGGCAGGCCTGCGTGTAGCCCTCGGGGACGCCCAGGATCTCGGCCGCTTCGGCCTCGGTCTGCAGGTGGTAGGTGGTGAGCGTCGAGCCCAGGCCGCGCGAGCGCAGGGCCAGCTGGAAGCTCCACACGGCAGGGAAGATGCCGCCGTAGAGCACCGCGTCGGCCACGTTCGCGCCGGTCGTGCGGCCTTCGACGCACGGCACCACGAACGCCGGGACCTGCTCGATCACGTCGATCAGGTGCCGGCCGGAGGCGACCGAGCGGGCCATGGCCGGGTCGGCGGCGGCGGCGTCCGCGTACTGCTCCAGGTACGCCAGTCCGACGCGGCGGAACAGCTCGCCCAGCCGGTTCTTCACGTCCTGGTCGCGCACGACGAGCCAGCGCCACGACTGCTGGTTGCCGGGTGTGGGTGCGTGCAGGGCCAGCTCGAGGCACTCGGCGAGCACCTCGTTCTCCACCGGACGCCGCAGGTCCAGCTTGCGCCGCACCGACGGCGTGGTGGTCAGGACGTGGTCGAACTCCATCAGGGCTCCCTGTCGCGAGGCGAAGATCGTCTCGGCCGCCGCGGCGGCCGCACTCGATCTTGGCCGCGGGGAGGCCGGCGCGCGCCCGCAACCGGCCGAGCGTGAGCGAAGGGCCCGAGGTTTTCGGCTTTCCGAACGGACGAGGCCGCGCGACGGCGCACCGCGAGCTCCGGGCCGGTCTAGAACTCCAGCAGCATGCGCGAGTTGCCCAGGGTGTTCGGCTTGACGTAGGGCAGGTCGAGGAACTCCGCGACACCCGGGTCGAGCGAGTGGCGCATCTCCTCGTACACCTCGTGCGACACGGGCGTGCCGTCGATCTCGACGAAGCCGTGGCGCAGGAAGAAGCCGGTCTCGAACGTCAGCACGAACAGCCGCTTGAGGCCCAGGTCGCGCGCCTCGTCCACGAGCCGGCCCACCAACGCGTGACCGATGCCCCGGCCGCGCGCGGCCTTGTCGACCACGACCGTGCGCAGCTCGGCGATGTCCTCCCACAGCACATGCAGCGCCGCGGCACCGAGCACGTCCTCGTCGCCGGTGCCGTCCTCGTCCACCGCCACCCAGAACTCCTGGATCGCCTCGTACAGCGTGACCAGGTCTTTCTCGAGCAGCACGCGGCCGGCGTCGGCGTCGACCAGTGCTTTGATCTTGCGGACGTCGGCTATGCGCGCGCGGCGGACAGTGGGTCGGACGGAGTCAAGGGGCACACGGTCCAAGATATCGATCGCGGCGCCCGGCGCCCCGGACGGCTCGATCGAGGTACCCCGGATGCGTGACCTAAACGGCCTTCACGTATAGCTATTGCACGCCCCGATCGATCAGTAGCCGCTCAGAACATCAGGCCGCCCCGTGTGGCCTCTGGGGGAGGAAGCGCATGTCCGGGACCACCGTGGTCGCGCCTGAACGACCCGGTAAGCCTCCGGCGCCTGCTGCTGCGCAGAGCCGTTTCCGGCCCGAGCTGCAGGGCGTGCGAGCCCTCGCTTCGCTGCTGGTCGTGGTCTACCACGTGTGGCTCGACCGGATCTCCGGCGGCGTCGACGTGTTCTTCCTGGTGTCGGGCTTCCTGATCACCGGCCAGCTCTACCGCGCGCTGCTGCGCGGGAAGATCGAGCTGCGGCCGATGTGGGGCCGGATGATCAAGCGGCTCCTCCCTGCGGCGATGACCGTGCTGCTCACGGTGGTGGTCGTCTCCACGCTGCTGCTGCCCGAGGACCGCTGGTTCCAGACCATTCGCGAGGTCTTCGCCTCCGCGCTGTTCTACGAGAACTGGCAGCTGGCTGCCGACTCCGTCGACTACTTCGCCCAGCACAACAGCGCGAGCCTGGTCCAGCACTTCTGGTCGCTGTCGATCCAGGGCCAGTTCTACTTGCTGTGGCCGCTGGTCTTCGTCGCGCTCGGCTTCCTCGTGCGCCGCCTCGGGCTGTCGCTGCGCCACACCGTGAACACGCTGCTCATCACGCTGTTCGTGACTTCGCTGGCGTACTCGGTGTACCTCACCGCCGTCGACCAGCCGCTGGCCTACTTCCACGGCCTCACCCGCGTGTGGGAGTTCGCGCTCGGCGGCCTGATGGTGATGTTCCTCGACTCGTTCACGCTGCCGCGGGGCCTGCGCGTGGTGCTCGGCTGGATCGGCGTGGCCGGGTTGGTGCTGTGCGGCATCGTGCTGCGCGTCGACTCGGTGTTCCCCGGCTGGATCGCGCTGTGGCCGACGCTCTCGGCCGGGCTCGTGCTCGTGGCCGGCCAGACGAACACCGTTTTCGGCGCCGACCGCTGGCTCAGCTCGAAGCCGCTGGGCTACCTCGGCAACCTGAGCTTCTCGCTGTACCTGTGGCACTGGCCGGTGCTGGTGTTCTACCTGGTCGCGCGCGACCGCGCGGCCGTCGGCCTGCTCGGCGGCGCGGTGGTGATCGGCGCGTCGTTCGTGCTCTCGATCCTCACCTACCACTTCATCGAGAACCCGATCCGGCTGTCGAAGATCGGCACGGTGAAGCGCTGGGGCGCCTACCGGTTCGGCATTCTGGCGCTGGCGCCGGTGCTGATCGCGGCCGGTGTGTGGGGCACGTACACCTCGGCACAGGCCAACTACACGATCTCGCTCGCGGACGCCGACCACCCCGGAGCCGCCGCGCACGCACCCGGGTTCACCTACCGCGGTTCGGCGGAGCCCTCGATCGTGCCGCCGACGCTGAAGCTGCCCGAAGACTGGGCGGGCATCACCGACGACAAGTGCACGATGTCGCCGCGCAACGAGGAACTGAAGGTCTGCACGCAGAACCCCGAAGGCCCGCCGAAGAAGCGCGTGGTCCTCGTCGGCGACTCGCACATGCAGCAGTACATCGCCGCGTTCCTGCCGATGGTCCAGACCGAGGGCTGGGCCGTGACGTCGATGCTGAAGGGCGCCTGCCCGTTCTCCAGCAACGCCGACCTGATGCCCGGCGACCAGGCCTGCATGGACTGGAACAAGGCCGCGGCCGACGAGATCGTCGCGATGCACCCCGACGCCGTGGTCACCCTGGCGAGCGTGAACACCCACGCGGGCATCACCGAGACGACCCCGCCGGGCTTCGTGAACCAGTGGTCGGCAATGGACAAGGCCGGCATTCCCGTGGTGGCCTTGCGCGACAATCCGCGATTCGCGTTCAACATGGCCGCCTGTGTCGCGCAGCAGGGGCCGACCAACCCGGTGTGCGTGCTCGACCGCGACGCCGTGCAGCCGGCCACGCCGTCGTACACGAGCACGCGCGGCGTGCCGGGCAACGTGTCGTTCCTCGACTTCACGGATTACTTCTGCGACAAGGACACCTGCCCGCCGGTGGTCGGCAACGTGCTGGTGTACATGGACGACAACCACCTCACCGCCACATTCCTGACCACGCTGGCCCCCATCGCCGACAAGCAGATGAAGGCCGCCCTGAAGTGGTGATCGCCCCGGTTCCTTGATGCCCGTGTGCTGCGGCACCGGGAGATCGACAGGGGGAAGCGGGGGAGATGACGCGCGCGGGGTGGGACGCATTCCAGGCCGCCCAGGCCGAGGCTGCGGTGGGCCGGACGACGACGCTGGCCGGACCGGACGGCACTTCGTGGCTGCTGGTGCCGGGACAGCCGTGGCAGTGGTCACGACCGGGTGGTGCGTGGCAGTTCGGGGTGGTGCCGCCGGATCCGGCGTATCGGGCCGGGACGCGGATGATGCCGCCGAACGGCGGGCAGCCGGGCCTGGGACCTGGCGGCCGAGGTGGTCCGCGGGGACCGTTCGCGGCGCCGGCCGGACCTGGTGCTCCGGGCGGGCAAAACGCACGGCCGATGCCGCCCGGACCGCAACCCGCTCAGCCGGTCCAGACCGGTTTCCCGCCCGCGCCACCGCCCCAGTCCGGGCCGGTGCCCGCACAGTCGTGGCCGGGTCGGTCCGCGCCACCGCCGATGCCGGCACAGGCACCGCCGCTCCCGTCCGCGCCGGTGCCCGCTCAACCCGCGCCGCCGCAAAACGGTCCGGCCGGTCCTGTCGCGCCGCCGACGCCGGCGCGTCCGGCGGAAACCTCCGTCCGGGTGGAAAACCTGAGCGGCGGCGGGTTCGTCTCCGGTGACGAGCCGGCGGCCGAGTTCGTGCGCCGCGTGGTGCAGGTCGTCTCGTGGGCCGACCGCACGCGACACGGCCAGGGTGGCTCGGGTGAACCGCCGCCGCCGGAACCCGAGCGACCCCAGGGCAAGCAGGGCGGGCTCCTCGACGACCTCGCCCGCAACACCCGCTCGATGACCTTCGACCTGCTCGCCGCCGGCAACCGGGCCCGGGGCCGGAAAGAGCAGGAGCGCTACGAGCAGGCGTACGCCGAGTGGACCGTCGCGTACCAGGAATGGGAGCGGCGCAACGCTTCCGGCAACCGGCAGCCGAACCCGCTGGTGCTGCTCGTCGGCCAGCCGCACACGGGGCAGCGCCGGCTGTGGCGGTCGGTGCGCGACGGGCTCGGCGCGGCCGACGTCGGGTTCGAGGACTTCGTCACGGCCGGCGCGGCCGAGGTGCTGGGCGACGAAGACTCGGCCGGCGACGCGCTGCGCGGGTTTGTCTCGCGGCGCACCGACCCGGCGCTGGTCCTCGTCGAAGACCTCGACACGCTCCTGGACAAGGATCCGGCCGGTGTGTTGCGCGCGTTGCGGGACTACGCGCACGACCAAGGCAGCTGCCGCCTGCTCGTGCTCGCGGGCACCGAGCGCGTGGCCGAGCGGCTGCGCACCGAGGCACCGGACCTGGTTTCCGCCGTGCTGCAGTACCGGCTGCCGAAGTTCACCCGGCCCGCGCACGCGGCCGCGCTGCTGGACGTCGTCGCGGTCGAGCGCTCCTTTGTGCTGCCTCCGGACGTCCGCGACCGGCTGGCGCAGCTTGCGAACCTCTCCGCCGGCGCCCGCGGTGTCGAGGCGTTGCTGGACGCCGCCGGGCGGGAAGCCGTCGCGAGCGGTCCGTCGGCGGACGGCCGGATCCACCTGACGCAGCAGCACCTCGCGCCTCTCGTCGCCGCGGCCGAGCAGCGGAGCGGGCAGCCGATCGAGGAGCTGCTGGCCGAGCTGGACACGATGATCGGCCTCGACTCGGTGAAGCAGCGCGTGCGCGCGCTGGTCGCCGAGGCCCAGATCGACGCCCGGCGCCATGACGCGGGCCTGCCCGTGGCCAGCCGCAGCCGACACCTGGTGCTCACCGGAAACCCCGGCACGGCCAAGACGACCGTCGCGCGGCTGCTCGGCAAGATCTACCAGGCGCTGGGGACGCTGCCGAAGGGCCACGTCGTCGAGGTCGCGCGGCCGGACCTGGTCGGCGAGTACGTCGGCGAGACGTCGAAGAAGACCCGCGCCGTGTGCGAACGCGCGTCGGGCGGTGTGCTCTTCATCGACGAGGCCTACAGCCTCGCGCTGGACAAGGACGACGACTACGGTCGCGAAGCCGTCACCGAGATCCTGCTCCAGATGGAGAACCACCGCGACGACCTCGTCGTCTTCGCCGCCGGTTACCCGAAGGAGATGGACGGCTTCCTGGAGACGAACCCGGGTCTGCGCTCGCGGTTCGCCACCCGGATCGAGTTCCCCGACTACACCGCCGACGAGCTCGCCGGGATCTACCGCGTCCTCGCGCGAGGCCAGGGTTACGAGCTCTCCGACGACCTCCTCGCGGAACTGCCCGAGGCCATGCGCCGCATCCCGCGTGGGCGCGGCTTCGCCAACGGCCGCTCCGCCCGCGGCGTGCTGGAGTCGACGATCGGCAAGCAGTCGGCCCGGCTCGCGGCGCAGCCGGACACCCCGACGTCGGCACTGTCCACTTTGGTCGCCGCCGATCTGCCGGGCGCCGGGGAGTCCGGCGTCGCGGTCACGGACGACGCCGGACCCCGCCGTGGTCTCGACGACCTGCTGGCCGAGCTCGACGGCATGATCGGCCTCGACGCGGTCAAGCAACGCGTGCGCGCGCTCGTCGCCGGCGCGCGGCTGGACGCGCGGCGGCGCAAGGCCGGCCTGCCCGTCGGGGCGAGCAGCCGCCACCTCGTCTTCACCGGCAACCCGGGCACGGCGAAGACGACCGTCGCCCGGCTCATGGGGCGGCTGTACCGGGAGCTGGGGCTGCTGACGTCCGGGCACCTGGTCGAGGTCGCGCGGCCGGACCTGGTCGGGGAGTACCTCGGCCAGACCGCGCCCAAGACCCGCGAGGTGTGCGAACGCGCGCTCGGCGGCGTGCTGTTCATCGACGAGGCCTACGCCCTCGTGCAGACCTACGGCGGCGGCCACGCCGACTACGGCCAGGAAGCTATTGCCGAGCTGCTGGTCCAGATGGAGAACCACCGTGACGACCTGATCGTCATCGCCGCCGGCTACCCCGCCGACATGGACCGCTTCCTCGACGCCAACGCCGGCCTTCGCTCGCGCTTCGGCGGCACCGTCGAGTTCGCGGACTACTCCGACGAGCAGCTGGCCGCGATCTTCACGGCGATGACCACCCAGCGCGGCTACCGGCTCGCCCCCGACCTCACCGCGGCGCTGCCCGCGGTCATGGCCGGGATCGACCGCGGCAGCGGCTTCGCCAACGGCCGCTCGGCCCGCGGCTTGCTGGAGCAGGCGATCGCCGCGCAGGCACTGCGCCTCGCCGGCCCGGACGTCGACCTCGAGTCCGTCGACGACGCCGAACTGACGCTCCTGACACCGGCAGATCTGCCCGCGCACGGGTGACCTTCGGCGCGCCCCGCCGGTGGGGGAGCGGGAAAGCCCGCCCACCGGCGGGGCCGGGCCACCGCACTGGGTGACGCCGTCGCCGACCGGCGCGGGTGCGGCGGCTACCCTGAACGTCGTGCCTTCTCCCACCACTGAGCCAGCCCGCAGTCGTCGTGTCTCCCTCGTGACCCTGGGCTGCGCCCGCAACGAGGTCGACTCCGAGGAGCTGGCCGGACGGCTCGCGGCCGGGGGCTGGGAGCTGGCGGCGGACCCCGAGGACTCCGACGTGGTCGTGGTGAACACGTGCGGCTTCGTGGAGTCGGCGAAGAAGGACTCGGTCGACACGCTGCTCGCCGCGTCCGACACCGGCCGCAAGGTCGTGGCCGTCGGGTGCATGGCGGAGCGCTACGGCACGGAGCTGGCCGAAAGCCTGCCCGAGGCCGACGCCGTGCTCGGGTTCGACCACTACGCCGAGCTGTCCGACCGCCTCGACGACGTCGTGGCCGGTCGCACGGTCGCGTCGCACACGCCGTCGGACCGGCGCAAGCTGCTGCCGATCAGCCCGGTGCAGCGGCCCGCGGCCGCGGAGGCCGTGGAGGTCCCCGGGCACGCCCAGCACGGCTGGGGCCCGCGCGTGCTGCGCACCCGGCTCGACGATTCGCCCGTGGCGGCGCTGAAGATCGCGTCGGGCTGCGACCGGCGCTGCTCGTTCTGCGCGATCCCGTCGTTCCGCGGTTCGTTCGTTTCGCGCCAGCCGGAGGAGATCGTCGCAGAGGCACAGTGGCTCGCCGAGAACGGCGTGAAGGAACTGTTCCTCGTCAGCGAGAACTCCACCTCCTACGGCAAGGACTTCGGCCGGGACGGCACGCGCGCCCTCGAGCTGCTGCTGCCGCGCCTGGCCGAGGTCGAGGGCATCGACCGCGTGCGCGTGTCCTACCTGCAGCCCGCCGAGACGCGCCCGCAGCTGGTGAAGGCCATCGCGACCACGCCGGGCGTCGCCGACTACTTCGACCTGTCCTTCCAGCACTCGAGCGAGCAGGTGCTGCGCCGGATGCGCCGGTTCGGGTCCACCGACTCGTTCCTCGCGCTCACCGAGCAGATCCGCGAGTACGCGCCGGAGGCCGGGATCCGCACCAACGTGATCGTCGGCTTCCCCGGCGAGACCGAGGACGACCTCGCGGAGCTCGAACGCTTCCTCACCGGCGCGCGCCTCGACGCCGTCGGTGTGTTCGGCTACTCCGACGAGGACGGCACGGAGGCCGAGACCTTCGACGGCAAGCTCGACCCCGCCGTGGTCACCGAGCGCGTCACCCGGATCTCGGCGCTGGTCGAAGAGCTCACCGCCCAGCGGGCCGAGGATCGCATCGGCACGTTCGTGGACGTGCTGGTGGAGCAGGAGGCCGAGGACGGCGAAGACGCCGTCGGCCGTGCCGCCCACCAGGCGCCCGAGGTCGACGGTGAGTGCGTGATCCTCGAAGACCCGGACCGCGCCGCCGTCGAGGTGGGCGATCTGGTGCGCTGCGAGGTCGTCGACTCCGCCGGGGTCGACCTGATCGTCCGCCCGGTGCCGGACGCGGACCGGTGAGTGCCGCACCCAGCGACGCCGGCGAGGGCATGACCCGCGCCGCGCAGGCGTCGTCCCAGGGAGCGGCCCCCCAGACCCACGAGGTGCCTGCTGAAACGGGGGCCGCCCGCATGCCCGAGCCTGCCGTACCCGAACCGACGCCCGTCCCGACGCTGAACGTCGCGAACCTGCTCACGCTCTCGCGGCTGGTGCTGGTGCCGCTGTTCGTCCTCGCGCTCTTCGCCGGCGACGGCGTGGACACCACGTGGCGCGCGATCGCCACGGGCCTGTTCGTCATCGCCTCGGCCACCGACCAGGTCGACGGGTGGGTCGCCCGCAAGTACGGCCTGATCACCGACTTCGGCAAGATCGCCGACCCCATCGCGGACAAGGCGCTCATCGGCGCCGCGCTCGTCGGGCTCAGCGTGCTCGGCGAGCTGCCGTGGTGGGTCACGATCGTGATCGCGGTCAGGGAGATAGGCGTCACACTTCTGCGCTTCTGGGTGATTCGTCACGGTGTGATCCCGGCGAGCCGCGGCGGTAAGGCCAAGACGATGACGCAGATCCTGGCCATCGTCGTCTACCTGCTGCCGCTGCCGCTGCCGGCCGGGGCGGACGCGGTGCGCTGGGTGCTGATGGGGCTCGCCGTCCTGCTGACCGTGGTCACCGGTGTCGACTACCTGATCCGCGCCATCCGCCTGCGCGCGGCGGGCCGCCGGGCGACGGGCGCTTGATGGCGGAGCTCGACGAGGCGGCCGCGCAGCTGGTGGCCGTCCTGACTCGGCGCGGGGAGACCGTGGCCACGGCCGAGTCGCTGACCGCCGGGCTGGTGTGCGCCACCGTCGCCCGCATCCCGGGCGCGAGCGTGGTGCTGCGCGGCGGGCTCGTCGTGTACGCCACGGAGCTGAAAGTCGCGCTGGCGGGCGTCGACGAGAAGTTGCTGGCCGAGCACGGCGCCGTGCACCCCGAGGTGGCGGCGCAGCTGGCCGACGGAGCGCGCGAGCGGTGCGGCGCCACGTGGGGCCTCGGGCTGACCGGCGTCGCCGGCCCGACCGCCCAGGACGGGGTGCCTCCGGGCACCGTGCACATCGGTCTCAGCGGGCCGTCGACGCGGATCGTCCGTACCCTGGCGGAGACCGGTGACCGGGACATGATCAGGACCGCGTCGGTGCGTTCGGCGTTTTCCCTGCTCGGGGAACATCTACACTGAAGGGGGCGTTCGCCCTTGGCGGACGCACGTGTCAAGTCCTGCGCTCGGGGCACCGCTCTGGGTAACGTAGGAGGCACCAGTTCGGGAAGGAGGCGCGTGATGACCGTGCTGTTGCGTGAGGCGATCGGTGATCGGCTCCGTCATGCCCGCACCAACCAGCGTCGGACGCTGCGTGACATCTCCCGCGCCGCCAGGGTGAGCCTCGGCTACCTGTCCGAGGTCGAGCGTGGTCAGAAAGAGGCCTCCAGCGAGCTGCTGGCTTCCATCTGCGACGCCCTGGACCTTCCGCTCGGCGAGTTGCTCCACAAGGTCGCGGCAGACGTGACGGCCCTCGAGTCGGTGGAGGTGGCTCCGGTCGACGAGCGCGTGGTCGACGGTGCCCCGAGGGAGACCGTGCCGGCGGAGCGGGAAGCCACCGCGTCGGCGAGCGGGTTCGAAGGCGGCCGCCTGGTCTCCGAGCTGGTCGGCGACGACCTGTCCGACCTGCGGCTTTCGCCCGCTCCGCGGATGAACACCCAGCTGCGGACCACGATCGGCGCGCCGAAGCTCGCGTCCACGATCGCCGCCTAGGAACGCGCAGAGAAACGCTTCGTACGCGTACGGCCCCGGGTTGTGACCCCGGGGCCGTACGCGTATCCACAGAATCGATCAGGGTCGTCCCTGAATTCCCCCGGGGTCGCCTGGAACGGCAGGGGCTGACCTGACACGATGGAACCCAACGCCGGGGTCGGGACGTTGTGAACTAGGGGAGCGACGCCCCACCTCGAGACACACAGGGCCCGTGGGACGCAAGAAGGCAGGCGGAGGAGATGGCCAACCCGTTCGTGAAGTTCTGGAAGTACCTCATGGCGTCGTTCTCGTCGAAAATCGACGAGCACGCCGACCCGAAGGTGCAGATCCAGCAGGCCATCGAGGAGGCACAGCGCAACCACCAGGCGCTGACGCAGCAGGCCGCCTCCGTGATCGGCAACCAGCGTCAGCTGGAGATGAAGCTCAACCGGCAGCTCGGCGAGGTCGAGAAGCTGCAGGCGTCGACCCGGCAGGCCTTGGTGCTCGCCGACGAGGCCCGCGGCAAGGGCGACGAGCAGAAGGCGACCGAGTTCGAGACGGCGGCGGAGAGCTTCGCCGCGCAGCTCGTCACGGCCGAGCAGAGCATCGAAGACCTCAAGACGCTGCACGACCAGTCGCTGCAGGCGGCGGCCCAGGCCAAGAAGGCCGTGGAACGCAACGCCACGATGCTGCAGCAGAAGCTGGCCGAGCGCACCAAGCTGCTCTCGCAGCTGGAGCAGGCCAAGATGCAGGAGCAGGTCTCCGCGTCGCTGAACCAGATGAGCCAGCTGGCCGCGCCGGGCAACACGCCGTCGCTGGAAGAGGTTCGCGACAAGATCGAGAAGCGCTACACCACCGCGCTGGGCCAGGCCGAGCTGGCGCAGAACTCGGTGCAGGGCCGCATGCTCGAGGTGCAGGAGTCCGCCACGCAGATGGCGGGCCACTCGCGCCTGGAGCAGATCCGCGCGTCGATGCGTGGTGACTCGGTCGCGCAGGTCACCGACGGTGGCGGCGCCGCGAAGTCGGCCGGCACGGCGGGCGCCGCGGACATCCAGCGTGAGATCCAGGCCCGCGTGCAGGCCGAGCAGGGCAAGAACCCGGCCTGACCGCCGGACGCGAGGACGACTTCCGGGGGTAGGGCATGGCCGGCAGCAGCGGACGGCGGGACTTCAACGAGTTCAACGCCAAGCTCGAGAAGCACATCGAGAAGCTGCCGGAGTACGCCCAGCGTGCCCAGGAGAAGCTGCAGCGGTACTTCCCGCCGGCCGATGAGGCCGGCGGGAAGCCCGCCGCGAGGCCGTCCTCGCCGAAACGTCCCGCGCCGCCCGTGGTGCGCCGGACCGCCATGCCCACCGCGTTCGCGCAGGTGGCCGGTCAGGTCCCGGCCGTCGCTGAGGCGCGCGCGAAGTGGCAGCGGTGGAACGAACCCGCGGCCAAGCACCAGCGGCGCATCACCCGCACCTCGCGGGTGCTCACGTTGTGGCTGCTCATCACGATCTTCCTTGGGGTCCTGACCGTGCTCGCCGGCACCGGCCTGATGGGCGCCGGCGGCACCGACGTGGCCCAGACCGTGCTCGCGGGCTTCGGCACAGTCGTGTTCGGCACGTTCAGCGTGCGGACCGGCCTGAAGCTGCGTCAGCTGAAGAAACTCGAACTCCCCGAGGCGAGCAGCGCGGCCCCGCCGCCGCTGCCCCCGGCCGCCTCGGCCGCCCGTGAACCGATGGAACGGCTGGCGGAGTCGGAAGCCTCCCTCGGGGAACTGCTGCGGCAGCTGTCCGTGCCCACCTCGCTGGGCACCACCGCCGTCCCCGAGGTCTCCGTGGCCGACGCCCGTGCCACGGCCCAGGAAGCGGCCCGCGCCCTGCGTGGTCTGGCCGCCCGCATCCAGGCCATCGAACGCGGCCGCAACTCCGCCCCCGAACGTGAGCGCGGCGCACTGGACGCGGCCGTGGCGAAGCTGCGCGAGCAGCTGGACGACGGCATCGAAGGCTTCGGCAGCCTGGTCGCCGCGGCGGGACGCGCGGTCGCGGCCAGCAGCGACGGCATGGGCACGTCCAAGCAGGCGCTGACCGACGCGACCGACCACCTCGCAGGGCTCGCGTTGGCGTTGCGGGACCTGTCCTAGGGGCCGCCACGCGGTTCGGCGGATTTTCCGCGGGTGATTTTTCCCGCGTGTACGGATTCCCATGCGGTGACCGGGTGCTGTGTGCGGCACCGGAACGAGCCGGATGGCGCAGTTTGGGTTTCCGGTCGGCCTAGTCCTCGTCACCCCGCGCCGACGGTGGGTGAGTGTCCCCGAATACCGAAACAATGGCGTAATCCGAAACAGCTGGTTACGGAAACGCGTGCGGTTTAACGTTTTTCTCATGAAGTCAGTGGTGGCACCCGCCAGGATCAGCGCCGTGGCCTGAGGTTCCGCGGCGCCGGTCGTACACAGTGGACTCATCCGTTCCGTCGAGGAAAGGACCCTCCGTGACCACGCTCCCGCCCGAACCGGAACCCGTGCCCGTCCCGCCGCCCAGCTCGCACCAGCGGGTGGTGGCCGCGTTCGAACGCCTCGCGCAAGTCGACCGCCCCGAGCTGTGGATCAGCCTCCGCACGCTGGAAGAGGTGCTGGTCGACGCGAAGGCCGTCGACGAGCGCGTCCGCGCCGGGGAGGACCTCCCGCTGGCCGGGACCGTCGTCGCGGTCACGGACCTCATCGACGTCGCCGGGCTGCCCACCACCGCGGGGTGCCCGGGTTTTTCTCAGGTGCCCGTGACCAGCGCCACGGCGGTCACGCGGCTCACCGGCGCGGGTGCCGTGGTGCTGGGCAAGACGAACCTCGATCAATTCGCCTCCGGGCTGGCCGGCACGCGCAGCCCGTACGGCGCGGTGGCTTCGGCCGGCGACCCCCAGAAGGTCGCGGGTGGGTCCAGCAGCGGTTCTGCCGTGGCCGTCGCGCTCGGGATCGCCGACCTCGCGCTCGGTACTGACACCGCCGGCTCCGGCCGGGTGCCCGCGGCGCTGAACGCCGTCGTCGGCCTCAAACCGACCCTCGGGCTCGTGCCGAGGACCGGGGTTTTCCCGGCGTCGCCGTCGTTCGACTGCGTTTCGGTGTTCGCGAGCAGCCTCAAGCTCGGTCAGCGCGCGCTCGCCGCGCTGACCGGCGCGGACGGCCAGGACGCGTCCGTACGCGAGTGGCCCGCCGACGTCCGCCTCGGCGCGGGGGAGCGGCCGCGGGTCGCGATCCCCGACGTCGCCGGGCTCGCCGCGTTGTCCGGACCGGCGAGGCGCGCTCTCGGCGTGGCCGTGGCGTCGCTGGAAGCGTCCGGCGCCGTGATCGAGCCAATCGATCTCGGCGTGTTCTTCGAAGCCGGGGAGCTGCTCTCCGGCAGCGCGCTGGTGGCCGAGCGCTTCGCGTCGGCCGGAGACGTGCTGGCCGGGAAACCGGAAGGCGCCGATCCGACGGTCGCCGGACTCGTCGCCGCGGCGGGCACCCACCTCGCGCACGAGCTCGCCGACGCCCACGGCCAGGTCGCCCGGTTGCGCGCGGCGGCCCGCGAAGCGCTCGGCGAGTGCGACGCGCTGCTGCTGCCCACCGTGCCCGACCACCCGGACCTCGGCGAGGCGCTGGCCGATCCGCTCGGCGTGAGCGCGCGGCTGGGGACGTACAGCGCGTTCGTGAACGTCCTCGACCTCGCCGCCGTGACCGTGCCGGTCTCGCCGGGGGACCAGCGGCCGTTCGGCGTCACGATCGCCGTGCGGGCGTTCGAGGACCAGATCGCGCTCGACCTCGCCGCAGTGCTCACCGGGGAGCAGGCGAGCGAGCCGTACCCGGCCGAAGGGGTCGACCTGGTCGTGTTCGGCGCGCACCTGCGCGGCCAGCCGCTGCACGACGAACTGCGGGGCGCGCGGTTCGTGACGCCGGTCCAGACCGCCGAGCGGTACCGCATGGTGTTGCTCGACACCGAACCACCACAGCCCGGCGTGATCCCCGGCAGCGGCGCGCTGGACGGCGAACTCTGGCGGCTTTCGCCGGCGGGCTTCGGCCGGTTCGCCGCGGCACTGCCGGAGCCGTTCGTGCTCGGGCACGTGGAGCTGGAGGACGGCAGCACGCCGCTCGCGGTGCTGTGCCCACCGGCCGCCACAGGCGACGCGCCGAACCTCGACCGGTACGAATCGTGGCGCGGCTACCTGCGGTTCGTCAGCACGGCCGGCCTGCGATCCCCCGGCTGACGCGGCGCACCAGCGCCGGTCCGTGCAGTGCGAAGCCGGTGTAGAGCTGCACGAGGCTGGCGCCGGCGTCGAGCAGCCGGCTCGCGTCGTCGGGGCCGAGGATGCCGCCGACGCCGATGATCGGCAGCTTGCCTTCGGTGCGCTCGTGGACGAAGCGGACGACTTCGAGCGAGCGCGCCGTGAGCGGACGGCCGGACAGGCCGCCGGCCTCGGTGGCGAGGTGGGCTTCGGCCGCGGCGACGCCGTCGCGCGAGAGCGTGGTGTTGGTGGCGATGAGCCCCGCGACGCCGTGGCCGAGGCACACCTCGAGCAGCTCCGCGAGCGCCTCGTCCGTGAGGTCAGGCGCGACCTTCACCAGCAGCGGCGTGTCCCCGCCCAGCTCGGCGGACGTCTTGCGCAGCTCGGCGAGCAGCTCGCCCAGCGCGGCCTTGTCCTGCAACGCGCGCAACCCCGGGGTGTTGGGCGAGCTGACGTTGATCGCGAAGTAGTCGGCGTACGGGTGCAGCACGCGCAGCGAGAAGCGGTAGTCGGCCACGGCCTCGTCGAGCGGGGTCACCTTGGACTTGCCGATGCTGATCCCCAGTGGCACGCGGGGCTTGCCCTGCGCGGCGAGCCGGCGGGCCAGGGCTTCGGCGCCGTCGTTGTTGAAACCCATCCGGTTGATCACGGCGTCGCTCTCGGGGAGGCTGAACAGCCGCGGCTTCGGGTTGCCCGGCTGCGCGTGCCGAGTGACGGTGCCGACCTCGACGAACCCGAACCCCAGCGCCGGCCACGCCGTGAGCGCGCGCCCGTTCTTGTCCATGCCCGCGGCCAGCCCCACGCGGTTCGGGAACCGCAGCCCCAGCACGGTCACCGGGTCGTCGGTGCCGTAGACGCGCCCGAGCGGCCCGAGCGCGGGCCCCACGCGGCTCAGCAGCCGCACGGTGCGCTCGTGCACCAGCTCGGGATCGTGGTAGGCCAGCCGGTACAGCCCGGGGCGGGCGATCTTCTCGAAGAGCACGCGCCCATGCTGCCTCATCGGCTCCGGAGCGGCGCCCGGAACCCAGCTCGCCTGTGGCGCCGGTCGCCGTCGGACCCGCCGGCCACGACACCGGTCAGCCGGTGGCGCCTTCTTTCCACTCGTCTTCGAGCATGGCGTAGACCAGCTCGTCGGTCCACTCGCCCTTGACGATCTCGTTTTCCTTCAGGTGCGCTTCCTTGCGCATCCCGAGGCGTTCCATCAGGGCGCTCGACGCGCTGTTGCGGCCGTCGCAACGCCCCACGACGCGGTGCAGGCCCAGGTCCTCGAACCCGAGGCGCAGCAGCTCCTTCGTGGCCTCCAGCGCGAGGCCGCGGCCGTGGTGGTCGGGGTGGAAGACGAACCCGATCTCGCCCTGACGGTGCTCGGAGCTGAGGTACTCGAGGTTCAGGTCGCCGATCAGCTGGCCGGTCTCGGCGAGCTCGACCGCGACGGCGAGGAACTGGCCCTCCTGGGTCAGCGAGGAGCTGTGCACGCGCTTCGCGAGGGCGGCGGCGGATTCGGCCCGGCTGCGTGGTCCCCAGTAGAGGTAGCGGGCGACGTCGGCCCGGGACTGGAAGGAGTTCAGCGCGTCGAGGTCCTCGAGCTTGAACGGGCGCAGGAGCAACCGTTCCGTCGTGATCGGGTAGTCGGGCCTGAGCATGCCGTTCAGGCTAGCCACATACGGCCGTTCGGGGTATGCGCTCGTGCCGATCGATCGGCGAGGAACGGGGATCAATCGCCGGACGGTCGCCCAGCGGGGCCCGGCGGCGAGATCTCGTATATGAAGGGGTGCTCCCGGGGTGCCTCTCGGACGCCGTCAAACGTCCGAGTCCAAGCCGGACCGGTGCTCGAAAGCCCCGGGAGCCCGGTGACTGCCTGGTATTCGCTATCAGGCAAACACGCGAAGCAGGCGATGAGCCGAAGGTGGCTCAGGTTGTATCGCTGCTCAAAGTCCCTACGCGTGCCATCCGCTAGCGGACAGCCACCTCACGAGTCCTGTGAGAATACAACTTAGGACCACCTCCTCTCTCGTGTAAGACCACGCTAACCGCGAATGCCGGTGCCCGGCAACATCATTTGGGCGAACTCACGGTTGCCTGCCTGGGATGTCCGAATCCGTTCGCCCGCCGCGAACAGTGGCCGGCGGGCAGGGTTGGCGGACAAGAGCCGGCGGGCACGGTCGGTTTCGCGGCCTTGCCCGGTCCGTCGGTTCAGTCCACCGGGCGCGGACCGGGCTGGCAGCGCGGGCAGAACCACGTGGGCCGCCGGTGGACGCCTTCCCCCTGGTCGTGGACCTCGACCCGGCCGCCGCAGCGGAAACAGCCCTGGCGCGTGCGCTCGTAGACCCAGTTGCGCCGGCCGCGGCCGAGGTCGCCGGTGGTCACCTGCTCGTGGCGCCACGCGTTGGCCAGCAGCAGCTTCCGGGCCAGCGCCACGACCCTCCGGGTGTCCACTTCGGACACCGGCGTCCACGGTGACACCTTGAGCAGGTGGCAGATCTCGACTTTGTACAAGTTGCCGACGCCTGCCATCACGCGCTGGTCGAGCAGTGCGTCACCCAGCTCGCGGTCCGGCTGCGCGGCCAATGCAGCCGCGGCTTTCTCGGCATGCTCTTCGCTCCACTGTGGATCGAGGAGGTCGGGACCGAGGTGGGCGACGAGGTCGTGTTCCGCCGTCGTGGGCACGAGTTTCAGGTCGTGGACGCGGAAGCCGATCGCCTGCACGTCGGCGGTAGCCAGGATCACGCGCGCGTGGTGGGCCGGGGTGCGCCAGCGGCCGTCGGCGGGATAGATGTCCCAGCTGCCGTCCATGCGCAGATGGCTGTGGAGCGTGAGGTCGCCGGAGAAACGTGTGAACAGGTGCTTGCCGACCGTCCCGACGCCGAGCACGGCACGGCCCGAAAGGTCCACAGTGGCCAGTGCGGGATGGCGGAACTCCCCGCGTACCAGTGTCTTCCCGGCCAGCGCCTTGTCGAACAGCTTGCCGGTCAGGAAGACGGTGTCGCCCTCGGGCACGGCTCAGCCCGCGGCGTCGGGCACGGCCGCCGACGGCTCGGCGGTGGTCTCGAGGGCCTCGCCCTCGTCGCCGCGCACGCGGTGGCGCCCGGCGCGGTTGGACCGCAGGATCTTGGCCAGCACCATGTTGAACGTCAGCGCGATCTCCTGGGCGCCGGGGGAGTGCCACTCGTGGATCGGGCTGCACGCGCCCTGCGCCTGCTGCACGGCCAGCCGGTCGGGGATCGCCGTGGGCATCACCAGTGAGCCGAAGTTCTCACGCAGCTCGGCGACGCGGAACTGGTGCTCGTAGGAGCGCACGCGCAGCTTGTTGACCAGTACGCCGATCGGGCGCAGACCCGGGTTGCTCTCCTCCCGGATGCGCTCGATGGCCTCCAGCGCGCGCTGGGCGCCCGCCACGGCGTACATCGTGGGCTCGGTGACGATCAGTGCGCTGTCGGCCGCCACGAGGGCGGACTTCGTCAGCCGGCCGAGTGACGGCGGGCAGTCGATGACCACGAGCTCGTACGGCTCTTCGCGCAGCGGGTTCTGGTGCAGCTCGTCGAGCGCGCGCGAGAGGTTCTCCAGGCGCCGGCCGTCGGAGTCGGGCTCGTTGAGCAGCTCCAGCTCCTCGGTGCCGACCAGCACGTCGACCTCGTCGCTCCACACGCTGGGCGCGATCGCGCGTTCGAGGACCGCCCGTACGGGGGTCTCGAGGACGTCGGCGAGCGTCGCGTCGGTGTAGGGCGGGTCGAGCGAGGTGGTGGCGTTGCCCTGCGGGTCGAGGTCGGCCACGAGCGTGCGGGTACCCCTACGCAGAGCGGCCGACGCGATACCGAGCGCTACCGTCGTTTTACCGACGCCACCCTTGAGGCTGAGAACGGCGACCGTGTGCACTCGGCACAGCCTACGGGCCGCGGGCGGGGCGGGTCGCGAGGAAGGTGCCGAACACCTCTTCCGGGCAGGCCCGGGTGACGGCGGGTGACCGGCAGGCGGGCACTACCCTGTCCGACTATGAAGACGGACACCGTGGCGGCCCGGGGTTCGGGCGCCGTTCGCCGGGCGCTCGAGGCGGAGCTGCGGGCTGCCCGCGCCCGCGGCGTGGAGCAGCCCTCCGTCGTCGACGTCGGCGGCGGCAGTGGCGGCTGGGCGGTGCCGTTCGCGTCGGCGGGCTGCCTCGTGACCGTGGTCGAGCCCAATCCCAACGCGCTGGCGACGCTTCGTCGGCGCGCCGAGGAGGAGGGCGTCTCGCACCGGATCACGGTGATCGCGGACGACTCCGACGCCCTCGGCGCCCACGTCGAGGCCGGTTCGGCCGACCTCGTTCTCGCCCACGGCCTGCTAGAGGTCGTCGACGACCCGGCGGTGGCGCTCGCCGCGCTGGCCGCGGCCGTCGCACCCGGCGGGGCGCTGTCCGTGCTCGTGGCCAACCGCAACGCGGCCGTGCTGCACCGCGCGCTGGCCGGCCGGATCGCCGAGGCCCAGCGGCTGCTCGACGGCACCGACGGTGTGGTGCCCGGCGGGCGCGACACCGTGCTGCGCCGTTTCGACAGCGCCGGCCTGACCGATCTGCTGGCGGCGGCGGGCCTCGAGGTGACGCTGCTGCAGGGCGACCGCGTGATCGCCGACGTCGTGCCCGGCGAGGTGCGCGAGGACGAGCTGGCGGAGTTCGAACTTGCGGCGGCCGCGGTGCCGGCGTTGCGCGACGTGGCCGGGCGGCTGCACGCGATGGCACGGCCCGCGCAGGTCTGAACCTGCGATCTTCCGGCGCTGAGCAGGGCGTTCCCGGAATTGTCGGAGGTCCCCGGTAGCGTCGGTTCCCGTGGGGAGCAGAAACGCCGAACTGCCCAGTGGCATGGCCCGCTACCGCGTCACCACGGGTGCCGAGACCCTGCCGGACGACACCGGCTGCGGGATCCTGCACGTGGACATGGATGCGTTCTTCGTGTCGTGCGAACTGAGGACCCGGCCTGAGCTGGTGGACAAACCCGTCGTGGTGTCCGGCGGCGGGCCGCGGTCGGTGGTGGCCGCGGCCAACTACCCGGCGCGCACGTACGGCGTGCAGTCGGCGATGCCGTTTTCCACGGCGAAACGGCTGTGCCCGCACCTGATCTGCATCACGCCCACGTCGGGGCTCTACGGCGAGGTCTCGCGGCAGGTGATGGACATCTTCCGCGAGCTGACGCCGCTCGTGGAGCCGCTGAGCCTCGACGAGGCGTTCCTGGACGTGAGCGGGGCGTTGCGGCGGCTGGGGGCCACGCCCGCGCGGCTGGGCGCGCGGATCCGTTCGCGGGTGCAGGCCGAGCACGGGATCACGTGCTCGGTGGGCGTCGCGAAGGTCAAGTTCGTCGCGAAGCTCGCGTCGGGGATGGCGAAGCCCGACGGGATGGTCGTGGTGCCGGCGGCCGAGACGCTGGCGTTCCTGCACCCGTTGCCGGTCTCGGCGCTGTGGGGCGTGGGGAAGCGCACCGAGGAGCAGCTGCGGGGGCAGGCGCTGCACACGATCGCCGACGTCGCCGCCGCGCCGCCCGCGCGGCTGCGGCGGTCGCTGGGCAACGCGATGGGGGAGCACCTGTGGGCGCTCGCCAACGGGCACGACGACCGCGCCGTGGTCCCCGAGGCGGCGGAGAAGTCGATCGGGGCGGAGCGGACGTTCGACGTCGACCTGCACAGCCGCGACGAGCTCGGGCTGGAGCTGCTGCGGCTGTCCGAACGGGTCGGCGCGACCCTGCGGGCGCGCGGGCTGCGCGGGCGCACGGTGTCGATCAAGGTCCGCTTCGCCGACTTCACCACGATCACCCGGGCGCGCACGCTGTACGCGGCCACGGATGTCGCGCGCGACATCCACCGGACGGCGGTCGAGCTGCTGGCCGAGCACGCGCCCACGGGGGCCGTGCGGCTGATCGGCGTGCGCGTGGAGGGCCTCGACACGGGCGAGGGCGGAGAGCAGCTCCAGTTCGCCTCCGCCGAGCCGCGCTGGCGCGACGCGGAAGTGGCCGCCGACGTGGCGAGGTCGAAGTTCGGGTCGGCCGCGGTGCGCCCGGCGTCGTTGCTGACGCCCCGCGAGACGTGAACTCCGTGGCCCATTGTGTTGTCTATTGTATCGTCTATTGTGTCGCTCGTTGTACCGTCACCGGGCCGTCGTGACCCAGTGTCAACCCACGTCAGTCGTGATTTCCCCCAATTCGATCCCTTCTGGATGCGGGATCGGGTAGTCGGACGCGCGTGGGGCTCGTATCCTGGACAGTGCGGCCCCGCCTGGGGCCGGCAGTTGGGTCCAGAACGTTGCGCGGCCCGGCGCCCGCGACAGCTGTGCCGGAGGAGGAAAGATGCCACTCTCCGAGCATGAGCAGCGGCTGCTCGATCAGATCGAGCGCGAGCTCTATGCCGAGGACCCCAAGTTCGCATCCACGGTGCGTGGCACCCGGTTGCGCCGCCCCGCCCGTCGACGGCGCATCCAAGGGATCGCGCTGTTCGTGGTAGGGGTAGCGCTCCTGGTGCTCGGCGTGGTGGTGCCCGTGCTGCGGGTCGCCGACATCCCGTTGATCAGCGTGCTGGGGTTCCTCGTGATGTTCTTCGGGGTCATGTTGGCGGTCACGTCGATACGTCACGGCGACAGCGGCGGAGGCGGCAAAGACTCCGGCCGCGGCGGTGGCGGCGGCAAGGGAGCGGGCGGCAAGAGCTCGTTCACGCAACGCATGGAAGAGCGCTTCCGCCAGCGCTTCGAGGAGCAGTAGCTCCCTTCGGCGACGTCGTGGGATCCGCGCTTCACCCGGCTGGGGTGGAGCGCGGATTCTCGTGTGCGCGGGTCCAGTCGAAGCTGCCACGGCACGGGCGATGTCCGAGGCCTGTTCGATCGTGCACCAGCGGGTGACTCTCCGGGCCCGGGCTACGCGTGCTGGGCCGGATCGTCGTACCCCTCCCGGCTGACCCAGGACAAGCGCCGGCCCCGGTCGTCAGGGTCGACGAGCCGGGGCCGGGAACCGCGTCAGGTCAGGAGTGGCGCCGCAGGATCGACTTCGGGAACAGCCGCCCCCGCCAGGACAGGGGGGCCGTCGTACGCAGGCTGTGGCGGAGGCTGTCGAAGGCCGGGGCCAGTTCCGGGTCCGCCGTGGTCGCGCCGCTGTACCAAGTGCGCTCGACGGCGCCGATCACCGTGCGCAGGCTGTCGCGGCCGGAGTCGTCGAGGTGGTGGCGCTCGGCGATCTTCTGACCGGCCACGCGGACGGTGTCGCTGTCGGCCAGCGGGAGGCCGCGGTCGGCGCACTCGGCCTTGAGCTCGCGCCACGCCGCGTCTGCGGAGCCGGGGGCGTGGGTGACGATCGCCTGGAGGTGGCGGCGACGGGTGAAGTCGCGCAGGGCCGCTGGGCCGCCGAAGCCGACCAGGAGCAGCACGACGATCACGGCGAACCACCAAGCCACGAGACCGGCCAGGAAACCCAGCGCGGCAACGAGGAGCACGCCGCCCGCCAAGGGCAGCCACAGGGCGACCTGGCTGGCGCGCGCGGCCGCGGGAGCCGGGGCGTGGACCAGGACGTCGCCATCCGGGACGGCGCCGGGCGGCAGGCCCGGAGTCGCGGTACCCGGAGCGGGCGGCCGCCGCCGCAGGACGTACGCCGTGACCACCGCCGCGGCGCCCAGGACGGCGAGCACGGCGGCGAGGATCGCGAGCCAGCCGTCGTTCGATTCGGCGGTGGCCGTGGTGGTCGGGGTGGCCTCGTTCTGGCCCTTGTCGAGTGGCGACTGCGTGGACGGGGAGTTGGAGCGCGGCGCGGTGGGCAGATCGTCGGTGGCGTCGGGCTGCTGGGAGTTCTGGTTGTTCTGCTGCAGGTACGACGGGACGATGCCGCGGCCGTCGGCGAGCGGTGTCGGGTCGAAGCTGACCCAGCCCTTGTCGCCGAAGTACGCCTCGACCCACGCGTGGGCGTCCTGCGAGCTGATCGACTGGTAGTCACCCTTCGGCACGCCCGGTGTGAAGCCGATGGCCACCCGCGCGGGGATGTGGGCGACGCGCAGCATCACGGCCATCGCCGACGCGTACTGCTCGCAGTAGCCGCGCTTGCCGTTGAGGATGAAGTCGGCCAGTGCGTCCGCGTCAGTGGCGTCCGCGGTCTTCGTGTCGTACACGAAACCGTTCTGCGCACTGAAGAACTGCCACAGCGCGGTGGCTTTGTCGAAATTGTCGGTCTTGCCCGCGATGAGCTGGTTGGTCTTCGCGACGACCCGTGGGTCCACTCGGCCGATCTGCGAGTAGAACGCCGGCACCTCGTCGGACTTCGGATCGGTGCCCCTCAGCTCGGCGGCCGTCGGTTCCTTCAGCGACGCGACCTCGGTGTAGGTCGGCGCGGACTCGCTCTTCGTGGTGAAGACGGCGCCACTGACCCGGTCGTACAGCCACTGTGGCGAAAGCCCGCGCAGCGCGCGCGGCGCACCGTAGACGGGCAGCCAGTTGTCCACCCACTGCGTGGGCTGGATCTGGATCTGCCGCGACACGCCGGTGCCGTCGTCGCCGGGCGCCGCGGGCAGCGTGCTGTTGGCGAGCACGCCCGTCTGCGCCTGGCCGCCGCCGCGCAGGCCCCAGCCCTGGTTGGGCGTGTACGTGTCGAGCGTGAACGCCCGCAGGTACCGCCGGTCGTTGCCGAGGCCGCGGACCTGGAACAGCTCGGCGTTCTGACCCTGGTCGAGCAGGCCGCGCAGCTGCGTGAACGGCGCGACGCCGAACCCGCCACTGCCGTCCCCGCCCGCGCCCGAGCCGGCGCCGAAGGGGATCTTCCCGACGGTGCCCACCCACGTGATCCCGCCGCCGAGCAGACCGAGCACGACGGCCGCGCTCACCACGGCCACGGGCGCCTGCAACGCTCGCGCGCGCCCGCCCGAGCCCGGCGCCTCACGGTTGCGCCAGCGCCGGTGCCGGTGGTTGCCGTCGAGGGCGAGCAGGCACGCGAACGCGGCCGCGCCGAGCAGGAACGTCCACCACGGCAGCATTTCGTCGGACAGCGCCGCCGGCACCGCATACACGCACAGGAGGACCAGACCGGTCGCCGCCGGTGCCGCGGCGGCCACCGCGAGCGTGTCGACGAGCACCGCGACCAGCCCGATCGCGATCGTCACCAGGCAGAGGATCGGCTGCGTGCCCTCGACCGGCGGCAGCCCGGTGCGGATCTGCTCGGCCGACGCCGCGAGCGTCGCCTGCAGCTCCCCGAACGCCGTCGGCCCCGGGATGATCTTGAGGATGCCCTGCGTGGTGAACGCGCCCGTGACCAGGAACAGCAGCACCACGAGCTGGCCGAGACCGACCAGCACGGTCGGCGCGCGCAGCGAGCGCAACGCCAGGCCGGTCGACGCGATCAGGATGACCGCCACGAACAGGTAACCGAACCACGCCCACCCGGAGACGACGCCGGTGAGCGACGTGGCCGCGCACAGCGTCGCGATGCCCGCGGCGACCGGCGGCAGGATCCCGCTCGACCACACCGGCGGTGGCGCGGCCGGCTGCGGGGTCGGCGTGTGCGGGATCGGCGGGGGAGCCTGGGAAACGGGCGGACGGGGTGCCGTCGTGGTCATCGCGCACCGCCGATCAGGGCGCCGCGGTGGGCACCCGTGCGGCACAGCTCGGCCCACGCCTGCGGCATCTGCGTCTGCGGGCCGGCGATCACGACGCCCCAGCCGTTCGCGCGCAGCAGCTCGGCGGCGTCCTTCGTGGCCGCGGCCTGATGGTCGGACGAGCCGGACCCGGCCCAGCTCGGCGTGTCCAGCAGCACCGCGAGGCTGCGCACTCCGCGTGGGCGGTAGCGGGCCAGCTCGTGCACCGACTCCGCGCTGACCGTGCCGAGCACCGCGATGAGCTCCTGTCCTTCGGCCGGGTCGTGCCCGAGCGTCACGTCGCGCTGGTGCGCGGGCTGCAGCCCGGCCAGCGCGTCGAGCACCACGTTGTCGTAGCCTTCGCCGCCTTCACCCGGGGTGTCGGCGAGCGTGATGCCGTGTTCGGTGACCAGGCGGACGCGGTGGCCGGAACGGCGCAGGTGCAGCGCGACCGAAGCCGCGAACGACACCGCCCACTCGAGACTCGCCGTGGGACCCGTGCCGTGGTGGGCGGCGGCGCGGTGGTCGACCAGCACGGTCGTGCCGCCCCGCCACGGCCGTTCCTCCACGCGCACCATGACCTCGTCACGGCGAGCGGTGGAGCGCCAGTGGACCTTCCGCATGTCGTCGCCGGTGCGGTAGTGGCGCACGATCACGTCGGGCTCACCCTGCCCGGCGTGCAGGCGCACGGTGCCGTCGTCGCCCGCGCCGACCCCGGCGCCGCCGGGCAGCCCCCACAGACCGACGACGCGGGGCACCACCACGAGCCGCGAATGCCCGATCAGCTCGCGTTCGAACTCGCACAACCCGAACGGGTCGGTGATCGTCGCGCGCAAGGGCCCCACCTGCTGGATACCGCGCAGCAATGGCTGCAGCGGGTAGCGCAGCAGCACTCGGCGGTCGTGCGGCAGCCGCTCGACCACGAACCGCGGCTTCGAGCCCAGCGCGTACGGCACGCCGTCCTCGAGCAGGACCTCGCCGCCCGGGAGCCGGCCGCTGCGCCACAGCTCGAGGTGCACCTCGCCGCTCGCGCCGACGGCCACGCGCTCCGGCCGCAGCGCCCGCGTGGCGCCGAGCCTCAGCCGGGTCGCCGAGATGAACGCCGCGACCAGCAGCGGCAGCGCCACCACGAAGACGGCGACGCGCAGCAAATCACGCTCGTTGAGCACCAGCGAGCACACGGCCGCGGCGATCCCCGCGGCCAGAAGGCAGCGGCCACGGGTGGTGAGGCCGGACAGTGCACGCAGCATGCGGTTCTCGGATTCGGGTAAGGGGATCGCCGGTCAGCGGGTGCCGGTGGAGCCCTGGGGGACGGGGACGCGGTGCAGCACAGCGCGGACCACGTCGGTCGCCGAGCGGCGGGCGGCGTGCGCCTCGGTGGTGAGCACGAGCCGGTGCGCCAGCACGGGCACGGCGACCGTGTGCAGGTCGTCCGGCACCACGTACTCGCGGCCCGACAGCGCCGCCTGCGCCCGCGCGGCGCGGACCAGGTGCAGCGTCGCGCGCGGCGAAGCGCCCAGCCGGATCTCCGGCACCTGCCGCGTCGCGGAGACCAGGTCCACGGCGTAGCGGCGGACCTCGGGCGCCATGTGCACCGCGCGCACGGTCTCGATGAGGCGCTGCACGGTGGCGCCGTCGGACACCGCCGACAGCTCGGCCAGCGGGTTGTGGCCCGCGTGCTCGTCGACCATGGCCAGCTCGGCCTGCTGGTCGGGGTAGCCGATCGACACCCGCGCGGTGAAGCGGTCGCGCTGGGCCTCGGGCAGGGCGTAGGTGCCCTCCATCTCGATCGGGTTCTGCGTGGCGATCACCATGAACGGCGCGCCGAGCAGGTACGTGCTCGTGTCGACCGTGACCTGGTGTTCTTCCATGCACTCGAGCAGCGCCGACTGCGTCTTCGGCGAGGCGCGATTGATCTCGTCGCCCACCACGATGTTCGCGAACACCGGGCCGGGCCGAAACTCGAACTCGCCGGTCTGGCGGTTGTAGATCGACACGCCCGTGACGTCGCTCGGCAGCAGGTCGGGGGTGAACTGCACGCGGCTCACGGTGCAGTCGATCGACCGCGCGAGCGCCTTGGCCAGCGAGGTCTTGCCGACGCCCGGCACGTCCTCCACGAGCAGGTGACCCTCGGCGAGGAGGGTCACCAGCGCGATCCGGATGACGTCGGGCTTGCCGACCAGTACGCGTTCGACGTTGGCGGCGATCCGGCGGGCCGTGTCGTGCAGCTCGTCGAGGGACACTCTCGGGGCGTACCCGTTGCCTCGCCCGTTCGGGGCATCCGCCGAGGGGTAGGGCGGCTGCCCGGCCCCGCCGCCCTGCGGTCCGGCAGGGGTGGCGGACTGGATTCTCGACGTCACTCGTCCTCCTGGTGGCGCATGGCTGTGCGGCTTCCACCGGCTCCGCCGGGTCGCTCGCTGTCCACGCAGCGATCAGCCTTCCATCCAGTGTGTCAAACTCGGGCGAACTCGGCGCCGGAACCCCGCGAACGGCCGCCGATGACTCTCCGGTAATGCCCTCCGTCCACCGTTCGGGTGTACGGAGCCGCATTTTCGGGTGCTCCCGCTGACGGACTGCTCTCACGTATGCTCCGAATCCGAGGTCGCTCGACTACGGAGAGGCGTAACCGCTCATGAGCGAGGTGGGGGCCGCACCGCTGCCCGACGTGCCGGGCCTGACGAGTTCGGGATCCGGCTCCGGCCGGTTCGCGGTGGCGCCGGAGCTGGCGACGGCCACCTACACGAAGCTCGGCGAGCTGCAGGACGTGGTGGGCGAGATGGTCCGCGAAGCCAACGTCCTGGGGCGATCGGTGCCGCTTGGCAGCGGGTACGCCGGTGAGGTCGGCACATTCATGGCGCAGTACGGCTTCGGCCGAGACGGGTCGGCGGTCGCGCAGCTGATCGCGTTCGGCAAGCAGATCGAGAACCTCAAGGAACGCATCGAGAGCGCGTTGAAAAAGTACCAGCGCGAGGACGACGCGGCGGCCGACGGCGTGGACTGCGCCGGTGGCTGAGCCCGTGCGCAAGCTCCTGCTGCTCGTGCCGGTCGTCCCGGCCCTCGTCGTGCTCGCCGCGTGCGGCCGCCCGGTGACCCCGAAGGCGGTCGCGGCCGACGGCGGCCCGGAACCCGCGCCGTCGAGCGAGGCCCACGTGACGTTGGCCGACCTGGACCCGTGCGCGCTGCTCTCGCCGAGCGACCGCTCGAGCGCGGGGCTCACCGAGCTGGGCAAGCCGAAGACGATCGGCGAGGCGCGCGCGTGCGACTGGACCGTGCCCTCGACGTTCGGCGTCACGGTCACGCTCGACGAGACCGCCGGGCTCGCCAACCTCGACGTCTCCCACGGCACCCGCACCAAGAAGAAGGTCGGCGCGCACCAGGCACTGCAGGTGGCGGACAAGAAGGCCGCCGCCGGCACGTGCGCCGTGCTGCTCGGCGTCGGCGACTCCGCGAGCGTGCAGGTGGACGTGAGCAACGCGAGCTTCTCCGACACCACGCTGGCGTGCTCCCGCGCGACGACCGTCGCCGGGCTGGTCGAGCCGAAGCTGCCCTGAGCTGTTCCCGATCCCGTCAACCGGAAGGTGTGCCGTGTCCGCAGCCGTGCCCGAGCCGACGGCCCGTTACGAGTCCTTCAGCCACGAAGCGCTGGCGGCGCAGGTCGAGCACGGCAACGACCCCGTCGCCGCCGGCCAGGCCGGGGCGCGCTGGACCGAGCTGGCGCGCAGGTTCGAGGACTCGACCGCGTCGCTGGCCGCGTTGTCGGCGGGCAGCCAGGAGACGTGGGAAGGTGAGGCGGGCGACGCGATGCGCGCGGTGCTCGCGCGGGCGGCCGGCTGGCTCGGGGAGTCCGCCGCCGTGTCCACTGTGGTCGGTGACTCGGTGGCGGGGCAGGCCGACGTCGCGGCGCGGGCGCGGGCCGAGATGCCGCCGCCCGTCGAGTTCGACCCGGCGGCGATGATCCGCTCGGCCGCCGCGAGCGGCAACGTCCTGGAGCTCGCCGGATTGTCCTTCGCGATGGACGCGCGCCGCGCGGAAGCCGAAGCGGCGCGGCAGAAGGCGATCGACGTCGTGCGCACCCGCGATACGGCGTTGCACGGGCTGGTGCCGGGCATCGCGTTCCCGGACACCCCGGCGCTGGGCTCGGGGCCGGCTTGATCCGGCTCTCCGCGTCGGCCTTCGACGTGGTGTGGCACGACCTCGGGCTCGGCCACGTGCCGGTGCCCCTGGCGGTGCCCGGCGTCGGCGCGACGGAGGCCGAACGCGCGGCCGTGCGCGCCGAGGTCTACCGCGGCCTGACCGACCGCGGCCTCTTCGACGGGCAGCTCGCGCCCGAGCTGGAGAACCGGCTGCGGCTGCTGGACAGCGGTTCGCGCTACGTCGCGTGCGAAGCCCTGGTGGACATGACGGCCGACACGCCGTTCCGCGCCGTGACCGCCGTGCGCGGACGCAGCGGAGTGCTGGCGGTGCAGCCGGAACGGACGATCGGGCTCAGCGGGATCCGTGAGGGGGAGCTCGTGTCGGCGCTCGTCGAGGTGCTGCCGGCGCTGTCCGCCGGGCCCGGGTTCGGCGTGAGCCTGCCGGCTTCGGGGTGGGATTCGACGTCTTCCGCGACCTCGGCTTCGACGGCGCGCCAGGCCGAGGAGGTCGCCGCGATCCAGGCGCGGCCGGTGTTCGCGGCGGGGCAGTTCGGCGTTTACACGCGGGGCAGCGGCGGGCGGATCGAGCGCTGCGGCGGGCTGACCTGGTTCGACACCGACGTGGGCGCTTACTCCGCCGGCGTGTCGAGCGGGCGGGGTGGGCAGGACTGGGTGAACGTCGCCCCGGTCGACGGGCCACGCTTGGTCGAGCGGGTGCTGGCGCTGTTCGGCTGAGCCGCCGGCAGCTCAGGCGAGGTCGAGCAGGCCGGTCGCGCTCACGTCGAGCTCGTGGAGCACCAGGCGGCTGCGCAGCTCGCGCACGCCGTGGTCGCGTTTGAGACGGTCGACGACCGTTTCGAACTCCGCGGGGTCCAGGCAGGCGAGGCGGAGCTGGTAGTCGTACTCGCCGGTCATGCGGGCGCCCGACACGACCTGCGGGACACGATGCAGCTCGCGTTCGAAGTGGGTGCGGTCGACGTCTTCGCGCAGACGTATGTCGCTCACCATGGTCAGGCCGCGGCCCAGTGCGGCGGGGTCGAGGTCGGCCCGGAAGCCGCGGATCACGCCGGCGGCGCGGAGGCGGCGGACCCGGTCCGCGACAGTGTTGGCGGACAGGCGCACCTGGGCGCTGAGCTCGTTGTAGGTGCGGCGGGCGTCCTCTTCGAGGAGCCGGACGAGTGAGCGGTCGATGGCGTCCACACGGCTGAGTGTGCAGAACTCGACGGAACTCGGCAAGTGCCGAGGAAAGCTCGGCAACAACCCTGAGTGGGCCGTGATTTCCGAGCCATCTGCGGCGGAATTCCTGGAAACGTTCAGGGCATGGAAGTTCTGCTGCCGCCCGTTCTGCCCGTGTTCAGCGTCCTGCTCGTGACCGTCGTCCAGCGCCGCTACGGCCCGCGGCTCGGCGGGCGGCTCGCGGGCTTCCCGACGACCACCTTCCCGTTCCTCCTCGTTCTCCTCGCGCGCGACGGCACCGCCGCCGTGGCCGACGCGGCGCGCGGGATGATCGCCGGCCAGCTGGTGGTGGCGGCCTTCTGCCTCGGCTACGGCCGGGTCGCCCGCAGGGTGCCGCGCCCGGCCGTCGCGGTCACGGTGGCGCTCGCCGTCGCCGCCGGGGCGTTGTCGCTGGTGGCCGAAGTGCGGTCGCCGTGGCTCGCGGCGGCGGTGACCGGCGCGGTCGTGCTCATCGGGCTGGTGACCTGGCCGCCGGCGCCCCGGGTCGACATCGTCGCACCGGCCCCGCGCTGGGAGGTGCCCGTGCGCGTCGGCGCCGCGGCGGCCGTCGTGACGGCGCTGGCCGTTCTGTCCAGCCTGCTGGGCCCGCACCTGGCCGGCGTGCTCGCCTGCACGCCGGTCGTGCTGGCGATCCTCACCCCGACCACTCACCACGGGTCCGGCTTCGCCGCCGCGGAAACCCTGGTGCGCTCCGCCTTGCGCTCGCTGCCGGGGACGCTGGTGTTCGCCGTGGTCACGGCGTGGTGCGTGGTGCCGCTCGGGCCGGTGGCGGCGTTCGCTCTGGCGGGGGCCGGGCTGTTCGCAGCCGACCACCTCGCCGGCCGGTTGCCTGCCGCGCTGCAGCCGATCGGTGCCGGTCAAGCCCGCTGACGGTAGTTCGCGGCGTGATACTTCACGCCGTGGTGGGCGGAATGCTCGGCCGCACACTGGGGTTGTCGCCAGTGAGACCAGCGTGGGAGGAGGCCGGCGTGACGAGCCTCGAGATGGCGGACACGGAGTCCGGAGCGGTCGAGCACCGCACCCGGGCGCGGCGCCGCCTGCCCTGGCGGCCCGTGCTCCACTGGGCTGTCGTGGCCGCCGCGCTCGGGTACCTCGTGTGGCGCGTGCCGGAGCTGGCCACGGAGTTCTCGCAGCTCGACCACGTGCAGTGGGGCTGGGTCGCGGCCGCCGGGCTCGCCGGGCTCACGGCGCTGGCCGTGTACGGCGAACTGCACCGCCAGCTGCTGCTCGTCGGGGGAGCGCATGTGCCGGCCTCGGCCGTGCAGGGCATCACCTTCGCGCAGAACGCCGTCTCTACCACGGTCCCCGTGGTCGGCGGAGCCGGCTCGCTCGCCTACGCGATCAACCAGCTGCGCCGCCGCGGCGTCGACAGCGCGCTGTCGGCCTGGGCGGTCCTGCTCGCCGGCGTGATCACCACCGTGCTGCTCATCGTCCTCGGCTGGCTCGGTCTCGCTTGGGCCGGCCGGGTGCCGTTGCGCCTGGCCGTGCCCGCGGCCATCGTGGTCGCGGCGGGTTCCGCGGGGGTGTGGGCGCTGCTGACGCACCCGACGGTCCTGCGCCGCGGGCTCACCTCACTGCTGCGGGTCTTCGGCCGCACCCCGGGCACGTGCGCCACCTGCCGCAAGACCTGGCTCGAGAAGGCCGACGCCGCCGCGCTCCAGCTGTCGGAACGCGTCGCGCGCCTGCGCCCGGGCGGGGCCCGCTGGAGCATCCTGCTGGTCCTCGCGCTCGCCAGCTGGGGATTCGACTTCTTCGCCCTCATCGCCAGCGCCGAGGGCACGGGCACGCACATCCGCTGGGACGTTCTCGCCGTGGGCTTCCTGGTCGTCCAGGCCAGCATCGCCCTTCAGATCCTGCCCGGCGGCGCCGGCCTCGCCGAAGCCGGTCTGCTCGGCGTGCTGGTGGCCGCTGGCGTCCCCGCCGCACCGGCCGCCGCGACGGTGCTCATCTACCGCGCGATCAGCTGGGCGGGCCTGTCGCTCGTCGGCTGGGTGGTCTACGCCCTGCAACCGCACGCGACGCCGGCCCACGGCCACGAGCCGATCGCCGCCGCCGCCCTGCCCCAGGCCTGATCCGCCCGCACGTTCGAGCCCGGTGGCCGCCCGGAGTGTCGGTGACCACGAGCGCTTGGCGACGACCAGTGCCTGGTGGCCTGAAGTACTCGGCGACTCGGAGTGCGTGGTGACCCGGGAGTGCTCGGTGACCAGGGGTCTCGGATTCGCCACGCCGCTCCACCGGCGGTCCCACCGGTCTCCCCACCACACCCCACACGCGTCGCCACCGTTCCCCACCCGCGGCCCCCACTGCGCCCCACCGCGATCCCCACGGGGCCCCACCTGGGCTCCCCACCGGGCCCCACCCAGGGGATCCCTGGTCTTCACGCTGCCGTTCTGCGGACGTTCGGCACCCGGTCCGGGTTGCTCCGAGACCCCGGCGCGGGGGATCTTGACCACGGCCCCCCACCCACCCCCCACCAGGCCCCACGGCGCTGACCTGCGTAAACGCGTGACACGACGGAGTTAACGCGAGGCAGGTCGCGTTGACTGTGGTGAAAAGTGGGGTACGGTGGTGACCAGTGGGGCAGAAGGGAGCCCCGGGGCCGGAGTCGGGTGGTTCGCCAGCCGGAGCCGGTAGGGAGGTGGAGGCCGGTGTTCCTCGGCACCCACACCCCGAAGCTGGACGACAAAGGGCGGCTCGCGCTGCCCGCGAAGTTCCGCGACGAGTTGGCCGGCGGGCTGATGGTCACCAAGGGGCAGGACCACTGCCTCTTCATCTTCCCCCGCGCCGAGTTCGAGCAGATGGCACGGAAGGTCGCCGACGCCCCGTTCACGAACGAGGCGGTCCGGGCCTACCAGCGCTACCTGTTCGCCGGAACGGACGAACAACGCCCGGACGGGCAGGGGCGCATCACCATCGCGTCCGAGCTCCGGCGCTACGCCGGGCTGAACAAGGAGTGCGTGGTGATCGGTGCGATCACCAGGCTGGAGATCTGGGACGCCCAGGCGTGGCAGGGCTACCTGGACGAACACGAGGACAGCTACGCGAAGGCTCGAGAGGAAGTTCTACCGGGCGTCTTCTAGGGGACACGGACACCGGAGCACCTGCGTCGTCGGGGGACGCGGGTCCGCCGAGGCCGTGGAACCGGAAACGTCCCCGCGGATGCCGTGAGGCCTCTGTCCGCTCTTTGGCCCTGGCGCACCTTCCCCGGTGCCAGGTCGGACCGCGGGCGGGCAGGGACCTGACGGCATCCGCCGCATCTTCCCCGGGAGTACGGAGCGCGAAAGGGGGAGGGGCATGGCGAACGAGCACGAGCACGTTCCGGTGTTGCTGGACCGCATCGTCGAACTGTTCACCCCTGCCTTCGCCGACCGCGACGCGGTGCTGGTCGACGCGACCGTCGGCCTCGGCGGCCACTCCGACGCGCTCCTGACGGCTTTCCCCCGCCTGAGGCTCGTCGCGCTGGACCGCGACCCCGCCGCGCTCGAGCGCTCGGCCGAGCGGCTCGCGCGGCACGGTGACCGCGTCGACCTCGTCCACACCGTCTACGACGGGCTACCCGAAGCCGTCGAGGGTCTGGGACTGTCCCGTGTGGACGGCATCCTCTTCGACCTCGGGGTGTCCTCGATGCAGCTGGACCGTGCAGAGCGCGGCTTCGCGTACTCGAAGGACTCCCCGTTGGACATGCGGATGGACCCGACCACCGGGTTCACCGCCGCCGACGTGCTCAACACCTACGCGCCCGGCGAGCTGATCCGGATCCTGCGCGACTACGGCGAAGAGCGCTTCGCACAACGGATCGTGCGGGCGGTCGTCGCCGAGCGGGAGAAGGAGCCGTTCACGCGCAGCGCGCGGCTCGTCGAGCTGCTTTACGACGCCGTGCCGGCCGCGAGCCGCCGCACCGGCGGGCACCCGGCCAAGCGCACGTTCCAGGCGTTGCGGATCGAAGTCAACGGCGAGCTGGAAGTGCTGCGGCGGGCGATGCCGGCCGCGCTCTCGGTGCTCGCGATGGACGGCCGCATCGTCGTGGAGTCCTACCAGTCGCTCGAAGACCGCCTGGTGAAGCAGGCGTTCGCGGAGCTCGCGAAGTCGCGGACCCCGGAGGGGCTCCCGGTCGAACTGCCCGGGCACGGCCCCGAGCTGAAACTCCTGACCCGAGGAGCCGAGAAGGCAGGCGAAGGCGAGATCGAGCACAACCCGAGGGCCGCCTCCGTGCGGCTGCGGGCAGCACAGAGGATCGGAGAGCCGCGATGACCGCACCCACGAAGTCCCGTCGCCGCTCCGGCGCGCCGGCGACGCGCCGGAGCGCGCAAGCGGGGACCACGGTCGAGCAGGAACCGCAGACCACCACCGGCCGCACCACCACCGCGAAGCCGGAAACCACTCCGCGCCGGTCCTCGCGCGGCCGCACCACGGCCGCGGAGCGGGCCTACGCGCGCCGCGCGCAGCGGGCCGACCTGCTGCAGCAGCGGGAGCCGAAGAAGGCCCAGCCCCAGGCCCAACGCACCGAGGTCGAGGTCAAGCCGAAGCGGCTGCTGCTGCGCTGGCCGCGTTCGCGCGCCTCGTTCGTGCTGGTCATGATGGGGCTGCTGGCCGTCGGCGTCGCCTCGACGTTGTGGCTGACCACGCAGGCCATCGCCGACTCGTACCGCCTCGAACAGCTGCGCACGACCAACGCCGGCCTGGCCGAGGCCAAGGACCGGCTCGAGCGCGACGTCGCGAAGGCGCAGTCGCCCGCGTCGCTGGCGCCGGCCGCGAAGCAGCTGGGCATGGTGCCCGGCGGCGACCCGGCCCGCATCGTCGTGGGGCCGGACGGCAAGACCACCGTCGTCGGCGAGCCGACGAAGGCCCAGCCCGCCGCCGGCTCGACGGACGAGACACCGCCGCAGCAGGGCACCTCCGGGCAGCCCGCCTCGGGTCAGCAAGAGGGCGGTATCGAGGGCGACCTGCCGTCGGCGGGGCAGTGATGGTGGCTTCGGGGGCGAGCCGGGCGCGTGCCGCGGGCAGCGCCCGGCGCACCTACGCCGCGGGCACGCGCCGCGCGGTGGCCAAGCGCGGCAACGGCGGGCAGCGCAGCCGCTTCTCGGCGGTGCGCATCCTGCTGGTGGCGCTCATGGTCGTCGCGGGCGTGAAGCTCGTGCAGGTGCAGTGGTTCGAGGCGCCGACGCTCTCGGCCGCGGCCGAGCGGCAGCGCAGCCTCACCATCGACATCCCCGCGCAGCGCGGGTCCATTGTGGACCGCAATGGCAACAAGCTCGCCTTCAGCGTGGAAACCCGCACGCTGTCGGTGAACCTGCGCGTGCTGCACAAGACGATGGACGACTACGCGAAGAAGAACCCCGCGAAGGGGGTCAACTTCGAAACCGAGGTCACCCGCGCGGCCAAGTACATCGCGGCGAGGGTGCCGAACCTGACCACCGAGCAGGAACTGCTGACGAAGCTGCACAAGCCCCAGTCGTTCACCTACCTCGTCGACAACGTCGAGCCGTCCGTGGCCACCGACATCGTGAAGCAGTTCGCGTGGATCGGCGTCGAGAACCGGGCAATGCGCGAGTACCCGGGCGACACGCTCGCGTCGAACATCGTCGGCCTCGCCAACTGGCGCATGGACGACCCCGACGTGTCCAAGCACAACCTCCACGGCGTGGTCGGGCTGGAGCAGTCGCGCGACAACGACCTGGCGGGCACGCCGGGCCGCGAGATCGTGAACACCCAGAACGGCAACGACAACCTGTACCTGCCGGGCTCCGAGCACGTGCTGCAGGCCGCGATCCCCGGTTCGGACCTCGAGCTCACCATCGACTCGGACCTGCAGTACGAGCTGCAGCGGCAGCTGAGCGACTACGTCGCGCAGTCGCACGCCAAGGGCGGTCAGGCCGTGATCATGGACTCGAAGACCGGCGAGATCTACGCGCTGGCCGACGACAAGACGTTCAACCCGAACGACCAGTCGACCTTCCAGGACGAACTGCTCAACGACCGCGCGGTGACCACACCTTACGAACCGGGGTCGGTGAACAAGATCGTCACGGCCACCGCGGCCATCGACGACGGCATCGCCACGCCGCAGTCGACGATCGCGGTGCCCGGCGAGATCAAGATCGCCGACCGCACGGTGCACGACGCCTGGGTGCACGGCACGCAGAACTTCACCACCACGGGCATCTTCGCCAAGTCCTCCAACGTCGGCACGCTGGAGCTGGCGCAGAAGATCGGCCCGGACCGCTACTCGGACCTGCTGAAGAAGTTCGGCATCGGCCAGCGCACCGGCCTCGGCCTGCCCGGTGAGAGCCCGGGTTACGTGCCGCCGCGCAGCCAGTGGTCGGCCAGTACGTTCGGCAACCTGCCGATCGGCCAGGGCCTGTCGATGACCGTGGTCCAGATGGCCGGGATGTACCAGACGATCGCCAACAACGGCCTGCGCGTGCCGCCGCGGATCGTGAAGGCGAAGAAGAACCCGGACGGCACGGTCGTACCCGAGCCGGCGCCGAAGCCGGTGCAGGTCGTCAGCCCGCAGACCGCGACGACGGTGCGCGACATGCTGCGCGCCGTGGTGCAGAACGCCAAGAGCCCCAACGCGGGCACCGCGCCGTCGGCCGCGCTGGAGGGCTACCAGATCTCGGGCAAGACGGGCACCGGCCAGCAGGTCGACCCGCGCACGAAGGCCTACAGCCAGAGCCTGGCCAACATCACCTTCGCCGGAATCCTGCCCGCCGACCACCCGAGGTTCGTCGTCGGCATCCGCCTCGACGCGCCCGACACCACGCTGCCGGCCGGGCACTCGGCGGGGCCGCTGTTCCACTCCATCGCCTCGTACCTGACGCAGCGCTACCAGATCCCGCTGTCCGACGGTCCGTCGCCGGAGGTCCCGCTCATCATCCCGTGACGCGCCCGCGACGTTCCCGGGACACAACCGGAACGCCTTCGCGACACTCGGCCAAGGGCCGCCTCGCCCGACGTCAGCTCGCTGCGAGGCGGCCTTTGCCGCGTGTTTCCGCCTGCGATAGTCCACATCGGCTGGTGGCAGTCACCGGAAACGCTTGCCCCGCAACGACGTTGCGCGCGCCGCATAGCACACGCGGCGCGCGCCGGCGCGTTCGCCGTACCGCCTTGGGTCACCCGATCGCGCTCTCGGTAACCTCTCGGACGTGTCCGTGTCCTCGTCCAAGCCCCAGAGCGGGCCGGCTGCCTCGTCGCTGCCGGAAAGCCCGGCGAAGGCGGTTGCCGCCCCGCCCCGCCCGGCCCGGATCGACCCGGTCCCGCTGGCCACCCTGCTCGCCCGTGCGGGCGCCCGGCTGATCGCCGAGCGCCCCGAGGCCGCCGACCTCACCGTCACCGGGACCACGCTGCGTGCGCAGCACGTGCTGCCGGGCGACCTGTTCGCCGGCCTGCCCGGCGCGCGCGCCCATGGCGCCGACTTCAGCGACCAGGCCGTGGCCGCCGGCGCGGCCGCGGTGCTCACCGACGCCGAGGGCGCCGAGCGCCCCGCGTTGCGCGACGCCGGCATCCCGGTCCTCGTGCACCCGGACCCGCGCGCCGCGCTCGGTGAGATGGCCGCGTGGATCTACGGGGAGCCGTCGCTGCACCTGTCGGTGCTGGGGGTCACCGGCACGTCGGGCAAGACCACCACCTCCTACCTCGTCGACTCCGGGCTGCGCGCCGCGGGCCTGACCACGGGCCTGATCGGCACGGTCGAGACGCGCATCGCGGGCGAGCGCCTGGTCAGCGGCTTCACCACGCCGGAAGCGCCGGACCTGCAGGCGCTGCTCGCGGTGATGCTGGAGCGCGGCGTGACCCACGTGCCGATGGAGGTCTCGAGCCACGCGCTGTCGCTGGGCCGCGTCAACGGCACGCGCTTCGCGGTCGGCGCGTTCACGAACCTCTCGCAGGACCACCTCGACTTCCACCACGACATGGAGGAGTACTTCGCCGCCAAGTCGCTGCTGTTCGACGGCCGCTCGACCACCGAGGTCGTGGTCGTGGACACCGCGTGGGGCCGGGCGCTGCTCACCCCGCAGACGGTGACGGTGTCGATCGAGCAGGGCGTCGACGCCGCGTGGCGCGCCTCCGACATCGAGCCCACCGCGGCGGGGGAGCAGACCTTCACCCTCCACGGCCCGGACGGGCTTACGCTCGCCGCGAAGATCCCGCTGCCGGGCACGTTCAACGTGGCCAACGCCGTGCTCGCCGCCGCGATCCTGGGCAGCGCCGGCGTGGACCCGGCGGCCATCATCGCGGGCCTGGGCGCCGTGGAGGTGCCGGGCCGGATGGAGCGGGTGTACCTGGGTCAGGACTTCACCGCCGTCGTCGACTACGCGCACAAGCCCGCGGCCGTCGCGCAGGGGCTCGACGCGCTGCGCGCCCGCACCGACGGCCGCATCATCACGGTGCTCGGCTGCGGTGGCGACCGCGACACGGCCAAGCGCCCGATGATGGGCGAGGAAGCCGTGCGCCGCAGCGATGTGCTGATCGTGACCGACGACAACCCGCGGTCCGAGGACCCGGCCCTGATCCGCGCCGCGATGCTCGCCGGCGCGCGGGGCGTCGGGCCGTCCCACGGCGGTGAGGTCATGGAGATCGGCGACCGCCGCGAGGCCATCACCCACGCCGTGTCCCTCGCGCGCGCGGGCGACATCGTCTTCATCGCCGGCAAGGGCCACGAGACCGGCCAGGAGGTCCAGGGTGTCGTGCACCCGTTCTCCGACCGCGACGAACTCGAGGCCGCCATTCGCAAGCATCTCGAGGTGAGTGCGTGATCGAGCTCAGCCTGGCCGAGATCGCCGACGTCGTCGGCGGCCGGCTGCACGGAGCCGACGGCTCGTTGACCGTGACAGGGAGTGTCGAGTTCGACACGCGCAAGATCGGGCCCGGCGGCTTGTTCGTCGCCCTGCCCGGCGAGCGCGTGGACGGGCACGACTTCGCCGCGAAGGCCGTGGCGGCCGGTGCCGTCGCGGTGCTGGCCGGTCGCGAGGTCGACGCGCCCGCGATCGTGGTGCCGCCGCTGCCCGAGGGGCAGGCTCACGAGGGTTCGGTCGCGCTGACCGGCGACACCGACGGGTCCGGCGCCGCCGTGCTGGCCGCGCTTGCCAAGCTGGCCAGCCATGTCGTCGGCCGGCTCGCCGCCGAAGGCCTCACGGTCGTGGCACTGACCGGCTCATCGGGCAAGACCTCGACCAAGGACGTGATCGCGCAGCTGCTGGAGCCGATGGGCCCCACGGTCGCGCCGCCCGGGTCGTTCAACAGCGAGCTGGGCCACCCGTGGACCGCGCTGCGCGCCGATCACGACACCAAATTCCTGGTGCTGGAGATGTCCGCGCGCGGACCGGGCCACATCGCCGAGGCCGCCTCGATCACGCCGCCGCGCATCGGGGCCGTGCTCAACGTCGGCAGCGCGCACGTCGGCGAGTTCGGCTCGCGCGACGCCATCGCGAAGGCCAAGGGCGAGCTCGTGGAGGCGCTCCCCAGCGCCGACGCGGGCGGTGTCGCCGTGCTGAACCTCGACGACCCGCTGGTCGCCGCCATGGCCGGCCGCACGAGCGCCCGCGTGGTCGGCGTCGGCGAGACCGCGTCCGCGCAGGTCCGCGCCGCTGACATCACGCTCGACGCCGAGGCCCGCGCGTCGTTCCGGCTGATCACCCCGGACGGCGAAGCGCCGGTAACGCTGCCGCTGCACGGCGAGCACCACGTCGGCAACGCGCTCTCGGCCGCCGCCATCGCGCTGGAGCTCGGCGCGACGCCGGCCGAGGTCGCGCAGCGGCTGTCCGCCCTCGAGCGCCGCTCGGCCCACCGCATGGCCGTGACCACGCGCGCCGACGGCGTCACCGTCCTCAACGACGCGTACAACGCCAACCCCGAATCAGTGCGAGCCGCGCTGAAGGCCCTCGCGTCGATGCGCCGGACCGGCCGCCGCGCGTGGGCCGTGCTCGGCGTCATGGGCGAGCTCGGCGCCGACTCCGTGACCGAGCACGACTCCATCGGCCGCCTCGTGGTGCGCCTCAACATCGACAAGCTCGTCGTCGTCGGTGACGAGGCCGCGCCGATGCACCAGGGCGCTTCGCAGGAGGGCTCCTGGAACGAGGAGTCGGTGCAGGTACCCGATGGCGACGCCGCCGTCGCCCTGCTGCATGATCAGCTCCGTCCCGGAGACGTCGTGCTGGTCAAGGCCTCCAACGCCGCCGGCCTGTGGCACGTGGCCGAGGCGTTGCTCGCCCCCTCCGGACAGAGCTCGCACTCGCTTCCCCTCTCCCCGTCCCCCTCCTCTGAACGCTCGAACGGTGGTCACGCGTGATCAACATCCTGATCGCGGCCGCGGCGGGTCTGCTGGTCTCCATCCTGCTCACGCCATACCTGATCCGGGTCTTCTCCCGGCAGGGCTTCGGGCAGGAAATCCGCGAAGAAGGGCCCCAGGGCCACAAGTCGAAGCGCGGCACCCCGACGATGGGTGGCGTCGCGATCATCATCGCGATGGTCGTCGGCTACTTCGTCGCACACCTGATCAGCTGGCTCGGCAACTCCCACAGCTCGGCGCCCTCGGCGTCCGGCCTGCTGGTGCTCATGCTGGCCGTGGGACTCGGCATCGTCGGGTTCCTCGACGACTTCATCAAGATCCGCAAGCAGCGCAACCTCGGCCTGAACAAGACCGCGAAGCTGGTCGGCCAGCTCGTGGTCACGATCCTGTTCGCGGTGCTGTCGCTGCAGTTCGCCGACGAGCACGGCCTGACGCCCGCGTCGCAGAGCCTCTCCTACGTGCGCGACCTGGCGCTGATCACGTTCCCGTGGATCGTGTTCGTGATCTTCTGCTACGTGGTCATCTCCGGCTGGTCGAACGCGGTGAACTTCACCGACGGCCTCGACGGCCTGGCCGGCGGCGCCGCAGCGATGGTGCTGGCGACCTATGTGATCATCTCCTTCTGGCAGGCGCGCCTTTCCTGCGCCGACGGGCCCACGACCGCCTGTTACGACGTGCGCGACCCGCTGGACCTCGCGGTGGTCGCCGCCGCGGCGACCGGCGCCTGCGTCGGCTTTCTGTGGTGGAACGCCGCGCCGGCCAAGATCTTCATGGGCGACACCGGTTCGCTGGCGCTCGGCGGTCTCGTCGCCGGCCTGTCGATGACCACCCGCACGGAGCTGCTCGCGATCGTGATCGGCGGCCTGTTCATGGTCGAGATGATCTCGGTGGTCACCCAGATCGCGGTGTTCCGCACAACGCGGCGAAGGCTCTTCCGGATGGCGCCCTTCCACCACCACTTCGAGCTCGCCGGGTGGGCGGAAACCACGGTGATCATCCGCTTCTGGCTGCTGTCGGCCATCTGCTGCATGTTCGGCCTGGGCCTGTTCTACAGCGAACAGCTCGGTGTCGGGAGCTAGGTCGTGACCGACAGGGAACTCCTGCTCGAAGGCAAGAACGTGCTCGTGGCCGGCGCCGGTGTCACCGGGAAGTCGGTGGTGCCGGTCCTGCGGGAGCTGGGCGCCCACGTAACGGTCACCGACGGCAACGCCGAGCGGCTCGAAGAGCTCGCGGGCCTCGGCGCCGAGCTGGTGCCGGGCCTCAGCGCTCCGCCGCCGGGCACCGTGCTCGTGGTGACGAGCCCGGGCTGGCGGCCCACGTCGCCACTGCTGGCCGCCGCGGCCGCCGCCGGTGTCGAGGTGATCGGCGACGTCGAGCTGGCCTGGCGCGTCGGGCAGCTGCGCGAGCGGCCGCCGTCGTGGCTGGTGATCACCGGCACGAACGGCAAGACCACCACCGTCGGCATGCTCGAATCGATGCTGCGCGCGGGTGGGGTCGACGCGGTGGCCTGCGGGAATGTCGGCTACGCGGTGCTCGACGCCGTGCGGGCCGGCCACGCCGTGCTCGCCGTGGAGCTGTCCAGCTTCCAGCTGCACTGGTCCTCGACGCTCGCGCCCGACGCGTCGGTGGTGCTCAACCTCGCCGAGGACCACATCGACTGGCACGGCTCGATGGAGGAGTACGGCGCCGCGAAGGGCCGGGCCCACGAGCGCTCGCGCGTGGTCGTGCACAACGCCGACGATGAGTGGTCCACCCGCATCGCCGAGGAGCACGCGCCCGAGAGCGCCCGCCGCGTCGGGTTCCGCCTGGACACGCCGTATGCCGGCGAGCTGGGGCTGGTCGAGGACCTGCTGGTGGACCGCGCGTTCGTGGCCGATCCCGCCACGAGCGCGGAAGAGCTGGCGACCATCGCCGACGTCCGCCCGGCCGGGCCGCACAACGTCGCCAACGCGCTGGCCGCAGGCGCCCTCGCGCGCGCCCACGGCGTGTCGCCCGAGGCCGTGCTCAAGGGGTTGCGCGAATACCAGCCGGCGCCGCACCGCGCTCAGGAGGTCGGCGAGATCGGCGGCGTGCGCTACGTGAACGACTCGAAGGCCACCAACCCCCATGCCGCGGGCGGTTCGCTGCGGGCCCACGAGAGCATCGTGTGGATCGCTGGGGGCCAGCTCAAGGGCGCCGCGGTCGACGAACTCGTGGCCTCGATCGCTGGCCGGCTGCGCGGAGTTGTGCTACTCGGCGTGGATTCACCCGTGATCGCAGCCGCTGTCGCGCGACACGCGCCGGATGTCCCGGTGAACCGCCTCCGTCCGGGTGACCATGAACCCATGACTGCGGCGGTGGATGCGGCCAGCGCGATGGCTCGCCCTGGTGACGTGGTGCTGCTCGCGCCCGCCGCTGCCTCGTTGGACATGTTCCGCAACTACGGCGAGCGCGGCGACGCGTTCATCGCGGCGGTGCGTGTCCTCGCGGGCGGTGCGGCGGGGGCGGCGAATGACGGTAGTTGACGACAAGCGGACCCAGGACCGGCCCGAGCGGCCGCGGCAGCGCGAGCGCAAGGAAAGCCCGTTCGTGGCGTTCCGCACCGCGCTGACGGCGTGGCTCTCGCGGCCGCTGGCGTCGTTCCACCTCGTGCTCGCCCTCACCGGCGTGCTCACCGTGATCGGCATCGTGATGGTGCTGTCGGCGTCGTCGGTCGCCTCTTACGACCCCACGACCGGCAGCGGCGTGTATTCGCTGTTCTTCCGGCAGCTGTTGTTCGTCGCCATCGGGTCGGTGGTGTTCTGGGCGGGCCTGCGGATCAAGCTCGAACGCATCCGCCGGATGTCGGCCACGATGGTGGTCGTCTGCCTCGGCATGCTGATGCTCGTGCTCACCCCGCTGGGCGCCACCGTGAACGGCTCGCAGGGGTGGTTCAAGCTCGGCGTGTTCACGTTCCAGCCGGTGGAGGCCGCCAAGGTCGCGCTGGCGTTCTGGGGCGCGCACATCCTGGTGATCAAATACAACGTGATCCACCAGTGGCGGCACCTGCTCGTCCCGGTCGTCCCGGTCGCGCTCGTGATGTTCGCGCTGGTCATGCTTCAGCCCGACCTCGGCGGCACGGTGACGCTCGCCGTCGTGCTGCTGGCGCTGCTGTGGTTCGCGGGCGCGCCGAAGCGCCTCTTCGGGGTGATCCTCGCCGGTGGTCTCGCGGGCATCCTCGTGCTGGCCATCATCGCGCCGTACCGGCTCGCCCGCGTGATGTCGTTCCTGTCGCCGAACGCCGACACCACGGTGGAGGGCTACCAGGCCAACCAGGCCAAGCTCGCGCTCGCCGACGGCGGCCTGTTCGGCAAGGGCCTCGGCCAGGGCGCGTCCAACTGGGGTTACCTGCCCAACGTGCAGAACGACTTCATCTTCGCCCTCGTCGGCGAGGAGCTCGGCTTCGTGGGCTGTGCCGTGGTGCTCGCCCTGTTCGCGCTGGTGGCGGTGGTGGGGCTGCGCATCGCGACGCGCAACATCGACCCGTGGATCCGGATCGTGGCGGGCACGCTCACGATGTTCCTGGTCGCGCAGGCCGCCATCAACATCGGCTACGTCGTCGGCCTGCTGCCCGTCACGGGTGTCACGCTGCCGTTGATCTCCTACGGCGGCACCTCCCTGGTGATCACGATGCTCATCATGGGCGTGCTCGCCAACGCCGCCCGGCACGAACCGGAGGCGGTGGCCGCACTGCGTTCGCAGGGCCCGGGTAAATTCGGACGCCTGCTGAGGCTGCCCGCGCCCGACCCGTACCGCCCGCCCACGACCACCCGCAAGGGACAGGCCGGGCGGGGGACCGGTTCGGGGGCCAAGGCGGCCCGGCCGGCGCCACGCGCGGCCCGGCCCGCACCGGCGCAGGAGCGCCGCAGGTCGGTCCGCCAGCCGACGCGGCGCAGCACTGCCGCACGGACGAACGCGGCGCGGACAACAGCGAACCGCGGTGCCAGGGGTACCGCGAACCGGAGAGGTCATTGGTGAGTAACCCCGTCAAGGGAGCCGAGCGATCCCCCTCGGGCAAGGTGCCCGTGGTGGTCGTCGCCGGAGGTGGCACCGCAGGACACATCGAACCCGCCCTCGCCCTGGCCGACGCCGTCATGCGGCTGCGCCCCGACGCGAAGGTGATCGCCCTGGGCACGGCGCGCGGCCTGGAGAACAAGCTGGTGCCGGCTCGCGGTTACCCGCTGGAGCTCATCCCGCCGGTGCCGATGCCGCGCAAGCCGACCCCGGAGCTGCTGCGGCTCCCGCTGAAGGTCCGCGACTCCGTGCGCCGGACCCGCGACGTGCTGGAGCGCGTCGGCGCCGACGTCGTGGTGGGCTTCGGCGGCTACGTCGCGCTGCCCGCGTACCTCGCCGCGCGCGGCCGTACGCCGATCGTGGTCCACGAGGCCAACCAGTCGCCGGGCCTGGCCAACAAGGTGGGCGCCCGCTTCGCCGCGCGCGTCGCCGTCGCCGTGCCGGGCACGCCGCTACCGAAGGCCGAGGTCGTCGGGATCCCGCTGCGCCGGTCGATCACGACGCTCGACCGCGCCGCGCTGCGCGCCGAGGCCCGCAAGTTCTTCGACCTCGACCCCGAGGCCCCGACGCTGCTGGTGTTCGGCGGCTCGCAGGGCGCGCAGTCGATCAACAGCGCCGTGTCCGGCGCCGCGAAGGAGCTGGCCGAGGCCGGCGTCGGCGTCCTCCACGCCCATGGCCCGAAGAACACCCTGGTGGTGCAGGAGTTCCCGGGCAAGCCGGCCTACGTGCCGGTGCCCTACCTGGAACGCATGGACCTCGCCTACGCCGCGGCCGACGTGGTGCTTTGCCGCTCGGGCGCGATGACCGCGGCCGAGGTGTCCGCCGTCGGGCTGCCCGCGGTGTTCGTGCCGCTGCCGCACGGCAACGGCGAGCAGGCCGTGAACGCCCGTCCCGCCGTCGACGCGGGCGCCGCCTTCGTGGTGCCCGACGGGGAGCTCACCCCGGCGAAGGTGGCCGAGCTGGTGGTGCCCCTGATCACCGACGCCGCGCGCGTCGCGAAGATGAGCGAGGCCGCCGTGGGGATGGGACACCGCGAGGCCGACGAGACGCTCGCCAAGATCGTGCTGGAGGCCGCAGGTGCCTGAGCTGCCCGAAGAACTGCGCCGCGCGCATCTGATCGGCATCGGCGGGGCCGGCATGTCCGGCATCGCGCGGATCCTGCTCGCCCGCGGGGCGGCCGTGTCCGGTTCGGACGCCAAGGAGTCGCGCGCGGTGCTGTCGCTGCGCGCCCAGGGCGCCGAGCTGTTCGTGGGCCAGCGCGCGGAGAACCTCGACGCGCTCGCCGAAGCCCCGTCGGCCGTCGTGGTGTCCACGGCGATCAAGGAGTCCAACCCGGAGCTGGCCGCGGCCCGTGCGCGCAACATCCCCGTGCTGCACCGCGCGCAGGCGCTCGCGGGGTTGATGGAGGGCCACCGCGTGGCCTGCATCGCCGGCACGCACGGCAAGACGTCGACCACGTCGATGCTCACCGTGGCGCTGCAGCACTGCCGGCTCGACCCGTCGTTCGCGATCGGCGGCGACCTCAACGAGTCGGGTGCCAACGCGCACCACGGCGAGGGCGGGCTCTTCATCGCGGAGGCCGACGAGAGCGACGGCTCGTTCCTGACGTACTCGCCGTCGGTCGCCGTGGTCACCAACGTCGAGCCCGACCACCTCGACCACCACGGCACGGCCGAGGCCTACGTGAAGGTGTTCACCGAGTTCGTCGGCCGCCTGCAGCCGGGTGGGCTGCTCGTGGTGTGCGCCGACGACCCGGGCGCCGCGAAGCTGGGCGACGAGGCCGCGGCAGAGGGCGTGCGCGTGCGCCGCTACGGCCGCACCGCCACCGGCGAGGGCGACGCGCGCGTGCTCGACTACAAGCCCGCCCCGGACGGCGGGCAGGTGCGGCTTTCGCTCGACGGCGAGGAGCTCGACCTGCGCGTAGCCGTGCCGGGCGAGCACATGGCGCTCAACGCGGTCGCAGCCCTGCTGGCCGGGCTCGAGCTGGGCGCGCCCGTGGCCGGCCTGGCAGAGGGGCTCGCCGCGTTCGGCGGGGTGCGCCGCCGCTTCGAGTTCAAGGGCCGCTCCGGCGATGTCCGCGTGTACGACGACTACGCCCACCATCCGACCGAGGTGGCCGCGCAGCTCAAGGCCGTGCGTACGGCCGCCGGGCTCGGCCGGGTGCTCGTGGTGTTCCAGCCGCACCTGTACTCGCGCACGCAGACGTTCGCGGCGGAGTTCGCCGAGGCGCTGTCGCTGGCCGACGAGGTCGTGGTTCTCGACGTGTACGGCGCTCGCGAAGAGCCGGTGCCGGGCGTGACGGGTGCGCTGATCGCCGACCGCGTGACGAACCCGGTGCACTACCAGCCCGCGTTCGACCTCGCGGCAAAGCTCGTGGCCGACCTCGTGAAGCCGGGTGACCTCGTGGTGACCATGGGCGCGGGTGACGTGACGCAGCTGGGCCCGGAGATCCTGGCCGAGCTCGACCGGAGGACCGCGGGCGCATGACGTCGACCAGGGAGCGCCGCAACCCGCCCTCGTCCGAAGAGGACGAGCGGGATCGCGCTGCCCTGGCCAGGTCTCGGAGGGGGCGGCGCTCGGAAGAGGAGCGCCGCCGTACTCGTTCGAGCCGCTCGGCGGCCCCGCGCTCGGGCCGCGCGACTCGGGCGGAGAGCCTGCGCGCGCGTCCGACGCGGAAGAAGGAGATCCGGCGCCGCTGGGTCGCGCTGCTTGCGGTCGTCACGCTCGTGGGTCTGGGATACCTGCTGTTCTTCAGCTCCATGCTCGGGGTGAAGGACGTGGCGGTGCAGGGCGCGAAAGCGGTGTCGGCGGAGCAGATCCGGGCCGTCGCCGCCGTGCCGGCCGACAAACCGATGCTGCTCGTCGACGTCGACGGGATCCGCGACCGCGTGGCGGAGATGCCGGGTGTCGCGACCGTGGACGTGTCGCGCTCGTGGCCCAACACCGTGGAGATCACGGTGACCGAGCGCACGGCCATCGCGTTCTTCGACAGCGGCCCGGGTGGTGACGGGGTGCACCTCGTCGACGGCGGCGGGGTCGTGTTCAAGACTGTGAAGACGCGCCCGGCGGGGCTGCCGGAGCTGAAGCTGCCGAAGGTGTCGGCCGACGACCCGGTGACGCGTGCGGTGACCGCGGTGCTCGGCGTGATCCCGCAGGCCCTGCTCAAGCAGGTCACCACCGCGACGGCCCAGACGCCGGCCAGCGTCCAGTTCACCCTCGCCGACGGCAAGACCGTCCGCTGGGGCGACGCCGGCAAGACCGACCGCAAGGCGAAGGTGCTGGCCGCCCTGCTCACGCAGAAGGGCAAGGTCTACGACGTCTCGGCGCCCGAGCTGCCGACCATCACGTCCTGACCTCGTCTTTCCCACTGGCACCATCTTCTCCGTATGCTGTACGCTGTTTAATTCCGTACGGCATACGAGAGGCTGTGGCAGATGAGAAGAGGCGGGGCAGCATGCCGATCCTGGTGACGGGTGCGACCGGAAACGTCGGGAGGCTCGTGGTCGACGAACTCCTGGCCCGCGGCGCGGCGGTGCGCGCGCTGACGAAGGACCCAGTGCAGGCGGCGCTGCCGGCCGGGGTCGAGGTGGTCGTGGGGTCGCTCGCGCGGCCGTCGACGCTGCCGCAGGCGCTCGAAGGCGTCGAGGACGTGTACCTCGCGCCGATGGCGCGCACGGTCACGCGGTTCTGCGAGCTCGCAGCCGAGGCGGGAGTGCGGCGGGTGGTCGCGCTGTCCGGGAGCAGTGTCGGGGACGAGCACGACGGGTCGAGCGGGCCGGAGTTCGCGGCGGTGGAGGCCGCCGTGACGAAGGCCGGGTTCGCCCGGACATTCCTGCGGCCGGGGGTGTTCATGGCGAACTCGCTCGGCTGGGCGCATTCCGTGCACACGCACGGGGAAATCCGCACCGCGTATGCGGAAGCGACGCAGACGCCGATCGACCTGGCCGACATCGCGGCCGTCGCCGCGCACGTGCTCACCACCGAGGGCCACGACGGACGGACGTACGTCCTCAGTGGACCGGAGGCGCTCACGTTGCGGGAGATGGCCGGGAAAATCGCCGCGGCGCTGGGCCGCGAGGTGCCGTTCGTGGAGCTGACCCGGGAGCAGCAGCACGCCGAGTGGGTCGAGCTGGGGATCCCGGGGGAGATCGCCGACTGGCTGCTCGACGGGTTCGCCGCCGTTGTGGCGCGGCCGGAGGCGCCGACCGGGGTGGTCGATGACCTGCTGGGCCACCGCGGCGTGACCTACGCCGAGTGGGCCGCGCGCCACACCGGCGCGTTCTCCTGAGGGCGGCTCAGTTGTCAGCGCTCAGTTGCGGGCGCTCAGTTATCAGCGCTCAGTTGTCAGCAGAGCGCCGTTCGGTTGCCCACCAGGCCAGCGCGATCAGCGGGATGACGGCGCCGAACACCGACACGGCCGTCCAGCCGCCCAGGTGGTAGAGGACCGAGCCGATCTCCGACCCGATCGCCCCGCCCACGAAGAACGTGGCCAGGTAGATGCTGTTCACGCGGGCGCGGGCGTTCGGGTCGAGCTGGTAGATCACGTGCTGGCCCGACACCATCGTGGTCTGCACGGCCATGTCGAGGGCGATCGCGCCCACGGCGAGCAGGATCACGCTGTGCGCGCCGAACCCGCCGACGGCGAACGCCGCCGCGCACAGCAGGAAGGACGCGCCGGTGGCCACGCGGCCGTGGCCGTGGTCCGCCCAGCGCCCGGCGAGCGGCGCGATCGCCGCTCCGGCCGCGCCGACGAGCGCGAACAGCCCGACGCCCAGCTGCGAGTAGTGGAACGGCGCGGAGGTGAGCACGAACGCGATCGTGGTCCAGAAGGCGCTGAACACCGAGTAGAGCGCGGCCTGGTACAGCGCGCGGCGGCGCAGCGCCGGGTGGTCGCGGGCGAGCCGCAGGGTCGAGCGCAGCAGCTCTCCATAGTGGACGGACGTCTTCGGCGCGCGCCGCGGGAGGCTGAAGCGCAATGCCACGGCGAGGATCGCCATCAGCCCGGCGGAGATCAGGAACACGACCCGCCAGGTCGTGACCTCGGCCAGCAGGCTCGCCGCGACGCGGGAGAGCAGGATGCCGAACAGCAGCCCGCTCATCACCCGCCCGACGATGCGCCCGCGCACGGCGTCGGGCGTGAGGTCGGCCGTGAGCGGGATCAGGATCTGCACCACCACCGACGTCGAGCCGGCGATGAGCGATGCGATCAGCAGCACGGAGAACTGCGGCGCGAGGCCGGTGGCCACGAGCCCGGCGCACGCGATGGCCAGCAGCAGTGACACCAGGCTGCGGTTCTCCACGCGGTCGCCGAGCGGGACGATGAGCAGCATGCCCGCCGCGTAGCCGATCTGCGTGGCGGTGACCACACCGCCGGCCGCGGCCTCGCCGACGCCGAAGGTGGTCCGCAGCTCATTGAGCAACGGCTGCGCGTAGTAGAGGTTCGCGACTGTCAGTCCACAAGAGACGGCGAGGAGCAGGACGAGCCACGAGGGTGGCGCCTGCTGGGGCGCCGCGGGGGACGTGGTCTCGGCTTCGGGCTGGGCCACGGGCACCTCGTTCTCGACAACCGGAACAACCGGTTCCCGATTCTAACAGCCGGTAACCGGCGGCCAGGGGTGATCTTCGCGACCCGGAACCGCTTGCGCGACGCCGGTTTCCGCCCGCGTGTCCGGGTTACCCGGAGCGCACTCCGGCCACTGTGGACAGTCGTGGGCTCGTCGCCGTGGCCGGAGCGGCCGCCCGCGGGCATGGCCTTGGGGCGGCAAGGGGAGCGAGTCGCCGGCGGTCCGCGTGAGGTCGCCGGGCCCTTCTGTCGCAGCCGATCGTGAAGCCCGGCTGCCCTGGCGTCAAACGGGTCGGTAAGCCGCTCGGGGACCGGAAAGTGCGGTGAAAGCCCCTCCGCCGGAGGGGCTTTCACCGCCTGGTGAATCAGACGAGCGCCGCGTCCATCGTGATCGTGGTGCCGGCGAGCGCCTTGGTGACCGGGCAGGTCTTCTCGGCGGTCTCGGCCAGCTCCGCGAACTGCTCCGGCGTCACGCCGTCGAGCTTCGCGCGCAGGGTGATGGCGATGCCGCTGATCTCGAAGCCGCCGCCCTTGGCCGGGCCGAGCGTGACCTCGGCGGAGACGTCGATGGACTCCGCCTCGAGCTTCTGCGACTCCAGCACGCCCGACAGGTTCATCGCGAGGCACGAGGAGTGCGCGGCGGCGATGAGCTCTTCGGGACTGGTCTGGCCGTCGGGGTTGCCCGAGCGGGTGGGGAACGACACGTCGAACGAGCCGGCGTTGGACGAGTCGAGCGTGACCTCGCCCTTGCCCTTCTGAAGTCCGCCGGTCCAGTGGGTCGTCGCGTCGCGGCTGGGCACAACTGCCTCCTCGGTGCTGGATCCCCCGGAGTGGGGGATCGCTGTGGTTCGTCTTCCATGAAGATAGTGCGCAATCAGATTGCGTGCAACCTATCTGGCGAAAAAAGATTGCCCGGTGCGGAAAGCTGCACCTCGTGACCACGCCACCGGAACGCCCCGACCCGCCCATGGACGCCGACGAGCGCACCCAGCTCACCGGTTTCCTCGACTTCCTCCGCGCAAGCGTGGTGTGGAAGTGCGGCGGGCTCACCGACGAGCAGGCTCGCCGCCGCCACCTGCCCAGCGAGCTGACCACCATCGCCGGCCTGCTCGGGCACCTCACGCTCGTGGAGAACTACTGGTTCCGCGTGGTGCTCGACGGTCAACCCGACGAGTGGAAAGAGGCTCTGGAGCTCGACCGCGACGCCGAGTTCCGCGTGGCGCTGACGACCCCGATCGAGCAGCTCGTGGCCGGCTACGAAGCCGAGGTCGCGCGCTGCCGCGAGGTCGTGGCGGCGCGCGAGTTCACCGACACCGTGCTCTTCAAAGGTGACCGGCAGCTCAACGTGCGCTGGGTCGTGACGCACATGATCGAGGAGACCTCCCGCCATCTCGGCCACCTCGACCTGCTGCGCGAGCTGACCGACGGCCTCACCGGCGAGTGAGCTTCTTCGGTGGCAACGGGAAGAACCCGCTGGTGCGCTCCACGTACGTCGCGTAACCCGGCCGCGTGCGCGCCATGCTCTTCTCCAGCATCGGTTTCCCGGTGCCGCGGGCGAGGGTGAACGTCATGGCGATGGGCGAGAGGATCGTCGCCGCGCCGGGCCACGTCGAGCACGCCAGCAGGTACAGGCCCCACCACACGCAGGCGTCGCCGAAGTAGTTCGGGTGCCGCGTGTAGCGCCACAGCCCGGTGTCGAGCACCGCACCGCGGTTGCCCGGGTCCGCGCGGAAGCGGCTCAGCTGGGCGTCGCCGACGGACTCGAACGTGAAGCCGAGCACCCACACCGCGACGCCGATCCAGCCGAGCACGCCGAGGCCGGTGCCGTACATCGCGAACTGCACCGGCAGCGAGACGAACCAGAGGATCACGGCCTGCAGGAGGTAGACGCGGACGAAGATCCGCGCCCCGGGGTTGTCGCCGGCGCGCTCGACCATCCGCTGGTAGCGCGGGTCCTCGCCGCCGCCACGGTTGCGCACGTGCAGGTGGACGGCGAGCCGCACGCCCCACACGACGGTGAGCGCGGCCGTGACCAGCCGCAGCACGAGTGGTCCGCTGCCCAGCGGGAACGCGACCACGGCGACCAGGGCGAACCCGAGCCCCCAGAACGTGTCGATGGTGTCGTAGCGGCCGCGCAGGCGGGCGATCCCGAACGTCACCGTCACCGCCACCAGCACCACGCCGGCGGTGATCGCGACGAGCGGGCCGAGGCCGATCACGCCCACTCCCGCGTGGCCGGCAGCCCGCTACCGCCGGTTTCGGTCGGCCGCACGGCCAGGATCTGGTCCACGCCCATGCGGTTCTCCTCGAACGCCAGCGCGCCGCCGACGAGGTAGAGCCGCCACACGCGGGCCTCCACCTCGCCGACCAGCGCGACGGCCTCGGCCCAGTGGAACTCCAGGGTCTCGGCCCACTCGCGCACGGTCGTCACGTAGTGCTCGCGAAGCGCGTGCACGTCGCGGATCTCGAACCCGGCCGTCTCGAGGTGCCCGAGCGTGCGGCTCAGCGGCCGCATCGTCATGTCCGGGGCGATGTAGCGCTCGATGAACGCGCCGCCGCCGGGCGCTGTGTCCCCGGCGCGCCCGCGCGACATCTGCTGCAGCACGAGCCGCCCGGCCGGGTTGAGCATGCGGAACAGCGTATTCGTGTACGTCGGATAGTTCTCTTCGCCGACGTGCTCGCCCATCTCGACGGACGCGACGGCGTCGAACGGCGCGTCGGTGAGCTCCCGGTAGTCCTGCTGCCGCACCTCGACGCGGTCTTCGAGGTCGTGCTGCTTCAGGCGCGCTCGCACGTGCTGCACCTGCTGGGCCGACAGCGTCACCCCGACCGCGCGCACGCCGTGATGCTTGGCCGCGTGCACCAGTAGCGAGCCCCAGCCGCAGCCGACGTCGAGCAGCCGCATGCCAGGGCGCAGGCCGAGCTTGCGGCAGATCAGCTCCAGCTTGTCGTGCTGCGCCTGCGCGAGGCCGTAGCCGGGTTCCTCCGAAGTCCAGTAGCCCGACGAGTAGGCCATCGAGTCGTCGAGCAGCAGTTGGTAGAAGGCGTTGGACAGGTCGTAGTGGTGGGCGATGGCCGACCGGTCGCGCCGCAGGCTGTGCAGCACGCCGGTCAGCCTCGCCTCCTCCTCCGGCGGTTTCGACGGCAGGCCCAGCACGCCGAGGCGTGCGGCGAGCCCGGCCGCGCCGGCCCAGTCCCGCGGGGCGAGCTGCACCCTCCTCAGCTCGCCCGCGCGGGTCAGGGCCCAGATCCGCCGGAACCCCTCGGTGAGGTCTCCTTCCACGTCGAGGTCGCCCGACACGTAGGCGCGCGCCAGACCCAGCTCGCCCGGTGCGTAGAGCAGCCGGCGCAGCGCGCGGCGGTTCTTCAGGACGACGGTCGGGCCCTCGGGGCCCACGCGCTCGCCGTCCCACGTGCGGACGGCGATCGGCAGCGGCGCGCCGAGGAGGCGTTCGACGAAGGTGGCCAAGCGGTTCGCGGTGCTGTTCGGCATACCCGGGGTTCGGAGCCCTCCGCCGCGCGGATGGGTCCCGATTTTCCGGCCGCGCCCACCAATCCACGACGGCACCGGTCCCGAATCCCTGCCGTGCACCAGACCACGGGACACCACCCCAACCGACACCGCATCGCCGTCATCGGCAGCGGGGTCGCCGGCCTCACCGCCGCCTACCTGCTGCAGCGCCGCCACGAGGTGCTGCTGTTCGAAGCCGACCCGCGGCTCGGCGGGCACGCCCACACCCACGACGTGCCCAGCGCCCACGGCGGCACGATCGGCGTGGACTCCGGCTTCATCGTCCACAACGAACGCACGTACCCGACGCTGCTGCGCCTGTTCGGCGAGCTCGGCGTGCGCACCCGCGAGACCGAGATGTCGATGAGCATCCGCTGCGACGGCTGCGGCCTCGAGTACGCCGGCGCGAAGGGCGTGCGCGGCTTGTTCGCGCAGCGGCGCAACGCCACCGACCACCGCTACCTGCGCATGCTCACCGAGGTCAAGCGCTTCCACCGGCATGCGGCACGGCTGCTGCAGCGCGAGGACGCCGGCGACGTGGGCCTTGGCGCCTTTCTCGCGATCGGCGGGTACTCGCGGTACTTCGTGGACCACTTCGTGCTGCCGCTCGTGTCCACCGTTTGGTCGGCCGACCGCACCGACACGCTGAAGTACCCGGCGCGCTACCTGTTCGAGTTCCTGCGCAACCACGGGATGCTCACGGTGAAGAACTCGCCGGCGTGGCGGACGGTCGAGGGCGGCTCGCGCGAGTACGTGGAGCTGGCCGCGAAGCAGCTCACCGCCGTGCACCTGTCCACGCCCGTGCGCTCAGTGCGACGGACCGCGCGCGGCATCGAGATCCGCGACGACGCCGACACCCGCCACCGCGTCGACCGCGTCGTGGTCGCCACCCACGCCGACCAGGCGCTGCGGCTGCTGGCCGACCCGACGCCCGCCGAGCGCGAGGTGCTCGGCGCGTTCCGCTACTCCCGCAACGACGCCTGGCTGCACACCGACACGAGCGTGCTGCCGCACGCCGACGCCGCGCGGTCCGGCTGGAACTACCGCACACCCGTGTGCGGCGCGGGCAGCGACGCCGTGCAGGTGAGCTACGACATGAACCGCCTGATGCGCCTCGACGAACCCACTGGCTACGTCGTCACGCTCAACCCGCGGGCCGAGCCCGACGCGTCGTCGGTCGTCGCGAAGATGACGTACGAGCATCCCGTGTACACGCCGGAATCGGTTGCGGCGCAACGGAAGCTCGCCGCGTTGAACGACGGGGTGATCGCCTACGCCGGCGCCTACCACGGCTGGGGGTTCCACGAGGACGGCTGCTCGTCGGGCGTCCGCGCGGCCGGGAGCTTCGGGGTGGGCTGGTGACCGCCGCGCTGTACGACGCCACGGTCGGCCATGTGCGCCGCGCCGACCCGCCGCACGCGTTCGTGCACAAGCTGTACCTGTGGCTGACCGACCTCGACTCGCCGCCGCGATTGCCGTGGTGGCTGCGGCCCTTCGCGACCTTCGACGGCCGCGACCACTTCGACCCCGGCGACGCGGGCGGCATCCGGTCCAAACTGGACCGCTGGCTCGCCGACCGCGGGGTGGACCTGCGCGGCGGGCCGGTGACGATGCTCGCGTCGGCGCGCGTGCTGGGGTACGTGTTCAACCCGATCACCGTCTACTGGTGCCACACACCGGACGGGCGGCTCGAGTGCGTCGTCGCCGAGGTCCACAACACCTACGGCGGCCGGCATGCGTACCTGCTTCGCCCCGACGCGGCGGGCGAGTCCCGCGCCGAGAAGGAGTTCTACGTGTCGCCGTTCCAGGAGATGGCGGGGGAGTACCGCATGCGCCTGCCGCGGCCTGACGCGCTGCTCGACCTCACTGTCGCCTTGCACCACCGTGCCCAAAACAGTGACACCGCGCCGTTGCTCGCTACGCTGCGAGGAGTCCGGAGGCCGGCCGGCGCGCGTTCGCTCGCGCGGCTCGTGCTCGGCCGGCCCCTGCAGCCGCAGCGCGTGGCGGCCCTGATCCGCCGCCACGGCGTCACGTTGTGGCTGCGCAAGGCCCCGGTGGCCACCCGGACCCCGCAGAACTCGTCAGGAGCGCTCCATGGATGAGACCGCCCGCCCGCGCCCGGTCGCGGCCGTGCCGGTGGGCGCCGAGCAGGCGGCGCCCACCGCCGAAGACCTCATGGCCCAGGTCGCCAAGGGCGACGAGCGCGCGTTCGAGCTGCTCTACGACCAGCTCGCGGGACCGGTGTACGGCCTCGTGCGGCGGATCGTGCGCGACTCGGCGCAGTCGGAGGAGGTGACGCAGGAGGTGCTCGTCGAGCTCTGGAAGACCGCCACGCGCTACTCGCCCGAGAAGGGCAGCGCGCTCAACTGGGCGATGACACTGGCGCACCGCCGCGCCGTGGACCGCGTGCGGTCCGCGCGGGCCGGCACCGAACGCGAGCAGAAGGCGACGTTCGAGGCCGCGCGCGGCCGGCCCTTCGACGAGGTGGCCGAGTCGGTCACCGCCCGGCTGGAGCGCTCGCAGGTGCGCCGCTGCCTCAAGTCGCTCACGGAGCTGCAGCGCGAGTCGGTGCTCCTGGCGTACTACCAGGGCTACACCTACCGCGAGGTCGCCGACGTGCTGGCGACTCCGCAGGGGACGATCAAGACGAGGGTGCGCGACGGGCTGATCCGGCTGCGCGACTGCCTGGGGGTGACCGCGTGAACTCGCCGGAGATGCACACGTTGACCGGTGCGTACGCGCTCAACGCCCTGTCGGACACCGAGCGCGCCCTGTTCCGCCGGCACCTCGAGCAGTGCGTGGCCTGCGCGCAGGAGGTCCGCGAGCTGCGGGCCACCGCGGCCCGGCTCGGCGCGGCGATGGCCGAGGAGCCGCCCGCGTCGTTGAAGCAGCGCGTGCTCGGCGAGATGCGCTCGACACCGCAACTGCCGCCGTTGTCCGGGCCGGAGCCAGGGGAGCGTTCGCGCGGCCGGCGCCGCTGGCCGCTGATCCTGGCCACGGCGGCCGCGGTCGTGGGCCTCGCGCTCGCCGGTGTGTTCGGCGGGCTCGCCGTGACCACGCAGGGGCGCCTCGACGCGGCGCAGTCGCAGCTGGACCAGGCGCGCGTGCGCTACCAGCCCGTCGCGGACATCCTGGCCGCGCCGGACGCGCAGGCGATCCACGGCACCGCGCCCGGCGGGGGCGGGGGCACGGTGGTCGTGTCGAAGCAGCTCGACCGCATGATGTTCATGGAGTCGGACCTGCCGCCGTATCCCGCGGGGCACGTCTACCAGGCGTGGCTGATGGGCCCGAACCTCGCGCCGCGCCCGGCCGGGCTGCTGCCGGGCGGACCCGCGGGTTCGCTGGTGGTGGCCGACGGGCTGGCCGGCGCGAATCAGTTCGCGATCAGCGTGGAGCAGGCCGGCGGCTCGCCGACCGGAAAGCCCTCGGACGACGTGGTTCTCGTGATGTCGATGCCCGCCTGATCTGGTGCTGACCTGCCGGGAGCGGCGGTACCGGTTTCCCGCCGGTGCCGCCGCTCTGGTGTTTCCCGGGTGCCGTAGCAGACGAGTGGATCACGGGGTGATCGGGTTCCCGGCCTTGCGCACTCGGTCGCGTTGTGGCAAAACACCTTTGCGGCACACGGCGTGGCTACTGGATTAGAGCCTGCCTGGTGCCTACCGTCCTGCTCTAACGCCGGTGGTTGACATAACTCTCATTCTCGGGTTGAGGGTCAGGGTTGCGGCCCCGGCGGGCAGCACGAGCACATCACGATCAGGAAGGCGGCCACGATGACGCCCCCGCACAACTACCTTGCGGTGATCAAGGTCGTCGGCATCGGCGGCGGCGGCGTGAACGCCGTGAACCGGATGATCGAGGTCGGCCTCAAGGGCGTCGAGTTCATTGCGGTGAACACCGACGCGCAAGCACTGCTCATGTCCGACGCCGACGTCAAGCTCGACATCGGCCGCGAGCTGACGCGCGGTCTCGGTGCCGGCGCCGCCCCCGAAGTGGGGCAGAAGGCCGCCGAGGACCACCGCGAGGAAATCGAAGAGGTCATCAAGGGCGCCGACATGGTGTTCGTGACCGCCGGCGAGGGCGGTGGCACCGGCACCGGTGGCGCCCCCGTGGTCGCGCAGATCGCCCGCAAGCTGGGCGCGCTGACCATCGGCGTGGTGACCCGTCCGTTCACCTTCGAAGGCAAGCGCCGCGGCAAGCAGGCCGAGGACGGCATCCAGTCGCTGCGCAACGAGTGCGACACGCTGATCGTGATCCCGAACGACCGGCTGCTGCAGCTCGGCGACATCGGCGTGTCCCTCATGGACGCGTTCCGGTCGGCCGACGAGGTGCTGCTGTCCGGTGTCCAGGGCATCACCGATCTGATCACCACGCCCGGTCTGATCAACCTCGACTTCGCCGACGTGAAGAGCGTGATGTCCGGCGCGGGGTCCGCGCTCATGGGGATAGGGTCCGCACGCGGTGAGGGCCGCGCCATCCAGGCGGCGGAGAAGGCGATCAACTCGCCGCTGCTCGAAGCGTCGATGGACGGCGCCCACGGCGCGCTGCTGTCGATCGCGGGCGGCTCCGACCTGGGCCTGTTCGAGATCAACGAGGCCGCGTCGCTGGTGCAGGAGTCTGCGCACCCCGACGCCAACATCATCTTCGGCACGATCATCGACGACTCCCTCGGCGACGAGGTCCGCGTCACGGTGATCGCGGCCGGCTTCGACGCCGGCGCGCCCACGCACAAGAAGCTCGACCCGCCGGCGTTCGGCTCGCGCTCGGGCGGCACTACGGCGTCGGCCTCGGCCGGGCACGTGGGCGGCTCGCAGCCGCCCGCGCCGTCGGGTGGCGCCACGCCGGTGCCGCCGGCGAGCGGCTCCGGCTACCCGGTGGCGCCGCCGCGCACCCAGCCGCCGCTGCCGCAGCCCGGCACCCCGCCGGGCGGCCTGCCCCAGCCTGGCGGCGGCTCGCGCGGTTACTCGCCGATCGGCTCCGGGCCCACGTCCGGCAGCCTGCCGAGCCGTCCGGCCACGGTGCACGACGACCCGTCGGACGACGAGGTCGACGTGCCGCCGTTCATGCGCCGGTAGGAAATCCGGGATCGCCGCCGAAGGCCACCTCGACCGACGTCGAGGTGGCCTTCGGCGTGTTCTGGCGTGCTTTGGAAGGATGGCCGGGTGCGAGTACGACGAGTCGTGACGACCAGGGCGGGCGGGGCTTCCCGGCCGCCGTACGACAGCTTCAACCTCGGTGACCACGTCGGGGACGAAGAGGGCAACGTCTTCGCGAACCGCAAGCGGCTGGCTTCCGAGCTCGGCCTGGCGGAGGAGCGGCTGGCGTGGATGGAGCAGGTGCACGGCCGCACGGCCACCGTGGTGGACGGCACCGAGACCCGGGCGGCGGAGGCCACCGACGCGCTGGTGACGGACAAGCCGGGCGTCGCGCTCGTGGTCCTCGTCGCCGACTGCGTGCCGCTGCTGCTGGCCGACCCCGAAGCGGGCGTGGTCGCGGCGGTGCACGCCGGGCGCGTGGGCGCGCGCATCGGCGTGGTCCCGGCGGCGGTGGAGGCCATGCGCGGCCTCGGGGCCGAACCGGCCCGCATCGAGGCGCTGCTCGGCCCGGCGATCTGCGGCGCGTGTTACGAGGTGCCCGCAGACATGGCGGCCGACGTCGAGAAGCACGTGCCCGGAAGCGCCTGCAAGACCCGCCAGGGGACCGCGGGGCTCGACCTGCGCGCCGGGTTGTGGCGTCAGCTGGCCGGGCTCGGTGTCGGGCGCATCGGCGTGGATCCGCGGTGCACGGCGGAGGACAAGACGCTCTTCAGCTACCGCCGGGACGGGACCACCGGCCGGATCGCCGGGATCACGTGGCTGGAGGCGGCGTGAGTACCGGATCGCGCCGGCTTGCTCGTGCCGCCGACCGGGTGCGGGTGTCCCGCGAAACACCGGAGGCGGCATGAACGAGGCCGCCCGGCGGGACGAGCTGGCGGCCTCGCTGGCCGCGATCGAGGACCGGATCGCCGCGGCGTGCGCGGCCGCGGGACGCGCGCGTGACGAGGTGCGGTTGCTTGGGGTGACCAAGACCTTCCCGGCGTCCGACGCGGCGCTCCTCGTGGATCTGGGGCTGCGTTACCTGGCCGAGAACCGCGACCAGGAGGCCGGTCCGAAGGCCGCGGAGGTCGGGCAGCTGCGTCCGGACGCCGCGCCGCGCTGGCACATGGTCGGCAGCCTGCAGCGCAACAAGGCGCGCTCGGTTGTGCGCTGGGCGGCGGAAGTCCAGTCGGTCGACTCGGCGCGGCTGGCCGACGCGCTGGGCCGCGCGGCCGGCACCGCGCGGGAGGCGGGGGAGCGGGCCGATCCGCTCGACGTCCTGATCCAGGTGAGCCTCGACGGCGACCCGGCGCGGGGCGGCACACCCCTGTCCGACGTCGCCGCGCTGGCCGACCACATCACTCACGTGGGTGAGCTCAGGTTGCGTGGCGTGATGGCCGTCGCACCCCAGGAAGAGGATCCGGGCAGGGCCTTTGCCCTGCTTGCCCACGTGTCGGAGCGACTTCGCCAAGATCACCCGATTGCCGCAGAAGTCTCCGCCGGGATGAGCCATGATCTCGAACAGGCGATCACGCACGGCTCGACATGTGTGCGTGTCGGAACCGCACTGCTCGGTGGGCGCGGTTTAGCCTCGCCGTAGGGAGTCCGCGTGGCCGTCACGTTTCGTGATCGGTCGGGTGGGGTAGCACGGTGCGGGAGCGGTTAGGGCTAGGGAGAGGCATGAGCGCGCTGCAGAAGCTGAAGGCCTACTTCGGGATGGTGCCCGCGGACGAGGACGGCTACGACGTCGAGGACGAGGACTACCGGCGTGACTACGACGACGAGTACGACTCCTACGACGAGCCGCCGGCGCGATCGCGCTCACGGTACCGTGAGACCGATGACACGTACGACGAGCCCGCTCCGCGGGCCCGATCACGGTCGGTCACCGTTGCGGAACCGACCACACACGGCGCTCTCGCCGTGGACCGCCAGCCCGAGCCCGTCGCCCGGCTGCGGCCGGTCACCGAGCCCGTGCGCGCACCCGTCCGCGATCCGTTGAGCCGCATCACCACGCTGCACCCGACGAGCTACGTCGAGGCGCGAGCGATCGGCGAGCACTACCGCGAGGGCATCCCCGTGATCATCAACCTCACGGAGATGGAGAACGCGGACGCCAAGCGGCTTGTCGACTTCGCCGCGGGGCTCGCGTTCGCGCTCCGGGGGTCGATGGACAAGGTCACCAACAAGGTGTTCCTTCTCTCACCGCCGGATGTCGACGTGACCGCGGAGGACCGCCGGCGGATCGCCGAGGGCGGACTTTTCCTGCGCAGCTGAAGTGCGGCTGAAGTCCGGCGGACCGCTGGGCGCAGCCAGACGTGATTTTGTCGACTCGGCGCCACGCCGGGGCCGCTTGCTGCGACTTCCCCCGGCGTCCCCCGCTAGAGTGGTCGAGTGAATGCTGTGTGGCTGGTGGTCTGGTACGTGCTGTTCGCCTTCTGGCTTCTGTTGACGGCGCGTATCGTGATCGAGCTCGTGCGGACCTTCGCACGAGAGTGGCGTCCCGCCGGAGGGGTTGCGGTCACGCTCGAGACCATCTACACAGTGACCGACCCGCCGGTTCGTCTGTTCAGACGAATGATCCCGATGGTTCGGATCGGCGGGATGGGACTGGACTTATCGATTATGGTTCTGCTGTTGGTTGTGTTCTTCGCGATGCAACTGGCAACTCCCAGGTGATCGGGGAAACTTGGGTGGACCCTGCAGGCCATGGAGTGCGTGAGGTGATCTGATGTCGTTGACCCCCGCTGACGTGCATAACGTCGCGTTCAGCAAGCCGCCCATCGGCAAGAGGGGCTACAACGAGGACGAGGTGGACGCGTTCCTCGACTTGGTGGAGACCGAGCTTGCCCGGTTGATCGAGGACAACAACGAGCTGCGTCAGCAGGTCGAACAGCTCGACAACGAGCTGGAATCGACCCGGGGCGAGCTCGAGAACGCGAAGGCGAGCGGTCCTCCGCCGGTGCGGGACGAGCCGTCCCGCCGCCTGGCGCCCGTGCCGCCGCCGGCTTCGGCGATGGAGCAGACGCAGGCGCACTCGATGGTCGGCGACAGTGGTGAGCCGAACGTGCAGGCCGCCAAGGTCCTCGGCCTCGCCCAGGAGATGGCCGACCGGCTGACCGCCGAGGCGAAGACCGAGTCCGACGGCATGCTGGCGGAGGCGCGGACCAAGTCCGAGCAGCTGCTTTCCGACGCCAGGGCGAAGTCCGACTCGATGGTCAACGAGGCGCGCACCCGCGCCGAGACCATGCTGAACGACGCGCGCACGCGCGCTGAGACGCTCGAGCGCCAGGCGCGCGACAAGGCGACCACCATGGAACGCGAGTCGCAGCGCAAGTACACCGAGACGATGAACAACCTGAACGCCGAGAAGGGTTCGCTGGGCAAGAAGATCGAAGAGCTGCGCACCATCGAGCGCGAGTACCGCACTCGCCTGCGCGGTTTCCTCGAGTCCCAGCTGCGCGAACTCGACGATCGCGGCTCCGCGGCCCCGGCCTCGGCGTCGTCGAACTCGGGCCAGCCCTCCGGCTCCAACAGCGGCCAGGGCTACTCCTTCGGCCCCCGCGCCGAAGCCGGCTGAGGTTCGTCGCTCGTCTGAGTCTCTGACTTGGCTGACGCCCCGCCTGATCCCCGCTCACTGGGGATCCGGCGGGGCTTCGTCATGCGCGGCGACAGGGTGGGCGTCCTGCGGTTTCCGCATTTTCGGTAGTCGGGCAGTGGCAATTCGTGATCGGCGTTTACGCGGCCCCGGAATGCCCCTGCGCATTCGGTGATGGAATGCGCACGGAATGTCGCGGGCGTGAATTTTGGAGTGGGCTTTTGGGTCGGGAAACTGCCCGTTCGGGCCGACCTTGATCGCCAGTTTTTTCCGTGTGGCCTGGCGATTTTCCGGTGTTGGTTCGGAGTGGTGGGCACGGAGTGCGCTGGACCGCTCGCGCTCTGCGAGACCGGGGTGCGCTCGGTCGGCTTTGGCCTTGCCCGACGCGCCCGGGGTCCGGACCGACTTTCGGTGACCTGAGCCTCGCGCCCGACTCGCGAGCGCCGGTTCGCTGGGAGCAGGCCGGCCCGGCGGGTGCGGCGACCCACGGCCGGGCAGGTGTCCTCGACGCACGCGACTCGTGAGAGCTTCGGCTCGTTGGGTGCGGCCGGGTGAAGTGTTCGGGTTGGCCGGTTCGGACGTTGCGCCCGACCCAGGTGCCGTCGCGGCCACGCGGGGCTCGCCGAAGCAGGTCGCGACCGGCATCTCTCATGCGCCGACCCGGTGGAGATGCCCGGGGTTGGCGAGTGCGCCGCCGACGCCAGTGATCGACCGCCGGGCGAGTTCGGGGTGCTGCCGTTTGGTGCGGCGAAGCTGTCGCGCCCGCGGTCGGTGGTGGCGTCGAACCCCGGCGGGAGCGGGCGCGCCCGGTCGGTCCGGTGTTGTGGCGGATCGGCGGTTTGTGCGGTTCGGCGCAAATGATCAACCGCTTGGCGACTGGGGGCCGGAGGGTGACTGGTGGGCGGTCGTCGCTGAGGGTGGTGTGGATCTTGGGGGCGGGTGCGGCGGTGGGGTGGCCACGGAATGCAGCCGGTGCAGTACCCGGCGTGGGCGGGTCGTGTCCCGGGATCCGGGTTTCGCGTGCTGTAATTCAGCGTGCTCTACATCGTCCTCGTTCTGGTGCTGGCGGCGCTCGCGCTGCTCGTCACGGCGCTCATCACGGCAAGCTCGCTGTGGGCGTGGGTCTCGATCGGCCTGTCGGTGCTCGCCGGGCTGATCCTGCTCGTGGACTGGCTGCGGCGGCGCAACCGCCCCGAGCCGGGCGAGGCCAAGGCGGCCGTCGAGGACGCCGGAGTGGGTGAGAAGGCCGCCAAGGCCGAGAGCTTCGACGCCGAGCAGACCGCGCTGCTGCCTTCGAGGGGCGAGCTCGGCAACCCGGCCGACGTGCCCGAGCCCGAGATCGAGCCGGCACCCGAGGCGGAATCCGAAACCGCGCCCGCGCCTCAGCCGGCCGGAGCCGCCGCGGACAGCGATGCCACTGTGGACACCTCCGCAGCCAAGGAGACCGCGCCCGCCGAGTCCGCGCCCGCCGAGTCCGCGGCCACTGAAACCGCCACCGCCGTGACTGCTGCGACGGCCGCGACCGCTACCGCCGCGACGGCCGAGACAGCGACCGCCGCTGCCACCGAAAAGGCGCCCGTCCGCGAAACCCCGCCCGCCGAGGAAAACACGAGCGCCGAGGACCTGGCGGTCGTCAAGGAGCTCGAGGACTTGGTCGTGGTGGTCGACGAGTACCCCCGCTACCACCTCGTCGACTGCCCCTGGCTCTCCGGCCGCGACACCATCCCCATCGGCGTCGGCGAAGCGCGCCAGCTCGGCTTCACCCCGTGCGCGCGCTGCGGCCCCGATGCCGTCCTCGCCGCCGCGCACCGCTGACCGGCCGCGCCGCTAAATCCCCAGGATCTCGCCCAGCGCGGCGCTTCCCGCGGGCGTCAGCCGGACCGCGCGGTGGGCCTGAGTGCGGCGGCGCAGCCAGCCGGCGTCCAACAACCGCTCAGCCACGGCCGCACCGAGCGCACCGGCCAAGTGGTGCCGCTGTTCGCTCCAATCCAGACAGAAGCGCAACAACGGCCGCCGCGCCGCGGATGCCGCCTCAAGATCGACGCCCAAATCAGTGAACACCGTCGGAGCCGCAGGCCCCAACGCATACGGATGATCCCGTAGCTGCGCCGAAATCCGGTCACCCGGCCGACGCGCAGTGCTCGGGTCACCGTCCACAGTGATCAGTGCGCCGTGCGAAACCAGAGCCGCCGTGATGGCGACGCCAAGCTGACCGGCGACGTGGTCGTAGCAAGTCCGCGCCGAGCGCAACGCGGCCGCACGGGTGCCTTCGCGCAGCGAACGGACCGGTTGCGGCGGGGAGAACCGGGCCAAAGTCTCCAGCAGCTCCGGGGCCGGGCCGGCGAGGCGGTAGAAGCGGTGCCGGCCGGAGCGTTCGGCCGTGACGAGCCCCGCGTCCAGCAGCTTGGCCAGGTGGGAGCTCGCGCCCTGGGCCGACAGGCCCGCCTCGGCGGCCAGCACCGACGCGGCCAGCGCGCGGCCGTCGCCCAGGGCGAGCAGCACGCGGACCCGCGCCGGGTCGGCGAAAAGGGCCGCGGTCGCGGCGATGTCTGCGTCTCCGTCCACGACGTCCAGGGTGCACCCACGACACTTCCACCGCGACGGAAGCGTCCACGAGGTCCACTGGACACCATGAGACCGGCGCTCCTGATCACCCTGTGCACCGGGATGTTCCTGGTGCAGCTCGACGTCACCGTCGTCAACGTCGCCCTCCCCACCCTCGGCGAGCAGCTCCACGCAGGACTGACCGCGCTGCAATGGGTCGTGGACGGCTACTCCGTCGTCCTCGCGGCGTTGCTGCTCGCGGGTGGCGCGCTCGGCGACGTCCTCGGCCACCGCGGCGTGGTGCTCACGGGGCTGGTGGTGTTCGGCGTCGCGTCCGCCGCGTGCGGGTTCGCCCAGTCCGCGTCCTGGCTGATCGCCGCCCGGGCCGTGCAGGGGATCGGCGCGGCGCTGCTGCTGCCGGGCACGCTCGCCGTGATCAACCAGCAGTGCCCGGATCCCAGCACCCGAGCCCGCGCCCTCGGCGTCTGGGCCGGTGTGTCAGCGCTCGCCTTGCCCGCCGGCCCGCTGCTCGGCGGCGTGCTCGTCTCCCTCGCCGGCTGGCGGCCCGTGTTCCTGCTCAACGTGCCGATCGTCGTGGCAGCGGCGCTCGCCGTCCGGAAGCTGGTCCAACCCGGCGCCCGCACACCCGGCCGCATCGACCTGCCCGGCGCCACCACGGCCGCCCTCGCCCTCGGTGCCGGCGTCTACGCCGTCATCGGACACCAGGCCGGCGCCGCCGTCATCGCTGTGACGGCAGCAGCGACATTCGTCGTCATCGAGCACCGGTCCGCCGACCCGATGCTGCCCCTTGGCCTGCTCAAGTCCCGCCGCACCGCCGGCGCCACCACCATCTCCGGCGCCATGAACTTCGTCGGCCTCGGCGCGGTCCTCGTCTTCACCCTCTACCTGCAGAGCGTCCTGCACCTGAAACCGCTCGACGCAGGACTCGCCCTGCTCCCGCTCTTCCTGCCACTGGTCCTGCTCGGCCCGTTCAGCGGCCGCCTCACCGCGAAACTCGGCCCCCGCCCGCCGATCATCGCCGGACTCCTCCTCGGCGCAGCCGGCCTCAGCGCACTCCTGCGCGTGGACACGGCGACGACCTACCCCACCCTCCTCGGCCTCGGCGCCGGCATGGGCCTGCTCACCGCCGCCGTCGTCACGGCCGCCGTCGCCGACGCGCCTCCCGAACGCGCGGGCATCGCCGGCGGCGTCAACAACGCCGCCCGCCAAGCCGCCGGTGCCCTGGGCGTCGCCGTTTTCGGCGCCGTCGCGGGAGATCCGGCGAACCGCCCGGCCTTCGTCCACGGCCTCCACACCCTCGGCGTCATCGCCGCCGCGCTGTGGCTCGCCGCAGCGGCCCTCGCCGCCGTCACGACCGGACCCCGGGCCACCGCAAACGCGGTTGCGCGCCCGGGCTAACCTGGTACCAGTAAGGCGTCGATCCGGCCATCACCGGGGAGCCTCCGGAAGAACGGGGCGCGTGCGTCCCCAGTAGACCCGGACGGGGCGGCCCGTCACAGCCGACGAACGAGTGGCCCGGCAGTACGAACGCCGGGCAAGCGGGGTGGTACCGCGTGACGCGCGAGCGTCTCGTCCCCGTGTGGGTGACCGGTAGGCACCGGTCGTCCGTACGCGAGCGACGAACGCAAGGAGCGCACCCCGATGTACCCGAAGGCCCAGGTGGACGGCGAGACGTCGGTCCCGGCCCAGCCGTCGTTCCCCGCGCTGGAGCAGCGCGTGCTCGAGTACTGGGAGACCGACCGGACGTTCCAGGCCTCGATCGACGCGCGCCCGGCCGGGGCGAACGGCGACAACGAGTACGTGTTCTACGACGGCCCGCCCTTCGCCAACGGCCTGCCGCACTACGGGCACCTGCTCACCGGGTACGTGAAGGACATCGTCCCGCGCTACCAGACGATGAAGGGCAAGCACGTCGACCGCCGGTTCGGGTGGGACACCCACGGCCTGCCCGCCGAGCTCGAGGCGATGCGCCAGCTCGGCATCACGGAGAAGGAAGAGATCGAGGCGATGGGGGTCGCCAAGTTCAACGACGCCTCCCGCGAGTCCGTGCTGCGCTACACCAAGGAGTGGGAGGAGTACGTCACCCGCCAGGCGCGCTGGGTCGACTTCGACAACGACTACAAGACGCTCGACCTGCCCTACATGGAGTCGGTCATCTGGGCGTTCAAGCAGCTGTGGGACAAGGGGCTGGTGTACGAGGGCTACCGCGTGCTGCCCTACTGCTGGCGCGACGAGACGCCGCTGTCCAACCACGAGCTGCGCATGGACGACGATGTCTACCGCACCCGCCAGGACCCGGCCGTCACGGTCGGGTTCCGCTTGGAGGGCAACGGGAACGAGCTCGACGGCACGTACCTGCTCATCTGGACGACCACGCCGTGGACGCTGCCCTCGAACCTCGCCACCGCCGTGCACCCCGAGGTGCGCTATGTCGTGGTGGAGAGCGAGAACTTCCCCGGCAAGCGGTTTCTTCTCGCCGAAGCCCGCGTCGGCGCGTACGCGCGCGAGCTCGGCGAAGAGCTGACGGTCGTGGCGCACTACACCGGTGCGGATCTGCTCGGAAATCGTTACGCCCCACCGTTCCCGTACTTCCTCGGCCGGGAGAACGCGCACCGGGTCCTGTCGGCGGGCTACGTCACGACCGAAGACGGCACCGGCGTCGTGCACATCGCGCCCGCCTACGGTGAAGAGGACAAGGTCGTCACCGACGCTGCGGGCATCACGCCGGCCACCCCGGTCGACGCGCGCGGCCGCTTCGACGCGACCGTGCCCGACTACGAGGGCCAGCAGGTGTTCGAGGCCAATCCGAACATCATCCGCGACCTCAAGAACGGCACGGGTTCCGCCGCGCAGCAGAGCCCGATCCTGTTGCGCCACGAGACCTACGAGCACCCGTACCCGCACTGCTGGCGCTGCCGCAACCCGCTGATCTACCGCGCGGTGTCGTCGTGGTTCGTCGCGGTGACGCAGTTCAAGGACCGCATGGTCGAGCTCAACCAGCAGATCACGTGGTACCCGGACAACGTCAAGGACGGCCAGTTCGGCAAGTGGCTGGAGAACGCCCGCGACTGGTCGATCTCCCGCAACCGCTACTGGGGTTCGCCGATCCCCGTGTGGCAGTCGGACGACCCGGCCTACCCGCGCACCGACGTCTACGGCTCCCTTGATGACCTCGAGCGCGATTTCGGGGTGCGGCTGGACAACCTGCACCGCCCGTACATCGACGAGCTGACCCGGCCGAACCCGGACGACCCGACCGGGAACTCGACCATGCGCCGTGTGCCCGAGGTGCTCGACGTGTGGTTCGACTCGGGCTCGATGCCGTACGCCCAGGTGCACTACCCGTTCGAGAACGCCGAGTGGTTCGAGCACCACTACCCGAGCGACTTCATCGTGGAGTACATCGGGCAGACGCGCGGCTGGTTCTACCTGCTGCACGTGCTCGCGACGGCGCTGTTCGACCGGCCCGCGTTCCGCACCTGCATCAGCCACGGCATCGTGCTCGGCTCCGACGGGCAGAAGATGTCGAAGTCGCTGCGGAACTATCCGGACGTGACCGAGGTGTTCGACCGCGACGGGTCCGACGCCATGCGGTGGTACCTCATGGCGAGCCCGATCCTGCGCGGCGGCAACCTCGTCGTGACCGACCGGGGCATCCGCGACGCGGTGCGCCAGGCCGTGCTGCCGCTGTGGAACTCGTACTACTTCCTCGCCCTCTACGCCAATGCCGAGGGCGTGGAAGGCCGGTGGCGTACGGATTCGGCGCACCTGCTCGACCGCTACGTGCTCGCGAAGACCCACGAGCTCGTGACGGACGTCGAGTACGCGCTGGACAACTACGACATCGCCGGCGCGTGCCAGACCGTGCGCGACTTCCTGGAGGTGCTCACGAACTGGTACGTGCGCCGTTCGCGCGACCGGTTCTGGGCGGGTGACCAGGACGCGATCGACACGCTGCACACGGTGCTCGAGGTGACCTCCCGCGTCGTCGCGCCACTGCTGCCGCTCACGACCGAGACGGTGTGGCGCGGCCTCACCGGCGGCCGTTCGGTGCACCTGACCGACTGGCCGAGCTCGCTCGACCTGCCGGCCGACGCGGCGCTGGTCACGGCCATGGACCGCGTGCGGCAGGTGGCGTCGACGGCGCTCTCGCTGCGCAAGGCCAACAAGCTGCGCGTGCGGCTGCCGCTGGCGAAGCTGCTGGTCGCGGCCGAGGACGTGGAGGCGCTGCGCGAGTTCACCGACATCCTGCGCGACGAGGTGAACGTGAAGTCGGTCGAGCTGACCACCGACGTCGCGGCGCACGGCTCGTTCGAGGTCGCCGTGAACGCGCGGGCGGCCGGGCCGCGGCTGGGCAAGGACGTGCAGAAGGTCATCAAGGCCGTGAAGGCCGGCGACTGGACGACGAACCCGGGTGGCGCCGTGGTGGCGGCAGGCGTCGAGCTGCTCGAAGGCGAGTACGAGCGGCGCCTGGTGGCCAAGGACGGCGGCGCGGCGGCCGAGCTGCCGGGCGGCAGCGGGCTGGTGCAGCTCGACACCGAGGTCACGGCCGACCTGGCCGACGAGGGCATCGCCCGTGACCTGGTGCGCGTGGTGCAGCAGGCCCGCCGCGAGGCCGGCCTCGACGTGTCCGACCGCATCGCGCTCACGATCGACGCGCCGGACGAGGTCGTGGCCGCGGTGCGCAAGTTCGAGGAGTTCGTGGCCTCGGAAACGCTGGCCACGTCGGTGACCTACGGCGACGCGCCGGAGGGCTTCGAGGGCACTGTCGGCGACGGCGTGAAGGTCCGCGCCGCAGTGGAGAAGGCGTAGTGAACCGGCCTTCCCGGCGTTGATCACGAATCAGCGTCGGGAAGGCCGCTTTCTCACCTGTAACGCCTCCTGTCCGTCAGCGATGGGCAAGCTGGGCCGAGTGCGCGCACGCCGCACAGGCCTGGGGGAGAGTCGCAAGTGAGTCCTGCCGGAAAGAGAGCCGTCCTCATCGGGGGCGCGGTCGCCATGGTCGCGATCGTCGTCGTGGCGGTGGTGTTGCTGACCGGCGGTTCGCCGGCACCCGAGGCGGCGGCCGAGCCGACCGAGAGCTCAGTTGCGGCGGGACCGGTCGCCCCGGACCCGACGTCGGCGGCGCAGCTGTACCTGAAGGACTTCGCGGGCAATCAGACCGACGAGGCCAGCCTCCTCACCGACAACCCGCACGACGCGGCCGCCGCGCTGCGCGACGCCTGGTACACGCTCAAGCCGCAGGACGTGCAGGCCAAGATCGACAAGGTCGAGCCCGCCGCCGCGAGCGCGACGAAGACGGCCGCGAGCTACACACTCACCTGGAACCTCGGCCCCGGCCACGTCTGGTCCTACAGCGGCAGCTTCGACGTGGTGAAGTCCGGCGACAGCTGGCGGGTGCACTGGACGCCCGCCACGCTGCAGCCGAAGCTGCAGGCCGGCCAGCGGCTCGTGATCGCGACCGCGGCGGCCGACGAGGCCGCAGTGGTGGACCGCGACGGCAAGCCGGTGGTCATCAGCGGGCCGGGCGGCACGCACCTCGATCCTGCGGCGAAGTTCCCGTTGCTGACGCAGGCGTTGACCGGACAGGGCACGTCGGCGCCGTCGGACACCTTCGCGGTCCAGCGGGTCGACACCTCGGGCAAGGCGCTGGAAACGCTCTTCGGCAAGACCGAGAGCGGGCAGCAGGCGGTGAAGTCCACGGTGAGCGTCTCGGTGCAGAACGCGGCCCAGTCGGCCGTCGACTCCTACCGCGGCAAGGCCGTGATCGTGGCGATCCAGCCGTCCAACGGCGGGGTGCTGGCGGTGGCGCAGAACGCCGCCGCGGGCACGAGTCCCTCGGCGCTGAACGGCCTGTACGCGCCGGGTTCGACGTTCAAGATCGCGACCGCGACGGCGGCCCTGGAGGCCGGCGTTGTCACGAAGGACTCGCAGGTGCCGTGCCCGCTCACCGCGCGGATCGGCACCCGCACGATCTCCAACGAGGGCTTCGACCTCGGCACCACCACCGTGCACCGCGCGTTCGCGCATTCGTGCAACACCTCCTTCGGCCAGCTCGCCTCGCAGCTGCCGCCGGATGCCCTCGCCAACGCGGCGAGCCAGTTCGGCCTCAACGCCGACTTCGACATCCCCGGTATTTCGACCGAGTTGGGCAAGGTTGTCGCCGCCGGCAGTGCCGACGAGCAGGTGGAGGACGGGATCGGCCAGGGCACCGTGCAGGCGAGCCCGCTCGGCGAGGCGCTGATGGCCGCGACCGTCGCCGCGGGCAAAGCGGTGACGCCGAAGCTGTGGCTGGACGCCGATTCCGCCACGACCGTGAACGAGGGCTACCACGCGCCGCCCGCGAGTGTGCTGGCGTCGGTGCGCTCGATGATGCGTGAGGTCGTCACGGGCGGCACCGCGACCGGACTGGCGCGCTCGGGCACCGTCTACGGCAAGACCGGCACCGCGCAGTTCGGCGACGGCGCCGAGGCCAACGGCTGGTTCGTCGGCTACCGCGGCGATGTCGCGTTCTCGGTCTTTCTGGAGGGCAGCAACGACTCCGGTCCGGCCGTGACGCTGGGCGCCAGGTTCCTGACCGGCGTGAAGTAGCGCTTCGGCGGCGGCCGAAGCGTCGGGCTCCTACGGTGGGGGCATGGAGACCGTCGCGTTGGCCGAGGTGGCCGCGGTGCTCGCCGACCCGAGCCGGGCGACGATGTGCCTCGGCCTGCTGGACGGGCGCGCCTGGACGATCGGCGAGCTGGCTGCGGCGGCGCGGATCGCGGTGTCGACCGCGAGCGAGCACGTGACGCGGCTGCACGACGCCGGGTTCGTCGCGCGGGTGAAGCAGGGCCGGCACGCGTACGTCCGCATCGCCGACCCGCGGGTGGCCGAGCTGATCGAACACTTGGCGCAGCACGCCGAGCACCGCGAACCGGTGGGGCTGAAGGCGTCCCTGCGTACGCAACGGCTGAGTTTCGCGCGCAGCTGCTACGACCACCTCGCGGGCACCGTCGGTGTGGCGCTGCGCGAGGGCTTGATCGCGAAGGGGATCGTCGACACCGACGACGGGCTGACGCTGACCGCAGCCGGGCGCGAGGTGCTCGGCGCGCTCGGTGTCGCCGTGCCGGAGCGCGGCCGGCGCCCGCTGCTGCGTGACTGTCTGGATTGGACGGAGCGGCGCGACCACCTCGCCGGTGCCGTGCCCGCGGCGATCCTGGCGCGGGCCGTCGACGCGGGGTGGGTGACCCGGGACCGGCAACGCGCAGTGCGGTTGAGGCCGGCCGGCGAGAAGCCGTTCGCGGCGCTCGGTGTCGATCTGGCGACACTCGGTGGCGGCTGAGTGTCCTACAGCGCCATTCGTTACCGATCCGACCACAGCCACGGCGGGGATAGTTGCCAGACGGGGTAACGCCCAGTCAGGTGCCCGCCTGCTTTTGGCCGGATCGGTAACACACCACTTTGCCCGAGTTGTCCAGTGGTGCACGAACGAGTGAACGGCTCCGTCTCTCTATTCTGGAAGCCCACGGCGACCGGGAGGGGGCGGACATGGACCAGCTTCCCGTCGTGCTCGGCGTCGGCGGTGTCGTCCTGCTCGCGTCGGTGCTCGCCGTGCGCGTGTCGATCCGCCTCGGTCTCCCGTCGCTGCTGCTGTACCTCGGCATCGGTGTGGCGCTGGGCGAAGCGGGCATCGGGATCCACTTCGACAACTCGAGCCTGACGCAGTCGCTGGGGCTGGCCGCGCTCGTCATGATCCTCACCGAAGGTGGCCTCACCACGCGCTGGAGCGCGGTGAAATCCTCGCTGGGCCCGGGAATCCTGCTGTCCACAGTGGCCGTGATCGTGAGCATCGTGGTCACCGGCACGGCTCTGCACTGGCTGCTCGGCCTCGACTGGCGGTTCGGGCTGCTGTGGGGCGCCGTACTCGCGTCGACCGACGCGGCGGCGGTGTTTTCGGTGCTGCGCACGTTCTCCGTGGGGCCGAGGCTCGTGGGCACGCTGGAGCTGGAATCCGGGCTCAACGACGCACCCGCGTACATCGCGGTCGTGGCGCTCTCCTCGGCGGCCGCGTTGGACTGGACCCTGCCGCTGTTGGTCGTTTACGAACTCGCCGCCGGGCTCGTGCTCGGTTTGCTGTTCGGGTGGCTGGGTGCGATGGCGCTGCGCCGGGCCGCGTTGCCGGCCACGGGCCTCTACCCGCTCGCGACGGTGGCCGTGTGCATCCTCGCGTACTCCAGTGGGCAGCTGGCGCACGCGTCGGGCCTGATGGCCACCTACGTCGCCGGTCTCGTGCTGGGCAACTCGCGGCTGCCGCACCGCTCCGACACCCTCTCGTTCGCCGAGGGGCTCGGCTGGCTCGCGCAGATCGGGCTGTTCGTGCTGCTCGGTCTCTACGCCTCGCCCGGCCGGATCCTCGAGGCGCTCATCCCGGGTCTCGTCGCGGGCGCGGTGGTGCTGCTGCTCGCGCGCCCGTTGTCGGTGGTCTTGTCGTTGCTGCCGTTCCGGCTGCCGTGGCGGGAGCAGACGTTCCTGTCGTGGGCCGGGTTGCGCGGGGCGGTGCCGATCGTGCTGGCGCTGATCCCGCTGTCCCAGGGCGTGCCGGGCGCGGAGCGACTCGTCGATGCCGTGTTCGTGCTGGTCGTCGTGCTGACGCTGCTGCAGGGGGCCACACTCGGCCCGGTCGCGCGGCTGCTGGGCCTCGCAAAACCCTCCGAGGCGCACGAGATCGAGGTCGACGCCGCGCCGCTGGACGAGCTCGGCGCCGAGCTGCTGCAGGTGCGCATCCAGAAGGGCTCGAAGCTGCACGGCGTGTACATCTCCGAGCTCGGCCTGCCCGCCGGCGCCACCGTGAGCCTCGTGGTCCGCCGCGGCTCCGGATTCACGCCGCAGAAGACCAGCCGCCTGCAGGAGGACGACCAGCTGCTGGTGGTCACCACGGCCGGGGTCCGCGACGCGACCGAGCGCCGGATCCGCGCCGTCGACCGGGCCGGGCGGCTCGCGCGCTGGCGCGGTGAGCTGGGCCGCTGAGTCGAGCTGGGGTCATCGAAGCGGGGGTTACCGCAGGGACGCGAGCACGGGCTCCAGCTCCTCCAGCGCGTGCCACAGCGGCAGCCGCAGATGCGTCCGGAACCCGTCGTAGACCGAAAACGCGGGTCCCGGCGCCAGTTTCACACCCGTGGCGAGCGCCCGCTGGGCCAGGCGCACGGCGTCTTCGCCGGTGTCAGTCCACAGCCCGGTGCCGCCGGCCGGCCGCGTCCAGCGCCAGTGGGGGAACAGCCGGCCGAGCACGTCCACAGTGGACTCCAGGCGCGCGGTGAGCAGCGTGCGCCGGGCTTCACGGGCTTCGGCGACGCGGCGCAGCAACCCGGCGGCGAGCAGCTGGTCGACGACCGAGCAGCCCAGGTCGATCGCCTTGCGGGCCTCGATCAGCCGGGCGACCGTCGGCGCGTCCGCGCGGATCCACCCGATCCGCACGCCGCCCCAGAACAGCTTCGACGCGGTGCCGATGCTCACCAGCAGCTCCGGTGGCACGTGTGCGGCCAGCCCCGGCGCCGTGCCGCGGAACACCAGGTCGGCGCTGCTGCGGTCCTCCACCGTGCGCAGACCGGCGGCAGTGACGAGCTCGCCGAGCTCACGCCGCGCGGCCGCGGGCATGCGCTCGCCGGTCGGGTTGTGCACGGACGGCTGGCAGTACAGCAGCGCGGGGGAGCGGCGCAGCGCGGCGCGCAGGTGGTCGCGGTCGATCCCGCCCGCAGTCCAGCGGATGCCCCGCAGCCGGGTCCCGGCGCCGGCGAACGCTTCGAGCGCGCCGCGGTAGCTCGGTTCCTCCACCAGGACCAGATCACCCGCCGCGACCAGCGTGTTGGCCACGAGCCACACGGCCTGCTGGGCGCCGGCGGTCACCACGACCTGCTCCGGGGCGGTGGGCACGCCGTCGTCGGTGAGCAGCCGGGCGATCGTGGCCCGCAGCCGCGGGACGCCGGCGGGGAAGTAGCCGTCGGTGTCGAGATAGGGCACCAGATCGGCGGGGCCGAGCGCGGCGAGTGCGTCCGCGGTCAGGGCCGAGCCGGGCAGGGCGCCGCTCGACAGGTCCGCCGGCGCCGCCGCACCGGTGAACGAGACGAGCCGGCCACCCGGCACGCCCGGGCCGCCGGGCTGGCGCCGCCGCACCCGGGAGCCGGAACCGGCTTCGGCCGTGAGGAGCCCGTCGGCCGCCAGCCGGTCGTACGCCGAGGTCACCGTGCCCCGGGAAACGCCGAGTGCTCGCGCGAGCGGCCGCTGCGCCGGCAGGACGGCGGCTTCGGGCAGCACGGCGGAGTCGACCAGTTCAGCCAGCGTGGTGGCGAGCGCGGCCGGGAGCGTGGGCCCGCCGCCACGCCACGCGCCGAGTAGCCGAGCCAGTTCGGCGGTCTCGACCCGGTGCATAGGCACCTCCTTCACCAGCCAGTTTGGACCACTTCCGGCCAACTGGCCCAGCGGCGGCGCCCGCAGGGGGTGACGATGGCGGACATGGCCACGGTCTGCCTCGTCGGCACCCTCGACACGAAACACGCCGAATACGACTGGCTGCGCACCCGCCTCGAAATCGACGGGGTGCACACGCTGCTGGTCGACGCCGGTTCGTCGGCGTCCGACGGCGCCGACGTACCCGCCGAGGAGGTGGCCCGCGCCGCCGGCGTCGACCTCGCGTCACTGCGGGGAGACCGCGGACGCGCCGTGGAGACGATGGCGCGCGGTGCGGCGATGGCCGTGCGACGGCTGTTCGACGAAGGCCGCGTCGACGCCGTCCTGGCGGTCGGTGGCTCGGGCGGCTCGTCGATCGCGGCGGCCGTGATGCGCGAGCTGCCGGTGGGGGTGCCGAAACTGCTGGTCTCCACCATGGCGTCCGGCGACGTGCGCCCGTACGTGGGCGAGACCGACGTGACGCTGATGTACTCCGTGGTCGACATCGCGGGCCTCAACACGGTGTCGAAGGCCGTGCTGGGCAACGCGGCGGCCGCGATCGCCGCCATGGCCCGCCACCACGAGACCGGCCGGGAGATCAGCGATCGGCCGGTGGTCGCGGTGACGATGTTCGGCGTCACCACCCCCGCTGCAGACGAGGCCCGCGCCGAGCTGGAACGGCTCGGCTACGAGGTGCTCGTGTTCCACGCGACCGGCTCCGGCGGCCGGGCGATGGAGAAGCTGGTGTCCGACGGCCTGGTGGCCGGTGTCCTCGATCTGACCACCACGGAGCTGGCCGACGAGCTCGTCGGCGGGGTGCTGTCGGCGGGTCCGCACCGGCTGGAGGCGGCGGGGCGAGCGGGCGTGGCGCAGGTGGTCAGTGTCGGCGCGCTCGACATGGTCAACTTCGGCCCGGCCGACACCGTGCCGGAGCGGTTCGCGGGCCGGCACCTGCTGGTGCACAACCCGACCGTCACGCTCATGCGGACCACGCCGGAGGAATCCGCGGAGCTGGGCACGCTGCTCGGGCGCAAACTCCGGGCGGCACAAGGGCCGGTCTCGGTGTTCCTGCCGCTCGGCGGAGTGTCCGCTGTGGACGTTCCGGACGGCCCGTTCCACGACCCGGCGGCCGACGCTGAGCTGTTCGCCCACCTCACCGAAGCGTTGTCCGGCAGCGCGGTGACCGTGACCCGGCGCGAAGAAGCCATCAACGACACCGGGTTCGGCGCCGCCGCCGCGAGCGAACTGCACCGGCTCATCGGCGAAGGGAAGTCCTGACGTGGACCGCGAAACAGCGCTGACCCGGCTCACCGCGGCGGTCGCAGAAGGCGGGCCCGTGATCGGCGGCGGCGCGGGCACCGGCCTGTCCGCCAAGGCCGCCGAGGCCGGCGGCATCGACCTGCTGATCATCTACAACTCCGGCCGCTACCGCATGGCCGGGCGCGGGTCGCTCGCCGGGCTGCTGGCCTACGGCGACGCCAACGGCATCGTCGTGGACATGGCGCGCGAGGTGCTCCCGGTCGTGCGCGACACGCCGGTACTGGCCGGTGTCAACGGCACCGACCCGTTCCGGCTGATGGGCCCGTTTCTCGACGAGCTCAAGCGGATGGGGTTCGCCGGCGTGCAGAACTTCCCGACGGTCGGGCTGATCGACGGCGTGTTCCGCCAGAACCTGGAGGAGACCGGCATGGGCTACGGCCTGGAGGTCGACCTCGTCGCGCTGGCCCGCGAACGCGACCTGCTGACCGCGCCGTACGTGTTCGACCCCGAGCAAGCCGCCGACATGACCCGCGCGGGCGCCGACGTGCTCGTGCCGCACCTCGGGCTCACCACGAGCGGCACGATCGGCGCGCGCACTGCCGTCACGCTCGACGAGGCCGTGACCCGTGTGCAGGCGATGCACGACGCCGCCAAGCGGGTGAACCCGGACGTGCTCGTGCTGTGTCACGGCGGCCCGATCGCCGAGCCCGCCGACGCGCAGTACGTGCTCGACCACACCGAGGGAATCGTCGGTTTCTTCGGCGCTTCCTCGATCGAACGGCTCCCGGCCGAGCGCGCGATCCGCGAGCAGACGGAAGCTTTCCGCGCCCTGCGGCGGTGATCGCCGGCGTGTGAGCGCCATCTCAGATCACGGGACGGGGCTTTCTCCGCACGCCTGGAATCGGTTACCGTCATCAACAGGTCATGAGTGCCAGCGTTCAGCCCCGGCTTGCTGGCCGGCAACCCTCCAACCGCGGTGGGGTGCCCCGGGTGAAGACCGGGCCGGTCGTGTTGTGCGACGGGCAAGCGCGGGCCCCTCGCCGGGGGTCCCCCGGACTGCCGAGGAGGCACCGCCATGACTCTCGCTCTGGACCGTACCGCTGAAAACACCGAAACTGTTGCCGCACAGGGGATTCCCGGCGTCGCGGGGGCGGCGCTGCGGGTGCCGCTGGTGACCGGCGGCGAGATCGGTTACGCCAACCTCGACCACGCCGCGAGTGCGCCGTGTCTCGACGCGGTCCGCTCCGCCGTCGACGAGTTCCTGCCCTGGTACGCGAGCGTGCACCGCGGCGCGGGCTTCGCTTCGCAGGTGTCCACGCGCCTTTACGAGCGCACGCGCGACATCCTGCGCCGGTTCGTCGACGCGCGCGCCACCGACACCGTCGTGTTCACCCGCAACACCACGGATTCCTTCAACCTGCTGGCGCGTTCGCTGCCGCGGCGCACGTCCGTGGTCGTGTTCGACACCGAGCACCACGCGGCTCTGCTGCCTTGGCGGGGCCCGAATGTGCGCCGCGTGCAGCTGCCGCGCACGCGGCTGGCCGCGGTGTCCGTTGTGGACGAAGCGCTCGCCGCCTGCCCGGAGGGGCCGCGGCTCGTGGTGGTGACCGGAGCGTCCAACGTGACCGGTGAGCTGCTGCCGGTGGCCGAGATCGCCGCCGTGGCAAGGAAGCACGGCGCCCGCGTGGCGCTCGACGCCGCGCAGCTCGCGCCGCACCGCCGGATTTCCCTGCGGGAGCTGGACGTCGACTACGTCGCGCTTTCGGGGCACAAGCTCTACGCGCCCTTCGGCGCCGGCGCTCTCATCGGCCGGTCCGACTGGCTGCGTGCCGCCGAGCCGTACCTCGCCGGCGGTGGAGCGACGAAGCTCGTGACCGAGGACGCCGTGGTGTGGAACACCGGTGCCGAGCGGCACGAGGCCGGCTCGCCGAACACTGTCGGTGTCTACGCGCTCGGCGTCGCGTGCGAGCAGCTGTCCGCGCACTGGGCCGCCGTGGGCGAGCACGAGGCCACGCTGCTGGAGCGGCTGCGCAAGGGCCTGGCCGGCGTGCCCGGCTGCGCCGAGCTGCGCCTGTTCGACGCGCCGGTGGACCGCGTGGGCACGGTGAGCTTCATCGTCGACGGCTTCGAACCCGGCTGGCTCGCCGCCGTCCTCTCGGCCGAGTACGGCATCGGCGTGCGCGACGGCGCGTTCTGCGCCCACGTCGCCACCAAGCGCCTCATCGGCGAATGCGGCCGCGACGGGCAGCAGGCCGTGCGCGTGAGCCTCGGCCTGGGCAGCACCGAGGAGCACGTGGACCGCGTTGTGCTCGCGCTGCGCCAGATCGTCGCCCGCGGCGCCCGCTGGGAGTACACGAAGGTCGACGGCCGCTGGGCCCCGGTGGGGGACCCGCGGGAGCTGCCGCCGTTCTGCGCCTGAGCCCGCTCGCTACCCTCGGCGCGTGGGGAGATCTTGGGGTTTCTGGGTTCCGCTCGCGCTGCTGGGCTTCGCCGAGCTGATCCTTGCCGCGGTGCGGCTCGCGGCCGGCGCCGGTTCTGCCGCGGGCGAGTTCGTGAACCTGTCCGCGGTGCCGATGGACCGCGTGCACGTGGACTACTTCGACACGGCCATCGGCGGTGAGCAGTTCCTGAGCCAGGACCCGCTGCCCGCGCCGACCTCCACGTCAGCGCTGGGCTGGCCGATCGCACTCGCGCTTGTCGTGGCGATCGTGCTCGTCGGCTATGCGCGAGCCGGGACCAGGCCGAAAACCGGCCGGTTCGCACTGGCCCTCGCCGGCGGTGTGCTGGCGGTGCCCGTGCTCGACCTCGCCGCCTACGCCCAATTCGACCTCGACGCCGATGCCCGCGGCCCGGCGCTGGCCGCCGTGGGGCTGGTGGTGCTGGCGGGGTACGAGCGCAGTCTCCTGGTCCTCGCGGTCACCGTGGGCTTCGTGGCGGTGGCGATGCTGCTACCGGGTGTCGCGGGGGTGGTTTCGTCGGCCGTGGTGCTGCTCGCGGTGGCATTTCTGGTGGTCGCCGGACCCGTGAAGGGGCGTTCGCGGCCTGCCGCCGCGAACGGGTGAGGCCGGGGCGTGGACAATGGGGGCGTGAGCACCGAGTCCTCCTCGTCCGAACACGATCTGTCCGAGCCCGGTTCGCCCGAACCCGGCCGGCCCGAAGGCGCGCCCGCCGTCGAACCGGCGGTGAGCGGTGACGCGGCCTCAGCGGTCTCGGAGGAGCCCGAAGCGCCCGTGGTGCTGCCCAAGCGCCGGGTCGGGCTGGTGTTCGCGGTCGCGGCTCTGATCTGGGTGATCGACCTGGTGTCGAAGAACCTCGTGGCGGCCAACCTCGAGGGCAAGGAGCCGGTGCGCATCCTCGGCGGTCTCATCTACCTGCAGGTGATCCGCAACCCCGGTGCCGCGTTCTCGATGGCCACGGGGATGACGTGGGTGCTCGCGCTGGTCGCCGCGGCCGTGGCCGTCGCCATCATCTGGCTCTCACGGCGGCTGCGCAGCGTCGGCTGGGCCATCGGCCTCGGCCTGGTGCTCGCGGGCGCGCTCGGCAACCTCACCGACCGCATCTTCCGGGCCCCCGGCCCGCTGCGCGGCCACGTCATCGACTTCATCTCGGCCTTCGCCCCCAACGGCGAAGGCTTCGCGATCTTCAACATCGCCGACTCCGCGATCTGCTGCGGCGGCGTGCTCATCGTGCTGCTGTCGCTGCTGGGCAAGGACTACGACGGCACCTCGACCCGCGACAAGAACAGCAAGAAGGAGACCGCGTGACCGCGCGCCTGCTGCCCGTCCCCGACGGGCTCGACGGCATGCGCGTCGACGCCGGCCTCGCCAAGCTGCTGGGCCTGTCCCGCACGGTCGTGGCGGAGCTCGCCGAAGCCGGGGACGTGCTGGTGGACGGCCGGCCCGCCGGCAAGTCCGACCGCCTGACCGCCGGCGGCCTGCTCGAAGTGACGCTGCCGGAGCCGGAGTCCCCGATCCAGGTCATCGCCGAGCCAGTGGAGGGCATGAAGATCCTCCACGACGACGACGACATCATCGTGATCTCCAAGCCCGTGGGCGTCGCCGTGCACCCGAGCCCCGGCTGGACCGGGCCGACGGTCGTCGGCGGCCTGGCCGCCGCGGGCCTGCGCATCTCGACGTCGGGCGCCGCCGAGCGCCAGGGTGTGGTGCACCGGCTCGACGCGGGCACCACCGGCGTGATGGTGGTGGCCAAGAGCGAGCACGCGTACACGGTGCTCAAGCGCGCCTTCAAGGAACGCACCGTCGACAAGGGCTACCACGCCGTGGTCCAGGGCCACCCGGACCCGACGCGCGGCACCATCGACGCGCCGATCGACCGCCACCCGCGCCACGACTACAAGTTCGCCGTGGTCGCGGGCGGGCGCCCGAGCGTGACGCACTACGAGGTGGTGGAGGCGTTCCGCGCCGCGTCGCTGGCCCACGTGAAGCTCGAGACGGGCCGCACGCACCAGATTCGCGTGCACTTCTCCGCGCTGCGCCACCCGTGCGTGGGCGACCTGACCTACGGCGCCGACCCGGTGCTGGCGCGCCACCTCGGCCTCACGCGGCAGTGGCTGCACGCCCGCACCCTCGGCTTCGCGCACCCGGCCGACGGCCGCTGGGTCGAGTTCGAGGCCGAGTACCCCGACGACCTCGCCCGCGCGCTGGAGATCCTGCGCGAGGAGAGCTACTAGCCCTCGACGGCCCAGGTCAGCGTACGGTCGTCCGGCTCAGGGCGGGGGCTCCAGCGGACCGAGACCACGCGCGTCGCGTCCGGGAGGACGTAGACGGTGTGGCCGCCGAGTGTCTCGCCGGGCCGCACGCCGATCTTGTGGGGCGGCCGGGAGGTCAGCGACACGGGCGCCTTGGTGACGGTCGTGCCGTCGGCCGTGACGAGCTCGAGGTAGTTGTCCGGCAGCGACGCGAAGGGCACGCTGCCGCGGTTGGTGATCTCGGTGTGCACGACCACCGCCCGCTCGCCCGCGTCGAGCCGGTAGCCGGCGGCGCCGAACAGGTAGTCCGCCGGGTCCTGCACCTCGAGCAGCTGCACGGTGAGCTGCTCGCCTTCGAGTCCCTGCGTCGCGAGCGTCTCGCCGATCCGGCCGTGTCTGCCCTCGGCCGGGCCTGCGCGGCGCGGTTCGTCGCCGCGCGCCCAGGACGCCGTCTGCGGCACACCCCACGTGCTCAGCGCGGGGTCGAGCGGGGGCGGTGCAGCTGCGTACGCGCCAGACGGCACGCCATGGGGACCCGAGGGGACTCCGTACGGGCCCGACGGCACGCCGTGCACGGGTCCCGACGGTCCACCGTGGACGGACGGCGCACCCGGCGTTCCGGGTCCGTTCCCGGGACGCGGAACGGGGGCGCTCAGCGGGGCCGCGGCCGGAAATCCTTGTCCCGTCGGCATCCCGGGACCCGCTCCGGCCGGCATGCCCGGGCCGGGCCGTCCGCCGGGTGCGGCGACGGGCATCGCCCCCGAGGGCGGTGGGGCCTGCTGCCACGACGGCGGCGCTCCCGCGATCGCCGCGCGCAGCCCGGCCGGGTCGCTCTCCACGCCCACGAGCAGCGGCAATCCGCTGCCGGACAAGGCAACCAGGCGGTAGGCGACCTCACGCGGGTCCATGCCCACCTTCGCGGCGAGGTCGTGCACGGCCGTTTTGCCCAGCTCGGCGAGCGCGGCGAGCAGGCGTACATCGGCGGGATCGGTCACGGCCACTCGGGGAACGCTACCTTCCGGGCCGCTCCGGGCGCGGCGAGGCCGGGCCGCGTCGCCCGGTCCGGTGGCCCCAGCCGGGTTTCGGTGGCTCCGGGTATCAGGAACGGCACGGATCCGCCGTTCACCATGAGTGAACGGGACGCTCGTGCCGGAACGCCATCCCGGGGCCCGGGTCTCCATTAGGGTCGGAATCACACGGCACCACCGAACCCCGGGAGTCCGCACCCATGACCGTCGTCACCGATCTCGCCGACGAGCTCGTCGACGAGATGTTCGGCTTCGAACCGCTCTCCGCCGCGATCCTGGGCATCAAGCCCGACGCGCCGGGGCTCGGCGACCCGAGCGCCGCCGCCGAAGCCGCGTACCGCGAGCGGCTCGCCGGTCTGCTGGAGCGCGCGCGGGCGATCGAGGCCGGCGAGCTCGACGCGACGGACCGCGTCACGCGCGAGGTGGTGATCAACTCGATCGAGGGCAAGCTCGACCTCATCGACAGCCGCTTCGGCGAGTTCACCGTGACCGACCTGTTCGTCGGGCCCGCGGCGGGCCTGCTCTCGGCGCTGCCGATGGTGCCCGTGCTGCCGGGGGACAAGGCCTCGGTGCACCTCGACCGGCTGGCCGGCATCCCGGACTTCCTGCGCGCGGTCGCGCTGCGGCACCGCGAGGGCATCGAGGCCGGGCTGGTGCCCGTCGAACGGCTGGTGAAGGGCGCGATCGCCCACGTCGACCGCTACCTCGCCGAGCCGGCGGGCGACCCGCTGCTGCGCCAGCCGGCGCCCGACGAGGGGTTCGCGAGCCGGCGTGAGGAGCTGCTGCGCGACGTCGTGCGCCCGGCGTTCAAGGAGTACCGCGACTTCCTCGAAGCCGAGGTGCTCGCCCACGGCCGGCCCGACGACCGCGTGGGCGTGTCGTGGCTGCCCGGCGGGGACGAGATCTACGCGCGCCTCGCGCGCATGCACACCACCACCGACCGTTCGCCGCAGGAGCTGCACGACACCGGCCTCGAGGTGATCGCGGGCCAGGTCGAGCAGTACCAGGCGCTGGGCGAGCGCGTGTTCGGCACGCGCGACCTGCAGGAGATCTTCGAGCGGCTGCGCACCGACCCGAAGCTGCGCTGGACGAGCGCCGAGGAGCTGCTCGACACCGCGCGCTCGGCCATCACGCGCGCGGCGGCCGAGTCGCCGAAGTGGTTCGCCACGATTCCCGAGCAACCGTGGACTGTCGAGGCCGTGCCGGAGGACTCCGCGCCCGGCGCGCCGCCCGCGTACTTCATGCCGCCGGCCGTCGACGGCTCGCGTCCGGGCACCTACTTCGCCAACACCTACGAGGCCACCGAACGGTTCCGGCACACCGCCGAGGCCACGGCGTTCCACGAGGCGATCCCGGGTCACCACTTCCAGCTCAGCACCGCGCTCGGGCTCACCGATCTGCCGCTGCTGCGCCGCCTCGGGGACTTCAACGCCTACGTCGAGGGCTGGGGCCTCTACACCGAGCGCCTCGCCGACGAGATGGGCCTGTACTCCGACGACGTCTCGCTGCTCGGCATGCTCACGCTGGAGTCGATGCGCGCCGGGCGGCTCGTGGTCGACACCGGGTTGCACGCGCTGGGCTGGAGCCGGCAGCAGGCCATCGACTACCTCGTCGGGAACACGCCGATGGGCAAGCTGGAGATCGAGGCGGAGATCGACCGCTACATCGGCTACCCGGGCCAGGCGCTCGCGTACCTGGTGGGACGCCTGGAGATCCAGCGGATCCGTGCCGCCGCCGAGAACCGGCTGGGCAGTGAGTTCGACGTCCGCGCGTTCCACGACGTGGTGCTCTCCGGCGGCGCGCTGCCGCTGTCGGTGCTCGACACCGTGGTCGCGCAGTGGGTCGCCGGCCACGGGGACACCGTCAACGGCCTCGCCGAGGACCTGCTGGAGCTCGAGTTCGAACGCGCGCCGGTCGAGCGCACGATGTACGGCCTGCCCGGCGACCACGGCGCGCTGCCCGACCCGAGCCTCGCCGCGACCGCGAGCTTCCGCGCCCGCTTCACCGACCTCGCCGACCGCGCGGAGGCCATCGACCGCGCTGGTCTTTCGGCGACGGACGCAGTGACGCGCGACGTGGTGATCGCCCGGGCTCGCGGCGTTGTCGACACGCTCGACTCGCGGCTGTCCGGGTTCGCCGTGAGCGACGGGTTCAGCTCGCCCGCGCTGTACCTGATCACCAACCTCTCCGCACTGGTGCCGGAGGACGAGGAGAAGGCCCGGGGTTACCTCCGCCGGCTCGCGGGCATCGGCGACTACCTCGACGCCGTGATCGAAGCCCAGCGTGCCACAGCGGCCGACGGCTTCGCGCCGCCGGACTTCCTGGTGCGCGTGGGCATCGGGTACGTCGAGCGCTACCTCGCGGCCGAGGATGCCGACCCGCTGCGGGTCACGCCGGCGGTCGAGGTCGCCGGGTTCGCCGAGGAGCGCGACCGGCTGCTGGCCGAGGTCGTGCGTCCGGCGTTCGCGCGCTACCGCGCGTTCCTGGCCGACGAGGTGGCGCCGGTCGCCAAGTCCGAGTCGGAGCCGGGCATCGGGCACCTGCCGGGCGGGCAGGAGAAGTACCAGGGCCTGATCCGCGCCGAGACCACCACCGACCGCACGGCGCAGGACCTGCACGACACGGGCCTGCGGATCGCCGAGAAGCTGGCGGGGGAGTACCGCGAGCTGGGCGGGCGGGTGTTCGGCACCGAGGACCTCGCCGAGATCTTCGAGCACCTGCGCAGCGACCCCGAGCTGCGCTGGCGCGACGGCGAGGAGCTGCTGGCCGGCGCGCGCGCCGCCATCACGCGGGCGGAAGCCGTTGCGCCGCAGTGGTTCTCACGCGTGCCCGCCGCGAAGTGCGTGGTGGCGCCGGTGCCCGAGGCCGACGCGGCCAGCGGCACGATCGCCTACTACCTGCCCGCGTCGCTCGACGGCTCGCGGCCGGGTACGTACTACGCCAACACCCACGAGGCGAGCTCGCGGCCGCGGTTCACCAGCGAGGGGATCGCGTTCCACGAAGCCGTGCCGGGGCACCATTTCCAGCTCTCGTTCGCGCAGGAGCTCACGGACCTGCCGCTGCTGCGGCGGCTCGTGCCGTTCAACGCCTACATCGAGGGCTGGGGCCTCTACTCCGAGCGGCTGGCCGAGGAGATGGGCCTGTACTCCGACGACGTCACGCGCCTGGGCATGCTCACACAGGACTCGATGCGCGCCGCCCGTCTCGTGGTCGACACGGGCCTGCACGCGCTGGGCTGGACCAGGCAGCAGGCCGTGGACTACGCCGTGGCCAACACGCCGATGGCGCGGATCGAGATCGAGGCGGAGATCGACCGCTACGTCGCGAACCCGGGCCAGGCGCTCGGCTACATGGTGGGCCGCCTGGAGATCGAGCGAGTGCGCGCCGCGGCCGAGGAGGCGCTGGGCGCGGACTTCGACATCCGCGAGTTCCACGACGTGGTGCTGGGCAACGGGAACCTGCCACTGTCCACACTGGACACGCTCGTGACCGGGTGGATCGCCGCCCGGCGGGCGGAGGGCGCGCGGTGACCTGGCCCGACCTGCCCGAGGACACGGACTTCGGGCTCGACAACCTGCCCTACGGCGTGTTCTCCCGCGGCGGCGAGCCCGAACGCCGCGTCGGCGTGGCGGTGGGCGAGCACGTGCTCGACCTGTCGGCGGCGGCCGAGGAAGCGGCGGCGCCGTTCGCGCAGCTGCTCACGAGCGGTGTGCTCAACCCGCTGCTGGCGGCCGGGCCCGCGACGTGGCGCGACGTTCGCGAGCAGGTGCGGGAGTGGCTTACGGCCGAGCGCTACGCCGACCAGGTGCGCCCGCACCTCGTGCCGCGCGCGGAGATCACGAACCACCTGCCGTTCGAGGTCGCGGACTACGTCGACTTCTACTCGAGCGAGCAGCACGCGATCAACGCCGGGCGGATCTTCCGCGGCGCCGACGACGAGCTGATGCCGAACTGGAAGCACCTCCCGATCGGCTACCACGGGCGCGCCGGCACCGTCGTGGTGTCGGGAACGCCGGTCGTGCGGCCGTCGGGGCAGCGCAAGCCGCGCACCGCGACCGAGCCGTCGTTCGGGCCGTCGCAGCTGCTCGACATCGAGGCCGAGGTCGGCTTCGTGGTGGGCACCCCGTCGACGCTGGGCACGCCGGTGCCGGTCGAGGACTTCGCGAAGCACGTGTTCGGCGTGTGCCTGGTCAACGACTGGTCGGCGCGCGACATCCAGGGCTGGGAGTCGCAGCCGCTGGGGCCGTTCCTCGGGAAGTCGTTCGCCACGTCGGTGGCGCCGTGGATCGTGCCGCTGGCCGCGCTGGAGCACGCTCGCGTGCCGCAGCCGGCGCAGGATCCGGAGCCGCTGGAGTACCTGCGGGTCACCGAGCCGTGGGGGCTGGACCTGGCGCTTGAGATCCGGATCAACGGCCACCTCGTGTCGAGCCCGCCGTTCGCCACGCAGTACTGGACGGCGCCGCAGCAGCTCGCGCACCTCACCGTGAACGGCGCGAGCCTGCGGACCGGCGACCTGTACGCGTCGGGCACCGTCACCGGCCCGGCCAAGGAACAGCGCGGGTCGCTGCTGGAGCTGAGCTGGGGCGGGCGCGAACCGTTCGCGCTCGGCGACGGCGAGACACGGACGTTCCTCGAAGACGGCGACGAGGTCTCGATCAGCTCCACCGCACCCGGGCCGGCCGGCAGCCGGATCGGGTTCGGGGAGGTGGCCGGGCGGGTCGTGCCCCGCTAGGGGCGGCACGCGAACACCCCAAGGGGCCGTACCCGCGTGGGCACGGCCCCCGAGGCGCGCAGGCAGATCCGCGCAGCCGAAAACTCCGAGGTGATCGGGGATGGAAGTGATCACACGGAGTCGAGGTCGGCACTCCCTCGGGCCAGTGCCGCCCGGCTGACGCCCAGCACGCAGCCCAGCGACACCAACGACACCAGACAGACGTAGACAGCCACCGAGACGACCGAGCCGGTGGCCCGCACCAGTGAAGCCGCGATGATCGGCGCGAGCGCGCCGCCCAGCAGGACGCCGATCTGGAAACTGGTCGACGCGGCGCTGAACCGGACCCGGGCGTCGAACATCTCCACGATGAACGTGGCCTGCGGCCCGTAGCTGATGCTGAAGAAGATCGCGCCCACGAGGTAAGCCGCCATCACGGCGGCGAAGTTGCCGCTCGCGACCGCGAGGATCGTCGGGTAGATCCACACCGCCATCGCGGCGAGGCCGATCAGGATCATGCGGCGCCTGCCGAACCGTTCGCTCATCGAGCCGAAGTACGGCAGTGCCGCGCACGCGACCACTCCGGAGACCATGATGGCGGTGAGCATGGAGGCCCGGTCGATGGTTTTCGCCGAGGCGGCATAGCTCAGGGCGTAGGCGTTGACGATGTAGTAGTAAGCGCCGGTGCTGACCATCGATCCGATGGCGAGCAGAATCTGCTTGGGGTACGCGCGGATCGCGGTGATCAGCGGCGCGCGCTGCGCCTCGTTGCGTTCACGGACCTTCTCGAACACCGGCGTCTCGCGCAGCTGCAACCGCACTACGAGCCCCACGGCCACCAGCACGATGCTGATGAGGAACGGAATCCGCCAGCCCCACGCCATGAACTGCTGCTCGGGCAGCTGCGAAACCAGCAGGAAGACCAGGGTGGACAGCACCAGCCCGGCCGGGACGCCGATCTGGGGGAGGCTGCCGTAGAGGCCGCGCTTGCGGGGCGAGGCGTATTCCACGGCCGTGAGCACGGCGCCGCCCCATTCGCCACCGACTCCGAAGCCCTGCACCAGGCGCAACAGCACCATGAGGATCGGCGCCCACACGCCCACTTGCGCATACGTCGGCAGCACGCCCATGAGGAAGGTCGCGAACCCCATCATGGTCAGCGACAGGACCAGCATCTTCTTCCGGCCGATCCGGTCGCCGAAGTGGCCGAGGATGATCCCGCCGATCGGCCGGGCGCCGAACCCGATCGCGAAGGTGGAGAACGCCAGCAACGAGCCGGCGAGCGGGTCCGCGGAGGGGAAGTACAGCGGCGCGATGACCAGGGCGGCGGCGATCCCGTAGAGCTGGAAGTCGTACCACTCGATGGTCGTGCCGATCAGCACCGACAGGGCGACCCGCCGCATCGGTGGACGAGCTTGGGGCGACGGCCCCGCGGGAGCACCCTGCGCGGTCGAGGATCTCGATGTGCCCCGTGACTGGTCCGGCGGCGTCAGCTCACTCGCCATGTACCTCTCCTCGTCGTTTTGGGGACGGCGGGCAGCGCCGTCCGAACCCGATGACTGCGTTGGCATCCAGGAGCGAGGGCGGCCGCGTGGCTGTGGCTGGAGTCGGCCGTTCGCGAGATCGATCGGCCGGAGTCGGCCGATCGACAGTTAATTAACGTTCATTAATGGGTGGAAAGGGACGATAGTCTGGAGCTGTGACCAAGTCAACGGCCGTCTCGCCGCAGGCCGTGCACGAAGCCGCTCGCGATCTTTTCGCGAGCCGGGGCTACCGCGGCACCTCGATGAAGGACATCGCGCAGGTCTTGGCGGTCTCGGCGCCGAACCTCTACAACCACGTCACGTCCAAGCAGGATCTCCTCTACCGGATCATGGACGTGGCGATGGACCGCGCCCTGGCCGCGCTCGCCGCCGCCCTCGACGGCGTGACCGACCTGGCGGACCAGCTGCGTCGCGCCACGGAGGTCACGGTGCTGGACTTCCTCGAGAACCCCGCCGAGGTCACGGTCTGCAACAGCGAGATCCGCAACCTGGAAACACCGTTGCGCCAGGCCATCATCGACAAACGTGACGCCTACGGCGCGCAGATCCTCGCCATCGTCGACCGCGGCTGCGCGCAAGGCCTGTTCGACGTGGCCGAACCGCGGGTCGCCTCGTTCGCGATCCTGGAGATGGGTAACAACGCGAAGGCCTGGTTCCACCCGGACGGCCACTACACCGCGGCCGAAGTGGCCGCACTCTACGGCACTTTCGCCTTGCGGATCGTCGGCTGCCGGCCTGCGGAGCGGTGATCCGTGCCGGTGGCCGGGCGGGTCGTGCCCCGCTGGGCCAAGCGCACTCTCAGAGGAGAGAACTGCTGATACGACCCTGATCTGGTGAAAAGGAAGCAGGGCGGGAGAGGATTTCGCCTCGCCCGCCCTGATTTCTGCTTCTCGCCCGGTCTGTCGCTCAGTTGTGGTTACCGTGCGGTGCCCAGATCCTGAACTGGCCGCTGTCGTAGAGCAGGCCGAGCAGGTAGAGCATTCCGTCGTAATAACGGGCCCGCCCGGTCGGGATCGGCGTGTTCCAGAAATCCCGGACAAAGCCGTTCTTGTCCGGATTGGTGGCCGAGATCGCGGAGGTCGAGTTCATCGCCACGAGCCCCTCGGCGTGCGCGGGTTCGTAGGTATTCTGGCCGGCGGTCAATGGGGTGCCGTCGAGGTGGTAGCGGCTGACATAAGTGCTGACACCCTGGCCTTGGAAGAAGCGCTCCAGCGTGTTGGAGTACTGCGTCTCCCACGGCTTGACGCCGTACCAGGAAGCGTCGACGTTGGCGTTGGCGATGGCGCGCCACGCGTCTTCCTGGAAGTTGTGGTCGTAGGCATTGTCGGTGACCGTCTCGGTCGGCCGCAGGTACGGCGTGCCGTCGAAGTGGGCGTAGTCCGGCGCCAGGCCCGTCACCGGGTTCGCCGCCTTCTGCAGCAGATTTTCGCCCGCGGTGTAGGCCTTGTCCCACAACTCGCGATCCGACGGGTCAGCCGCGGCGAACACCTTGTAGAACCCGGTGAGGCTGTAGGAGGGATCGGTGTAGTCGACCGCGAACGGCGGCGAGAACGTCGGCAGGGAGGACTGGCGGTCGAACATGTCGACGCCGCCGTGGTCGGACTCGTGCCACATCGCGTGCAGGATCTGCTCCGCCTGCTGCCCGTAGTCGTAAGTCCCACGCCCGTCGCCCCACCGGCCGGACGCGAAGTCGAGCGCCGCGGCCATCCACTGGTCCCCATCGGGCGCCACGCCGGTGTCGATGATCTTCCCGGTGGTGTCGGTGTGCCAGGCGAAGTAGTACTGCTCGGGCCCACTCTGGATCTGCATCTTCGTCTTCGCGAAGTTCCACAGCGCGTCGAACTCCTGCTTGTGGCCCAGCTGCACCGCGATCATCATGGCGTAACCCATGCCTTCGGTGCGCACGTCCTGGTTGCCGATGTCCTCGACATAGGCCAAGTCCGGCGCGAGCTGGTAGTACAGCGTCTGGCCGTCGTAGCGGTTCGCGTCGGTGCCCGGGCTGCCGTGGAAGAGCTGTTGCCAAGTGGTGTTCACCTTGGCGTCGACCTGTCTCTTCGAGTAGCCGGCGCGGGCGAACGCGTCGGGATACGGCCCGGCGTGCAGATTTCCGGGCGGATTGTGGGCGGGGAATGGTGCGGCGAATGCGGTCGCGGATACGGAGGACAACAAAGCAGCGGTCGCGAGAATCAGCGTGCTGAGTTTCGTCGTCTTGCGCACACGACACCTCCTCGTGTCAGGGCGGGCACGGTGGCCGCGGGGCCGTCGTCAACTTAAGAGGCCGAGATAGAGCGAGTCAATGGCCAACCCTCGTCAGAAATGGGGGAGGTTATTTCAATTATGGGGCTAACCTTGCTAACGTGACCGGAGTGGAATCGCGACAAATGCGCAATCGGCGCGCAGTGCTCGCCGCGGCACGATTCGGGCGTCCGACGACCCGTCTCGAGATCGCGCGCATGACCGGCCTCTCGGCGGCCACCGTCTCCGGCCTCGTCGCCGACCTGATCACGGACGGTGTCCTGGTCGAGCTGGCCCAGCGAGTCCCCGCCGCGGGCGTGGCCGGCGGGCGCCCGGCCGCGGCGCTCGCCGTCAACCCGGCACTGGGCGCGCTGATCGGCATCCACCTGGCCCACGCGGGGGTCCGGATCCTGCTCGCCGGCGTGGACGGCGCCGTGCGCGCCGAACACGCCCACGACATCGACGTCGAACACCAGCCGGCCGACACCCTCGAGTACGTGGCCTCCACGGCGCTCGACCTTGTCGCGGACCTCGAAATCCCGCATCGGGAGCTGCTGGGAGTCGGGGTGGCCGTCTCGGCTCCGGTGCTGCTGCATTCGCAGACCCTCAGCTCACCGCCGATGCTGAGCGATTGGGGGGAGGTCGACATCGCGGCCCGGCTCGGGAAGCGCATGGGCCTGCCCGTGCACGTCGGCAACGACGCCGATCTCGGCGCGCTCGCCGAATGGCGCCTCGGCGCGGCGGCGTCCGCGGACAACTTCGTCTACGTGATGCTGTCCGAGGGGGTCGGCGCCGGCCTCGTCCTGCAAGGCCGGCTCTACGCGGGTGACGCCGGTGCCGCGGGTGAGCTCGGGCACGTCACAGTGGTACCGGACGGGCTCATCTGCCGATGCGGCAGCCGGGGCTGCCTGGAGACCGTCGTCGGGGCTCGCGCGCTTGCCACCACGCTCGCCCACAGCCACGGCCCCACCTGCAGCTTCGCCGATCTGATCTCCCTGGCGCACCAGGGAGATCCCGGCGTCCGGCGCCTGCTCGGCGACGCGGGCCGGGCCGTCGGCACCGCGCTGGCCCCCGTCTGCACGGTGCTCAACCCGAAACTGGTCGTCGTCGGCGGCACCCTCGCGCAGACCGGCGAGCCGCTGCTCACCGGCATCAGGGAGACGCTGGCGCGCAACGTTTCGCCAGTCACTAACCGAACGCCGGAGGTCCTCCCGGGCGCACTCGGCACTGGCGCCGAAGCGCTCGGCGCGGTGATCACGGCGAACCAGTTCGCCGACCTCGGCTGAGAGCCGTGCCTCGCGTGCCTTCCGCGAGCAGGCGGTCCGCCGTTGCGCATCGGTCGCGTGCGCGACCTCCGACCACCGCCTGGCGATTCGCGCCGGAGGACGCAGAGTCCAGGCTCGACGTCGCGGAGACCGGTATCTCCTGCGCCGGATCGGCTTCGGGGAGGTGGCCGGGCGGGGTCGTGCCCCGCTAGGCTAAGCGCACGCTTAGCCAGGCTGGTGCGCCGGGCCGTGGGAAAGAGGGAGCACGATGAGGATCGGGACGGGCATCAACTACTCCGGCGGGTTCGCCGACAGCGTGGCGGACATCGTCGAGCTGGAGAAGGTCGGGCTCGACATCGCCTTCGTCCCGGAGGCCTACAGCTTCGACGCGGTGAGCCAGCTGGGGTATCTCGCGGCGAAGACCGAGCGGGTGCAGCTGGCGTCGGGGATCTTCCAGATCTACACGCGCACGCCGAGCCTCACCGCGATGACGGCGGCGGGCCTGGACTTCGTGTCCGGCGGCCGGTTCACGCTCGGGCTGGGCGCGTCGGGCCCGCAGGTGATCGAGGGGTTCCACGGCGTGAAGTACGACGCGCCGCTGGCCCGCACGCGCGAGATCGTGGAGATCTGCCGGCAGGTGTGGCGGCGCGAGCGAGTGGTGCACGAGGGCAAGCACTACCCGATCCCACTGCCGCCGGAGCAGGGCACGGGGCTGGGCAAGCCGCTGAAGCTGATCAACCACCCGGTGCGCGAGCGGATCCCGATCCTGCTCGCGGCGCTGGGGCCGAAGAACGTCGCGTTGACCGCTGAGCTGGCCGAGGGCTGGGAGCCGATCTTCTTCCACCCGGAGAAGGCGAACGACGTGTGGGGCGAGGCACTGGCCGAGGGCAAGGCCAAGCGCGACCCGGCGCTGGGCGAGCTGGACGTGTTCGCAGGCCCGGCGCTCGCGATCGGCGACGACGTGGAGCACCTGCTCGACCAGATCCGGCCGCACCTGGCGCTCTACATCGGCGGGATGGGCGCGCGCGGCAAGAACTTCTACAACACCCTCGCCCAGCGCTACGGCTTCGAGGCCGAGGCGAAGGAGATCCAGGACCTCTACCTGGACGGCAAGAAGGAGGAAGCCGCGGCCGCCGTGCCCCTGGAATTGCTGCGCGCGATCTCGCTCGTGGGCCCCGCGTCCTCTCAAGGAAGCGGGGGTGACCACGCTCGTGGTCAGTCCACTGCAGCCCGGTCGCGAGGCCCGGGTCGACGCCGTGGCGAAGCTGCGGGAGATCATCGGCTGACCTGCGCCGACGCGCCGGTGAGCGGGACGAATCCGGTTCGCTCAGGCGTTCGGTTTATCATGTCGTAATCGGAAGGTGTGAAGAAGTCGCACCTCGGGCCCGCGGCTGTGGTGGAAAACCGTAAATCTGCCGCTGGTGGGTCACTTCGGGTGTAAGAACGGTCTTCCGGGGGAACACGACGGCGAAGGCGAAAGCGAGGTAGGCCTGACTGTGCGCAGAGTAGCGGGGCCGGCTGCAGGAGTGCTGGACGTGGGTTCGTTCAGCGCCCGCCTTGTCGTCCTCGAGCCCGGGGGTACGCCGCTGGAGCCGGCCTTGAGCCACCAGACTCGGCTGCGCCTCGACCGTGAGCTCGACAACGACTGCCGGCTGAGCCCGCGCGGGATCGCCGCCATCTCCGCGGCGGTGGCCGACGGGGTGGCCGTGGCGAAGGAACACGGCGTGCGCGACGTGTTCCCGCTGGCGACGTCTTCGATCCGCGACGCGGCCAACGCCACCGAGGTGGTGCGCCGCGTCCGCCGCGACACCGGCGTGGAGCTGCAGTTCCTCTCCGGCCGGCGCGAGGCCGAGCTGACCTACGTGGGCGCGCGGCGCTGGTACGGCGCGTCCGCGGGCCCGCTGCTGGTGCTCGACATCGGCGGCGGCACGGTGGAGCTGTCGGCCGGCGGCGGTTCGCAGGCCGAGTTCGCCCGTTCGCTGCCGCTGGGTGCCCGCTCGGTCACTCGCGACTGGTTTCCCGCCGAGCCGCCGGTGCGGTCCAAGAGGGTCCGCGCGCTGCGTGAGCACGTGCTGGAGGAGGTGTCCGGCGCCCTGGGCGACGCGACGGAGCACATCGCCGGCCACCGCGTCGTCGGCTGCTCGAAGGTGCTGCGCCAGCTGGCCCGCCTCGCGGGCGACCGCCCCGGCAAGGACCGGGAGCTGCACCTCGACGACCTGCGCGTCTGGATCCCGCGCCTGGCCGCCATGCCGTCGGCGAAACGCGCCGAACTGCCCGGCATTTCGCGCCAGCGCGCCCAGCAGGCCCTCGGCGGCGCCGTCGTGGCCGAAGCCCTGCTCACCATCACGGGCGGCCGCATGGCCATCTGCCCGTGGTCCACCCGCGACGGCCTCCTGCTCACCCTGCTCGACGCGCTCGCCACAACGCCGGACAGCACGGGTTCGCGTCCGGCCGCGTGACACCCCTGGTGCGACCAGGCCGAAACGAGGTATCCCGGACCCATGACACGTGAGCTCTTCCCGCGCGACCGCTCCGAGGACGACGAAGACGACCTGACGCTGCCCGACCCCAGCAGTGTGCGCTCCGAGGTGCCCACGGCTCCGGGGCCGGATCTGACGCCGAGCCATACGGAGGAAGTGGAGCCGCCACCGGGCACCGAAGACGCTGAGGACGCCTGAGCGGTTTGTCTTGCGGCCGGCGGATTCGGGGTGGCTGCAGGTCGCGCCGGTGGTAGAGCCCCGCGGAGCCTGAGCGCCCGCGGGGCAAGCAAACTCAGGCCTCCGGGGACACGAACTGGCGCAGCTTCGACCCGTCCCGGCGTTGGGGTGCGCGGCCGTAGGGCTGGAGCGGCGGATCGCCAGGGTCGACGTCCGCGATGGGGAGCGTCACCGGGGCCGTGGTGACCGTGAATCGCTCGCCGTGGTGGACGAGTTCCAGGGGCTCGCCCTCGAGGACGTGGTAGGTTGCCTCGCCCGGGCGGATGGCGACCTGGAAGCGCGTGCCGCGGAAGGCCAGGCGGAAGGTGATGCCGCCGAGCTGGCGGGGCAGGCGAGGGGCGAACGAGAGCTGCCCGCCGTGGTCGCGCAGGCCGCCGAAGCCCGCGACGGTGCCCTGCCACGCGCCGGCGAGCGAGGCCATGTGCAGGCCGTTGCGGACGTTGTTGTGCACGTCGTGCAGGTCGGTCAGCGCGGCCTCGGCCAGGTAGTCGTACGCGAGGTCCAGGTGGCCCACCTCGGCCGCGATCACGGCCTGCGTGCCGGCCGAGAGCGACGAGTCGCGCACCGTGCGGGCCTCGTAGTAGGCGAAGTCGCGGGCCTTCTCCTCGGGGCTGAACGAGTCGCCGCACAGGTGCAGCGCCAGCACGAGGTCGGCTTGCTTCACGACCTGCTTGCGGTACAGGTCGAAGTACGGGTAGTTCAGCAGCAGCGGGTAGAACGCCGGGTCGGTGCCCTTGTAGTCCCACTCGTCGTGCTCCAGGAAGCCCTCCGACTGCGGGTGCACGCCGAGTTCCTGGTTGTAGGGCAGGAACATCGCCTCGGCCGCGGAGCGCCAGCTGTCGATCTCCGTGATGTCCACTTCGAACTGCTGCACGTCGTCGGGGTACTTCTCGCACACCTGCGCCGCGGCGAGGAGGTTCCGTCGCGCCATCAGGTTGGTGTAGACGTTGTTGTCCGCCACCGCCGAGTACTCGTCCGGGCCGGTCACGCCGTCGATGCGGAAGTGCCCGTGCCGGTCGTAGTGGCCCAGTGAAGCCCACAGCCGCGCGGTTTCCACCAGGAGCTCGGCGCCACAGCCGCTTTCGAACTCCTCGTCGTCGGTCGCGTTGATGTAGCGCAGCACGGCGTCGGCGATGTCGGCACTCACGTGGAACGCCGCGGTGCCCGCGGGCCAGTACGCCGAGCACTCGGCGCCGGTGATGGACCGCCACGGGAACGCCGCGCCGCTCAGGCCGAGCTGCTTCGCGCGTTCTTTGGCCTTGTCCATTGTGGAGTGCCGCCAGCTGAGCGCATCCCTTGCCGCGCCCGGGATCGTGTAGGTGAGCACGGGCAGCACGAAGGTCTCGGTGTCCCAGAACGCGTGTCCGTCGTATCCGGGACCGGTCAGGCCCTTGCCGGCGATCGCGCGCTGCTCGCCACGGGCCCCGGCCTGCAGCAGGTGGAACAGCGCGAACCGCACGGCTTGCTGAAGCTCGGGGTCGCCGTCGATCTCGATGTCCGAGGTGGCCCAGAAGTCGTCGAGGTACTGGCGCTGCTCGCTGATCAGCCCCTTCCACCCCGTCTGCCGCGCGCCGGCGAGCGCCGCCTCGACCTGCGCGCGCAGCGCGGGCACGGAGCGCTGCGCGGACCAGCCGTAGGCGAGGAACTTCGTGATCCGCAGGCGCCCGCCCTTCGGGACGTCGACGGCGACCGTGAGCCGCGCGAGGTCGTCCTCGCTGTGGATGCGGGTGCGGATGCCGTCGTCGACCTCGATCTTGTGGTCCATCGCGGCGGCCATGCGCAGGCCGGAGTTGCGCGTCTGGTGCACGAGCACGCCCTGGTAGTTCGCCGCCCGGTTGAACTGCGACATCAGCGGCGTGTCGAGAGCGGCGGCCACGCGCGGGTCGCGGGTGTCGGACTCGATCGGCTCGTTGGCCAGCAGGTCGGACTGGACCACGAGCTGCAGGTCCTCGTCGAGCGGCTCCACCTCGTAGCGGATCGCCGCGATCGCGCGCTGCGTGAACGACACGAGCCGCTCGGTCTTCACGCGCACGCGGCGGCCGGTGGGGGAGGACCACTCGGTGGAGCGGCGCAGCGTGCCGCTGCGGAAGTCGAGCACGCGGTCGTGCTCCAGCGCCGTGCCGTAGCGCATGTCGAGCGGCTCGTCCTCCACCAGCAGCCGGAGGATCTTGCCGTCGGTCACGTTGACCACGGTCTGCCCCTCCTCGGGGTAGCCGTAGCCGCCTTCGGCGTAGGGCAGTTCGTGCTGCTCGTAGAAGCCGTTGAGGTACGTGCCGGGCAGCCCGCGCGGCTCGGCTTCCTCGAGCGTGCCGCGCAGGCCGATGTGGCCGTTGGACAGCGCGAACGCCGACTCCGTGCGCTGCAGCGCGTCGACGTCGAGGCCGCGCCAGCGCAGCTCCCACGGCGAGCACTCGTAGCCGAACGGCGTTTCGGTCATGCCTTCTCCAGGAGTTCGGCGAGGTCGTCGACCACGACGTCGGCGCCGTGGGCTTTCAGTTCGTCGGCCTGGTCGGCGCGGTTCACGCCCACCACGTAACCGAAGTGGCCGGCGCTCCCGGCCTGCACGCCCGAGAGCGCGTCCTCGAACACGGCCGCGTGCGCGGGCTCGACACCGAGCGCCTTCGCGCCGGCGAGGAAGGAATCGGGGGCGGGCTTGCCCTTGAGGTTGTCGCGCCGGATGACCAGGCCGTCGATCCGGGCCTCGACGAACTTCGTCAGGTCCGCGGCGTCGAGCACCTTCGCGCCGTTGGCCGACGACGTCACCACGGCGATGCGCAGGCCGGCCGCCTTCGCCTCTTCGAGGTAGCGCACGGAGCCGGGGTAGGGGTTCACGCCGCGTTCTTCGATGATCTTCAGGACCAGCTCGTTCTTGCGGTTGCCGACGCCGTTCACGGTCGGCTCGTTCACGCCGTCGTCGGGGGAGCCTTCGGGCAGCCGGATGTCGCGGGAGCGCAGGAACTCGCGCACGCCGTCGGCTCGCGGGCGGCCGTCGACGAAGGCCGCGTAGTCGTGGTCGGTGAACTCCCGGAACGTGTCGCCGTCCCGGCCGCGAAGAAACTCGTCGAACGTCCGTTTCCACGCTTCACGGTGGAGTACGGCCGTTCCGGTCAGCACGCCGTCGAGGTCGAACAGACAGGCGGTGATGGTGTCCGGCAGTCCGATCATGAGCGCAAACCTACCGGTCCGGACCCGCTTCCGCGGCACCCGTGTCGTGGGGGCGCACGCGGTGGATCAGCTCGTGCACGGTCGCGTCCGCCAGCCGGTACCGCACCACGCGCCCGTCGCGGTGCGCGGTCACGAATCCGTGGGCTCGCAGCAGCCGCAGCGCCTGCGAAACGGCGGTGTCCGTCATGCCCGTGGCCGCCGCGAGGTCGGTGACGCTGATCTCGCGCGCGTAGTGGATCGACACGAGCAACGCCAGCCGCGACGGATCGGCCACCACGGCGAACCGCCCGGCCCACTCTTCGATGACCGCCCTGTCCCCCAACCCGGCGACAGCGGCGGCCACGCGCTCCGGGTCGATCAGACGCCGGTCGGGCTCGATGCTCACAACGCCCGATGATTCCACCCCGGCCGCCCGCCTACCACCGCGGCCGAGCAGTCGGCCGCGCGGGAATGTTCAGCCGCGGTGTCGAACCGGCGCCGGTGCGTTCGTCGAGTGGGTGCGCAGGGCTTCACACCGGAGGAAGCCCGACACGAACTGATGAGGAGCGTGCCTGTCATGGCCGAGAAGAACGTGAGTGCCACCCTGACCATCGCGGTACCCGCCGGCACGGTTTTCGCGGTCCTGACGGACCCGGCGACCCACGCCGCGATCGACGGCACCGGCTGGGTCCGGGAACCCGTCGACCGGGCGCTGCTCACCGAGGTGGGGCAGCTGTTCCGGATGGACATGTACTACGCCACCGGCTACCGGGTGGTCAACAAGGTTCACGTGCTCGAGCCGCCGCGCGTCGTCGGCTGGTTCACCGGGCAGGAGAAGGAAGACGGCGAGCTGGAGTTCGGGGGCTGGACCTGGCGTTACGACCTCACGCCGCTCGGTCCGTCCGGCACCGAAGTCACGCTCACCTACGACTGGTCGGCGGTACCGCAGTTCATCCGCGATCGCGGTATCCGGTTCCCGCCGTTCCCCCCTGACCACCTCGTCAATTCGCTGCACCACTTGGCCGAGCTGGCCGGCGCGTCCCGGCTCGCGGCCGGGTCGCAGTGAGGTTCAGGCCGCCCCGACCCGACGTTCGAACACCAACCCCTCCGCGGCCCGCAACCCCACACTCATCGCCCCCGTCAGTACACCGTCGTCGCCCAGTTCGCCTTGGACGACGGTCGGGAGGAGGGGCGTGAAGGAGCGCAGGGCGCGGTCGATGGGGTCCAGCAGGAGGTCGGCGGCGGTGCCGATGCCGCCGCCCAGGACGATGAGTTCGGGGTCCACGACGGCGGCCACGGAGGCGACCGTGTAGGCGAGGCGGTCGGCTTCCATCCGCACCGCGCGCTGGGCCAGTTCGTCGCCCTCGCGGGCCAGGCGGAAGACCTCGCGGGCCGATTTCGCCGTGCCCAGGCCGAGTTCGCGTGCGCCGCGGACCACGGACTGGGCGGCGGTGGCCTCTTCGAGGTGGCCGCGGGCGGGGACCTCGCCGCCCGACTGGGTGCGGCCGTAGGGGAGGTAGCCGATCTCGCCGGCGGCGCCCGTCGCGCCGCGGAAGACGCGGCCGTCGACCATGAGGCCCATGCCGACGCCGGTGCCGATCATGAGGCAGCCCACCACGGACGCGCCGCGGGCGGCGCCGCTTTCCCACTCGCCGACGGCGGTGAGGTTGGCGTCGTTCTCCACGACCAGGCCGGCGCCCAGCGCGGCCTCCAGATCGTCGAGCAGGCCGGGTTTGCCCCAGCCCGGCAGGTTCGGCGCGTGCCGGAAGCAGCGCTTCGCCGGGTCCGCGACGCCGGGGGAGCCCAGCACGCGCACCACGATGTCGGCGTCGGTCAGCCCGGCCTCGGCCACGATCTCGCGCGCCAGCCGGCCGACGGAGGCGACGAGCGCGCTGCCGGAGCGGGCCGTGTTGCGGGCGTCGCGCCTCGCGACCATCGTGCGGCCCAGGTCCGACACGGCGACGCGGATGTGCTCGCGCCCGATGTCCACGCCCAGCACGTACCCCGCGGTGGGGTCGGCTTCGTAGAGCACGGCGGAACGGCCGGTTCCGGTGGACGTGTGCCCGGTCGCCCGCGCGAGGCCCGCGGCCTCCAGCGCCAGCAGCGCCTGGCTCACCGTCGGCTTGGACAGCCCGGTGTCCTTCGCGACCTGCGGCCGCGTCGCCGGCCCGCCGCGGCGCAGCAGGTCGAGCACCGCCCGCTGGTTGATCCTGCGCATCCCGGCCGGCGTGCCGACCGGCGGAGTACCCGCGCCCACCACGTGCCGCCCGCTTCCTAGTCGTGCCGATGTCATCACTGCCAAGGTAACCGGCTTCGGCAGGAAACCTTCTTTTCACCCGTTCGGTGACCAGCGGCAGAGCGTCCAGGCGACGATACGGGCTGTCGGCGCCATCCCGGCGCAGGGCGCGCGGAGCCGGGGCGTCGCGAGTGTCCGAACGGCCATCCGGCGCAGCCCGCGCTCACCCGTCGGCACCCCCGTGAACACCCGATCCGACCAGTGGTGAATGTGTCACGACGCACATTCGAAGGCGGTCGGCTGTTACCTCGTCACAGACATCAGTCGACACGACTACTGCGCGTTGCGTCGTTTCTGTCACGTCCTTAGCGTGGCGCGCCAGACCTCCCGTTCCACCACCGCGTCACACCCCACCACCCGGGCTGCACCGTCGCAGCGGCGCTCGCCCGGCCGCGCCGTCCGCACCGGCGCGAGTGCCTCGAAGGGATTCCCGATGGCCAGTCCCACCACCAGCCCCGGACCACAGGGCGGTACCGAGCCGGACAACGCAGCGCCGGACGACGACGGGCGCGTCGGCCGCCGCCGCTTCCTCACCTACCTCGTCGCCGCGCCGACGCTGACCGTCGCGACGAAGCTGTCGTTCGACACCCTCGTGCCGGACAAGGCCGAAGCCGTGGTGCCCACGCTGCCGCAGCCTGCCGAGATCCTCGACCTCGGCGACGTGCTCACACTCTCGAACGCGCCCACGGCCGGCATGCTCGTGCTCGAGGTGACCACCGACGGCGGCGTGCGCCTGCAGCTGCCGCGCGCCGAGGTGGGCCAGGGCATCAACACGGCCAGCGCAATGCTCGTCGCCGAAGAGATGGACCTGCCGCTCGACAAGGTCGACGTGGTGCTGGCCGACGCGCGCCCGGAGCTGCTGTTCAACCAGCTCACCGGCGGCTCCAACACCATGCGCTCGCTGTACGACCCGATCCGCACCGCCGCCGCGACGGCCCGCGCCCGGATGGTGGCCGCCGCGAGCTCGCAGTGGAACGTCCCGGCGGCGCGCCTGTCGACCCGCGACGGTCTCGTGCGCTCGCCGGACGGGCGCAAGGCCTCCTACGGTGTGCTCGCCGGCCCGGCGGCTCGCGCCGACCTGCCCACCGCGGCCGTGAAGCCGAAGGCCGAGTCGGCCCACACGCTGGTCGGCACCCCGACGTCGCGCAAAGACGCGCTCGCCATGGTCACGGGCAAGCAGGTCTACACGCTCGACCTCGACATCCCCGGTGCGATGCCGGTGATGGTGCGGCGCCCGCCGACGATCAACGGCACGGTCAAGAAGGTCAACAACGAGGCCGCCGTGCGCGCGATGCCCGGCATCATCGACATCGCCGTCGTGCAGACCGGCGTCGCGGTGATGGCCGAGACCTTCGGCCAGGCGCTCGACGGCAAGAACGCCCTCGACGTCAGCTGGAACGCGGGCACCGTCGACGGCGAGAACAACGCGTCCATCACGAAGAAGCTGAAGGCCGCGGCGCTGCCGTTCGTGGTGCCGCCGCTGCTGACGCAGTACGTGGACGGCGAGTTCGACTTCGCGTTCGTCAGCCACGCGCCGATGGAATCGAACTCCGCGGTCGCCGACGTCCGCGAGGACAGCGCCACCATCTGGGCCGGCCTGAAGTCGCCGATCGTCGCGAAGCAGACCATCGCGCAGGAGCTGGGGCTGCCGGAGAACAAGGTCACCGTGCACGTCCAGCAGGGCGGCGGCTCGTTCGGCCGCCGGCTGTTCTTCGACGCCGCGCTGGAAGCCGCGCACATCTCCAAGGCCATGAAGAAGCCCGTCCGGCTCATGTGGAGCCGGATCGACGACATGCGCCACGGCCGCGCCCGCGCCGCGAGCCACCACAAGATCCGCGCGACGTTCGCGCTCGGCCAGGTGCTCACGTTCGAGCACAGGGTGGCCAGCGTCGAGACCGACTGGGGCCACGGCCTCGGCGAGATCCTCACCGCGTTCGCCGCGAAGCTGCCCGTGGGCGGCAACCTGAGCTTCGCGCAGACGGTGTTCCTGCTGACGGTGAAGTCGCCCTACAACTACGGCGTCACGACGCAGCTGCTCAACGAGGTGCCGCTGAAGTTCCACACCTCGGCGTGGCGTTCGGTGTACTCCGCGAACACCCGCGGGGCCGAGGAGATCATGGCCGACGAGATCGCGGCCAAGCTCGGCAAGGACCCGCTGGAGTTCCGCCGCGAGTTCATCAAGGAGCCGCGCCAGAAGGCGGTGCTGGACAAGGTCGCCGAGCTCGGCGAGTGGGGCAAGAAGATGCCGAAGGGCTTCGCCCAGGGCATCGCGGTCCACGGCGAGTACAAGTCCTACACCGCCTGCCTGGTGGAGATGGACGCGCGCGACCCGAAGAACCCGCGCGTGACCAAGGCGACGATCGCCGTGGACGTCGGCAAGCCGGTGAACCCCCGAGGCATCCAGTCGCAGATGCTCGGCGGCCTCACCGACGCCATCTCGACCACGCTCACCGCGGGCCTGCACATCGACAACGGACTCCCGCTCGAAGGCAGCTACTCGCAGTTCCACTACGCGCGGCAGAAGAACGCGCCGATGGACGTGAACGTGTTCGTGATGCCGGCCAACGGCAGCGAGATCGGCGGCGCCGGCGAGCTCGGGCTGCCCGCGCCGGTGGGCGCCATCGCCAACGCCTACGCCCGCGCGACCGGCATCAAGCCGCGCAGCTTCCCGATCAACTTCCCCGTCGACTTCGATCCGTTCCCCCGCTGATCTTCCCCACCACCGCAAGGAGTTCCCATGCCCAACTACAGCTTTGTGGTGAACGGGAAGACCGTCACCGTGGACGCGCCGGCCGACCTGCCGCTGCTGTGGGCGCTGCGCGACAAGCTGAAGGTGCGCGGCCTCAAGTACGGCTGCGGCATCAACGTCTGCAAGGCCTGCACCAGCCACCTCGACGGCGAGGCCATGAACCCGTGCGTCACGCCGGTCTCCGAGTGTGAGGGCCGCGAGGTCACCACGATCGAGGGCCTGGCGGACGGCGACAAGCTGCACCCGGTGCAGGAGGCGTGGCTGGAGCAGGACGTCGCGCAGTGCGGTTATTGCCAGCCGGGCCAGATCATGGCCGCCGTCGCGCTGCTGAAGAAGACCAAGAACCCCACCGACGCCGACATCGACGCGATCGAGAACGTGTGCCGCTGCGGTTCGTATTTCCGCATCCGCGAGGCGATCAAGTCGGCCGCCGCGAAGATGTGACCCGCGAATGCGGAAGTTCTACATCAGTTCTTCCGCATTCGCGGCAAGTGTCACAAGTTCACCCGGCCGAGTGAGCGGGTGTCGTGTTAGATGACCTTCCCGAGGGCTCAACGACGAGTCCCCGTACGGTCACGGGCGAGGGGCGCGCGAGCGCCCTTCGCCCAGGCCTGGAGGGCGTTGATGCACTACCAGACAGTTCTGCGCGACGGGCTCGCCCCCGTGGTCTCGGTGCTCGCCGCCGAGGTCGAAACCGCCATGCCCGAGCTGATCGAAGCGACCACGCACCAGATCCTCGAGCAGATGCCGGTCTACCGCGACGAGCGGTTCGTCACCCACGCCGAACTGCGCAATTCCGTGCGCGCCAACCTCGACTACGTGATGCGCACGCTGCGCGGCGAAGACGTGCCCGACCTGTCCCAGGCGCGGGCCACCGGCCGCGCGCGGGCGCTGCAGGGCGCGCCGCTGCCGGAAGTCCTGCGCGCGTACCGGATCGGGCTCACCGAGGTGTGGCACCGATTCGTGCTGCTGACCGCGCGCGGCGACCACCAGGACCTCGCCGGGCTCGTCGCCGCGACGTCCGCGGTGTGGGCGCTGGTCGACGACTACGCCGAGGCGCTCACTTCGTCCTATCGGGACACCGCGGCCGAAGTCGTGGTGGCGCACCAGAACCGGCGCTCCGCTCTGGTGGAGGCGTTGTTCGCCGGCGGCGCCGCGACCGAGGGCACGCTGTGGGACATCGCGCGCGTGCTGGAGCTGACCGTGGACGGCAGCTTCGTAGTCGTCGCGGCCGAAACGCCGCGGCTGGGCCACGAACCGCTGCCGAAGATCGAGCAGCGCCTGCGCGAAGCCCAGCACGCCTCGGCGTGGCGGCTCACGCCGGACCTGCAGGTGGGTGTGGTGTCGCTGCGCGACCCGTCGGCGTGCAAGGTGACCATCGACCTGTTGCGCGAAGCCCCCGTGGGCCGCGTCGGCATGAGCCCGGTGTTCTCGGGCCTCGGCAACACCTCCCGGGCGCTGCACTTCGCGCGCGTGGCACTGTCCAGCATGGCGCCCGGCTCGACGGGCCTGGTGCAGTTCACGGAGTCGCCGCTCGCGGGCCTGGTCGCCAGCGCGCCGGAGGCGTCGGTGCAGCTCGCGCACCACGTGCTGCGCCCGATCCTCGACCTGCCCGGCGACGACCGCAACGTGCTGCTGCTGACCCTGCGCGCGTGGTTCGACTGCCAGGGCTCCACGAAACTCACGTCGGAACGGATGTTCTGCCACCCCAACACGATCCGCCACCGCCTGCGCCGCATCACCGACGAGCTCGGCCGCTCGCTCACGGACCCGCAGGACATCGCGGAGCTGGGTGCGGCGCTGCGCGCGCTGCACCTGTTCCCGGAGACCTCGCACCTGCCGGCACCGCGGCCGACCCGCGCTGGGTGAGCCGTCGACGACCGTCCACAGTGGCCGGTGACGCGAACATCGCCACCGGCCACCGGACGGACCGTCAGCTGTCGCTCGAGCGCTTCCAGAGGTTGATGTCCGACTCCGTCGCGTACCGGTCGATCTCGGCCAGCTCCTCGGCGGTGAACTCGAGGTTGTCCAGCGCGGCGACGTTGTCCTCGAGCTGCTTGACACTGCTCGCGCCGATCACCAGCGACGTCATGCGCGGGTCGCGCAGGGCCCAGGCCAGCGCGAGCTGCGCCAGCGACTGGCCGCGGCGCGTGGCGATCTCGCCGAGGCCGCGGATCTTCGCGAGCCGGTTCTCGGTGATCGTGTCCGGGTCGAGGGACTTGCCCTGCGCCGCGCGCGAGTCGGCCGGCACGCCGCCGAGGTAGCGGTCGGTGAGCAGGCCCTGGGCGAGCGGAGAGAACGCGATGCAGCCCGCTCCGGCCTCTTCGAGCGTGTCGAGCAGGTGGTCGTCCTCGGTCCACCGGTTGAACATGGAGTACGAGGGCTGGTGGATCAGCAGCGGCGTGCCCAGCTCACGCAGCAGGCGTGCGGCCTCGGCGGTGCGCTCGGAGTTGTAGGAGGAGATGCCGACGTAGAGCGCCTTGCCCGAGCGCACGGCGCGGTCGAGCGCCCCGACGGTCTCCTCCAGCGGAGTCTCCGGGTCGAAGCGGTGGGAGTAGAAGATGTCGACGTAGTCCAGGCCCATGCGGCCCAGCGACTGGTCGAGCGAGGCCAGCAGGTACTTGCGCGAGGCCCAGTCGCCGTACGGGCCCGGCCACATGTCGTAGCCGGCCTTGGTCGAGATCACCAGCTCGTCACGGTAGGGCTTGAAGTCCGTGGCGAGGATCTGGCCGAAGTTGGACTCGGCCGAGCCGTAGGGCGGGCCGTAGTTGTTGGCCAGATCGAAGTGCGTGATGCCGAGGTCGAAGGCGCGGCGCAGGATGTCGCGCTGGACCTGCAGCGGCCGGTCGTGGCCGAAGTTGTGCCACAGGCCCAGGGAGATGGCGGGCAGCTTCAGTCCGCTGCGCCCGCAGCGCCGGTAGGGGATCGAGTCGTATCGGCTGGTCGCCGCAACGTAGGTCACGTGGCCAGATGCTAGCTCGCGACCGGCCGCTCGGCTCCCGCACCGTGCGGCCGGGCCACGGTCCCGGTGCGGCGTGCGGCGACCCTGGGCGGCGCCGTGACCGGTCCCGCGACGAGCGTGCCCTGCCCGGCCGGGCCGTCGGTGTGGGCGGCGACCAGCCGCGGGCCGGCAAGCCTGACCTGCTGAAGGGTGACGGTGGCGGAGCTCAACCGCACACTCGCGCGGATCGTGGAGACGGACTGAGGCCCGGCCAGTACAGTGCGAGGTGAGCATCCGCTTAGGAGGTCACGTGGGCACCGGGTTCTTCTCGTCCGTCGACGACGTGTCGGCGCAGCTGGCCGAGGTCGGCTACCTCGCCTCGACGGCGGTGGCGACCACCGTGTTCCTCGCCGACCGGCTGGGCAAGCCCTTGCTCGTCGAGGGCCCGGCCGGCGTGGGGAAGACGGAGCTGGCCAAAGCCGTGGCCGCCGTCAGCGGTTCGCGGCTCGTGCGCCTGCAGTGCTACGAGGGCATCGACGAGGCCCGCGCACTGTACGAGTGGAACCACGCCAAGCAGTTGCTGCGCATCACCGCCGGGCGCGACGAGACGTGGGAGGACTCGCGCACCGACATCTTCGGTGAGGAGTTCCTGCTGCGCCGCCCGCTGCTGCAGGCGATCTCGGGCACCGAGTCCACGGTGCTGCTGATCGACGAGACCGACAAGGCCGACATGGAGGTCGAGGGCCTGCTGCTGGAGGTGCTCGGCGACTTCCAGGTCACCGTGCCCGAGCTGGGCACGATCACCGCCACCCGCGACCCGTTCGTGGTGCTCACCTCCAACGCGACGCGCGAGCTGTCCGAGGCGCTGCGGCGGCGCTGCCTGTTCCTGCACATCGACTTCCCCGACCCGGAGCTCGAGCTGCGGATCGTGAAGCTGCGCGTGCCCGGCATCGACGCCGCGCTGGCCGACTCCGTGGTCCGTGTGATCGCCGCGCTGCGCGCCATGGACCTGCGCAAGCTGCCGTCGGTCGCCGAGACCATCGACTGGGCGCGCACGCTGCTGGAGCTCGGCTCCGGCACGCTCGACGAGCAGATCGTGCGCGAGAGCCTCGGCGTGGTGCTCAAGCACCAGGACGACATCACCAAGGCCGGCGTGGGCCTCAAGCTCGACCAGGTGCTGGACGCGTCTTGAGCGCGCCCGGCGTCACCGAGCGGCTCACGGCGTTCGTGCAGGCGCTGCGGGCGCAGGGCATCCCGGCGGGCCCGGCCGAGACCGTCGACGCGGGGGCCGCGCTGGAGGTGCTCGGCTTCGACGACCGCGAGCTCGTGCGCGAGGGCCTCGCCGCCGCGCTCGTGCGCCGCGGCGGGCAGCGGGCGGTGTTCGACGCCGCCTTCGACCTGTACTTCCCGGCCGGCGTGGGCGTACCCGAGCTGGCGCGCGACGACCGACCGCGCGACCTCGAACAGCTGCGGGAAGCCGTGGCGGCCGCGCTCGCCGAGGGCGACCAGCAGGCGCTGGCGCAGCTGGCCGGCGTCGCCGTGGAGATGCTCGGCGGGTACGGCGCGGGTTCCGGCGCCGGCGGCGGGTTCTCCGCGCACCAGACGCTGGACCGGCTGCAGCCGCAGACGCTGATCGTGCGTGTGCTCGCCGCGATCCGGGCCGCGGGCGGCGGCTCCGACGAGGGCGGCGAGTTCACCGACCGGCTCACGCGCGACGAGGTCCGCCGCCGTGTCGAGGACTTCCGCGGGAACGTCCGCACGGAGGCCCGCCGGCGCGCGGCCGAGGTGCGGGGCCGCGACCGCGTGGCCAAGCACGCGATCGCGCCGGCCGCGGACCGCGTGGACTTCCTGATCGCCAGCCGGGCGCAGCTGGCCGAGCTGCGCCGCGCCGTGCAGCCGTTGTCGCGCAAGCTCGCGACCCGGCTGGCCGCGCGCCGCAAGCGCACCAGCCGCGGACAGATCGACCTGCGGCGCACGCTGCGGCGGTCGTTGTCGACGGGTGGCGTGCCGGTGCGTCCGGCGTTCCGGCACCGGCGGCCCGGCCGGCCCGAGATCGTGCTGCTGTGCGACCTGTCGGGTTCGGTCGCGGGGTTCGCGAACTTCACGATGCTGCTGGTGCAGGCGCTGCGCGACCAGTTCAGCAAGGTGCGCGTGTTCGCGTTCGTGGACAGCACCGACGAGGTCACGCACCTGGTCACCGCGGGTGTCGCCGACCCGGAGCACCTCGGCGCGCGCATCCTCGAAGAAGCGGCCGTGGTGCGCTGGGACGGGCACAGCGACTACGGCGGCGCCCTGCGCGGGTTCACCGGCAAGTGGATCGACGCCGTCGGCCCGCGCACGTCGGTGCTCATCCTGGGAGACGCGCGCACGAACGGCGGCGACCCCAACCTCGACGCCGTCCGAGCCATCCGCGACCGCGCGCGGCACGTTTACTGGCTCAACCCCGAGCGTCGCGCCCTGTGGTCCACCGGCGACTCGGCGGCGCTGGCGTACGCGGAGCTCGTGGAAATGCACGAGTGCCGCAACGTGCAGCAGCTGAGCACGTTGGTCACGCGCCTACTGCCGGTGTGAGCCACGCGGCGATCTCCTTGCGCAGCGCGGTTTTCGTCTCCTCCGGCGCGAACGACGCCGTGACGGCGGTTTCGGCGAGGGCCGCGAGAGCGGTGTCGTCGTAGCCGAACGTGTCGCGCGCGGTGGTGAACTCGTCGGTCAGCGTGGTGTGCGTGACCGAGGGGACGTCGGTGTTCAGCGTGACGGCCAGGCCCGCGGAGACGAGGCGGGGGAGCGGGTGCTTCGCCATGGTCGGCACCAGGCCGAGGACGACGTTGGACGTCGGGCACACCTCGAGCGCGATCGCGCGGTCACGGACCTCGGCCACCAGTTCGGGGTCGTCGAGGACGCGGATGCCGTGGCCCAGGCGCTCGGCGCGGCCGACGTCGAGGGCTTCGCGGATGCTCTCTGGCCCGGCGTCCTCGCCCGCGTGGTGCACGAGGTGGAGCCCGGCTTCGCGCGCCTTGGCGAAGACGCCGGTGAAGGGAGCGAGCGAGTGGCGCTCCTCGCCCGCCATGCCGAGGCCAACCACCTCGTCGTGGGCCAGGGCGAGCCGCAGCGTGCGCTCGGCGCGTTCGACGGACCGGCGGCGCGAGTGATCGAGGATCACCCGGGTCTCGAGGTCTCCTTCAGACAGTCCTTTGAGGACGGAGCCGAGCGGCATCTCCAGGTCCCCCAGCCGTTCCCCGTGCGACGCGGCCGTGAACGTCACCTCGGCGTACCGCGTGCCCTGCGCGGCTTCGTCCAGGCAGAACTCCCGGGCGACGCGCTCGAAGTCCTCCGGCGTGCGGAGGCAGGCACGGATGAGGGAGTTGTAGTCGGCGAAGTCCCGGAACCCGGTGAACGCCCGTGCCGCACCCGGCAGCGGCACGCCGTTGGCGTTGGCCAGCTCGCGCAGCGTCGCCGGCCGCACGGTGCTCTCGAGGTGGACGTGCAGGTGCGCCTTCGGGAGCGCCGCGAGATCTCGCATGGGGCCGATCATGCCTGGTCAGCCGCCGCGGGTCGCGGGGATTTCGCCCCTACCCGCGTCCGGAATGTTCGAATCGGGGAACTCCGGGTACTCATCACAGCGTTGACGGGATGACGAGAAACCCGCGGGAGGACTCCATGGCAATGCTCAAACGACTCGCCGTACTGGCCGGCGCGGCCACCGCCGTCACGTCGTACGCGAAGAAGAACCCGGAGAAGGTCAACCAGGCCGTGGGCAAGGCCGCCCAATTCGTCGACCAGAAGACCAAGGGCAAGTACCACGCGAAGATCAACGGTGTGACCCAGAAGGTCTCCGACGCGACCAAGCCGAAGCCGGGCCACTGACCGACGCGAGGTAAGCTGGCGGGTGCCGAATCGACCGGATGCTCACCTGGTGAACGCCGGTCACCGGAACCGGCCGCGGCGGCAGGCCAGCGTCCCGACCGCCTGCGGCGGGGTGCGTTCTCGAACCACCTGCGGGCCACCGCCGCGGCCGGGCGCCGCTTCGGCTTCGTCCAGCTGAGGACGGCGAACCCGATCGCTTGCTGTCGCGGCGCGAGGCCGGCGGCGATGCCCGCAGGAGTGCGCCTTCCTCGCCGACTTCCCAGACCGCCGCGCCTATTCCGCCGCCAACGCGGCCAGCACGCTCTCGCCGTACTTCGCCAGCTTGGCCTCGCCGACGCCGCTGACGGTGCCCAGGTCGGAGAGCGAGCCGGGGCGTTCGGCGGCGATCTGGCGCAGCGTGGCGTCGTGGAAGATCACGTAGGCGGGGACGCCCTGGTCCTTGGCCGTGGCGGCGCGCCAGGCGCGGAGGCGTTCGAACACTGGCGCGGCCTCCGCGGGCATTTCCACGGCCGCGGCGGTGCCGCGGCGGGAAGTGCGCGCGGCGCGGGCCGGGCGCTCCGGTTCGCGGCGCAGGGACACGGTGCGTGAGCCGTTGAGCACCGAGGCGCTGCCGTCGGTCAGGACCAGGGAGCCGTAGTCCCCTTCCACGGCAAGGAGGTTCTGCGCCAGCAGCTGCCGGACGACCGCGCGCCACTCCTGCTCGCGCAGTTCGGTGCCGATGCCGAACACCTTGAGCGTGTCGTGCTGGAACTGGGTGACCTTCGGGGTCGTCTTGCCGAGCAGGATGTCGATGATCTGGCCGGCGCCGAACTTCTGGCGCCGTTCGTTGCGCAGCCGCACGACGGTGGAGAGCAGCTTCTGCGCCGGGATGGTGCCGTCGAAGCGTTCGGGCGGGGCGAGGCAGGTGTCGCAGTTGCCGCAGGGTTGGCCGGTCTGGCCGAAGTAGGCGAGGATCTGCGTGCGGCGGCATTCGACGGTCTCGCACAGCGCCAGCATGGCGTTGAGGTGCGCGGCCTGCCGGCGACGGTGGGCCTCGTCGCCCTCGCCGTTCTCGATCATCTTGCGCTGCTGCATCACGTCCTGCAGCCCGTAGGCGAGCCACGCTGTGGACGGCAGCCCGTCTCGGCCCGCGCGGCCCGTCTCCTGGTAGTAGCCCTCCACGGACTTCGGCAGGTCGAGGTGCGCGACGAACCGCACGTCCGGCTTGTCGATGCCCATGCCGAACGCGATGGTGGCCACCACCACGAGCCCGTCCTCGCGCAGGAACCGCGACTGGTTCTCCGCGCGGGTGCGCTTGTCGAGCCCCGCGTGGTAGGGCACCGCGCGGATTCCGTTCTGCACCAGGAACTCCGCCGTCTTCTCCACCGACGCGCGCGAGAGGCAGTAGACGATCCCCGCGTCGCCCTTGTGCTCGGTGCGCAGCAGCTCCAGCAGCTGCTTCTGCGGCGAGTTCTTGCCGACGATGCGGTACTGGATGTTCGGCCGGTCGAAGCTCGCGACGAAGTGGCGCGCGCCGTCGAGGTTGAGCCGCGCGGAGATCTCCTTGTGCGTGGTCTCGGTGGCCGTGGCGGTGAGCGCGATGCGCGGCACGTCCGGCCAGCGTTCGTGCAGCGACGACAGCATCAGGTAGTCGGGCCGGAAGTCGTGGCCCCACTGCGACACGCAGTGCGCTTCGTCGATCGCGAACAGCGCGATCTTCCCGCGGTCGAGCAGCCGCACGGTCGACTCGACCGAGAGCCGTTCCGGTGCCAGGTAGAGCAGGTCGAGCTCACCCGCGACGAACGCCTCTTCGACGCGCTGGCGCTCGCCGAAATCCTGCGTGGAGTTGAGGAATCCCGCGCGTACGCCGAGGTTGCGCAGCGCGTCGACCTGGTCCTGCATCAACGCGATCAGCGGCGAGATCACCACGCCGACGCCGGGCCGCACGAGCGAGGGGATCTGGTAGCACAGCGATTTCCCGCCGCCGGTGGGCATCAGCACCAGCGCGTCTCCGCCGGAGATCACGGTTTCGACGATGTCCGCCTGATCACCGCGGAACGCGTCGTAACCGAACACGCGATGCAGGGTCTCGGCGGCGGGGGAGCGCTGGGCCTGGTCGGGGTGAGCCACCCGGCCGATTCTAGGCGCCGGGACCGACACCGCGGTGCCACCCCGGGCGCCTCGGCGCGTTTCCGGTACGAGTGTCCCGCTCGCACCGCACCGGTCACGCTGTGTGTGATCCCCGCCCCGCCACTGCGTCACGCCGCACGCGCGGGCGCAGAATGGCGGGGTGGACTTCGCGATCACCGACCTCGCCGCGCACTTCGCCGGCACCTGGCGGCTCTCGCGCGACATCGTGGCCGCCGACGGCGAGCCGATGGGCGAGGTCACCGGCACCGCGACGTTCACCCGAGACAGTGCCCGCGACGGCGTCCTCGTCTACCACGAGACGGGCGAGCTGCGACTCGCCGGCTACACCGGCCCGGTGAGCCGCACCCTGCTCTACCACCCCGACGGCGCCCGCGCCGCCGTGCATTTCGACCACGGCGGGTTCTTCCACGACCTCGACCTGGCCACCGGCCGGTGGAGCACCGACCACCCGTGCCGTGACGACCTCTACCGCGGCGAGTACCGCGTGCTCGACGCCGATCACTGGCGCCAGGAGTGGGTGGTCGCCGGCCCGGCGAAGGACCACGTGATCACCACCCGCTTCACTCGCGCCTGACCCGCCCGTCGACAGAACCCGCCGAAAGAAGGGGACACCCGATGCGCATCGACCGCCTGGACCACCTCGTGCTCACCGTCGCCGACGTCGAGGCCACGGTGGCCTTCTACACGCGGGTGCTCGGCATGGCGGAGGTGACGTTCAAGGGCGGGCGCAAGGCACTGGCCTTCGGCACCAGCAAGATCAACCTGCACCAGGCGGGCCACGAGTTCGAACCCAAGGCACTGCGCCCGACGCCGGGCAGCGCGGACCTGTGCCTCATCACCGAAAACGCGCTCGACGACGTGATCGAAGAACTGCGCCGGGCGGGCGTGCCGATCGAGGAGGGACCGGTGGAGCGCACCGGTGCGACGGGCGAGATCCGCAGCGTCTACTTCCGTGACCCGGACGAGAACCTCATCGAGGTCAGCAACTACCTCCGCTGAGCAGCCGCGAAACGGCTCAGCGCCGCCGGTTGCGCACGATCAGCAGCAGGACCGCGAGCGCCGCGATGATGCACACCACGGCCAGCAGCGTGCCGGCCCAGCCGGGGATGGGGACGCCGGCGACGGTGTCGAAGCTGGACACGACGCGGAGCGCGCCGGAAGCGAGCCGCACGGTGGTGTCCACGCGCCGTCCTCCCGTCCGCCGGGTTTCGCCCTGATGTCCGAACCGTACCTCATCCGGCGGCTCGCGCTCGGCCACTCGGCCGAAAACGCCGTTCATCCGGCGGCATTCGCGTTTCGCCTGGGCAGCGGCGGGCATCCGAGCGGTACGGGGGGCTCGACAAAATCCGTGAAGGAGTTCGTGCGATGCCCACTTGGCTCATTGTCGTGATCGTCGTGGTCGCCGTCGTGGTGATCGGCGCGGTTGCGTGGCTCGTCGTCCAGGAACGGCAACGAAAACGACTGCAGCAGCAGTTCGGTCCCGAGTACTCGCGCGCGGTCGAGGAGAGCGACAATCCGCGTGCGGCGCAACGGGAGCTGGCCGAACGCGAACGCCGCCACCGCGACCTCGACATCCGGCCGCTCTCGGCTTCGGCGCGCGAGCGCTACGCGCAGCATTGGGCGCTGATCCAGGAGAAGTTCGTGGACCAGCCCGCCGGCGCGCTCGACGAGGCCGACGACCTGCTCGTGGCCGTGATGTCCGAGCGCGGCTACCCGACCGAGGGCTACGACCAGCAGCTTTCCGACTTGTCCGTGCGCCACTCGCGCACGCTGGAGCACTACCGCGCGGCGCACGAGACGCACCGCCGCCACTCGGAAACGGCACTGTCCACAGAGGAACTGCGCTCGGCGATGGTGCACTACCGCACCGTGTTCGAGGACCTGCTGACCGATGAGACCGGCGCCGGAAGCCGCACGGACACCCGTGCCGACAGCCGCACCGACGAGGACACCGTCGAGCGCCGCCGCGAGCACACCGCCGCGCGCGGCGGCACCCACCGCGGCGCCCACGAGCGGAACGGAGACCGCTGACATGACCGACCAGGAGACCCGGGGACTGAGCACCGCCGATCTGGCGGGTGCCGCCGAAAAGCCCCGCACCGAGGAACGCCGGGACGTTCCGGCAGAACGCTCGCGCGAAGTATCCGATGTGGACACTCGTGCTAGGGATGCCGGCGACGTGGACGACCGTGCCCTGGACAGAAGTTCCGCGGACCGGGGCGCCCGCACCGACGGCGCTCCGCCGCTGTTCGAAGGCGGCGACGTCGACCGCTTCCGCAACCGCTGGCAGGAAGTGCAGACCGACTTCGTCGACGACCCGCGCCGCGCCGTGCGTGATGCCGACGAGCTCGTCGCCTCCGTGATCAGCTCGCTGGCCGAGACCTTCGCCGAACACAAGGGCGAACTGGAAGCGCAGTGGCGCGACGGCGAGCCCGCCACGGAGGATCTGCGGATCGCGCTGCGCCGCTACCGCTCGTTCTTCGACCAGCTACTCGGGGCGTAGCCGGCCTGCCGCCGCGCCAGACCGCCGGAATTCGGTGGCGGCGCGGCGGTTTGTGTGCGGCATGATCGGGGTAGCAGGCAGGAACGAACCGAGGAGGACTACGGATGAACGTGGCCGATCTGCTCGTGGACGGCTTCGGCCGGATCCAGGAGGTCGTGCACCAGTCGGTCGACGGCCTGACCGGCGACCAGCTCGTCGCCCGGCCCGGGCCGGGCGCCAACTCGATCGCCTGGCTCGTCTGGCACCTCACGCGCGTGCAGGACGACCACGTGGCCGACGTCGCGGGCACCGGGCAGATCTGGACCGCGCAGGACTGGCACCGTCGCTTCGGCCTGCCCTTCCCGCCGGCGGACACGGGGTACGCGCACAGCAGCGACGACGTCGCCGCCGTGCAGATCGACGACCCCAAGCTGCTGACCGGCTACTACGACGCTGTGCACGAGCACACCGTGGCGTGGGTCGGCGGCCTCGAGGGCAAGGCGCTCGACGCCGTCGTCGACGAGCGCTGGGACCCGCCCGTGACGCTGGGCGTGCGGCTGATCAGCGTGCTTTCGGACGATCTGCAGCACGCCGGGCAGGCCGCTTACGTGCGCGGCCTCGTGTTGGGCTGAGCGTCACGGGTAGCCGTCCCCGCGGTGGTCCGGGAGCCGCCTCGGCCCCGGGCCTTCGCGGCCGAGGCGGTCGCCGGGGTTCGCGAGCCGGCACTTGGTGAGCGACATGCAGCCGCAGCCGATGCAGTCGGTGAGTTGGTCGCGCAGCTGCTCCAGCTGCCGGATGCGCTCGTCGAGGTCCTCGCGCCAGCAGTGGGAAATGCGGGCCCAGTCGGCGCGGGTGGGGGTGCGGTCGTCCGGCAGCAGCGCGAGGACCTCGCGGATCTGCGACAACGGCATGCCCACCCGCTGCGACATCCGGATGAACGTGACGCGTCGCAGCGTGTCGCGGCGGTAGCGGCGCTGGTTGCCCGCCGTGCGCCTGCTGCGGATCAGCTTCTCGTCCTCGTAGAAGCGCAGGGCCGAGGCGGGCACCCCGGTGCGGTGCGCCAGCTCGCCCACGGTCAGCTCGGGCAGCTCCGTCTTGGTCATGCAGGCGAGGATAGCTTGACTTCAAGTGAGCTTGAAGTTCCAGACTCGGTTCCGTGCGGGACACCCGGTCCCGCACGGTGATTCGAGGAGAACAATCGTGTCGGAAGTTCCCGTCCGGGTTGCCGTGATCGTCGGCAGTGTCCGGGAAGGACGGTTCGCGCCGACGGTCGCGAACTGGTTCACCCGCGAGGCCGCCGCGCACGGCGGGTTCGAGGTGGACGTGGTCGACTGCGCCGATCTGGCTCTGCCACTGGCGTTTCCCGCGTTCGGGTCCGAGCCCGCGCCGGAGGTCGGGCGCCTCGCGGCCCGGCTCGCCGCGGCCGACGCGTTCGTCGTGATCACGCCGGAGTACAACCACAGCTACCCGGCGCCGCTCAAGAACGCCGTCGACTGGTTCCGCTCGGAGTGGCAGGCCAAACCGGTCGCTTTCGTGGCGTACGGCGGACTTTCCGGCGGCCTGCGCGCGGTGGAGCACCTGCGCCCGGTCTTCGCCGAGCTGCACGCCGTGACCATCCGCGAGACCGTGAGCTTCCACGGCGCCCACGGCCGGTTCGACGAGTCCGGCAGCCCCACTGACGCCGAATCCACCGGCGCGGCGGTGAAGAAGCTGCTCGACCAGCTGGAGTGGTGGGCGCGTTCGCTGGCCGGCGCGCGGGCCCTGCGGGCCTACCCCGCCTGACCGGCTTCTGTCAGCGGCTCAGAAGGTGCAGAGCGTCGGACCGATGCGTGAATCGGGCGTGACCACCGAAACGCCGCGCAGGTCCACGGGCAGGCCCGCCGCCGACATCGCCGCGACGGTGGTGCAGACCACCTGGTCCACGCCGAGGTAGAGCGGCTTGATCGAGAACGGGATGGACACCGTCGGCGGCACGCTGCCGGTGTCGATCGTGACCTGGCCGTCGCCGGGGAACAGGAGCGAGTAGTACCCGCTCTTCTGCTCGACCGGGCTGGGGCCCTGGAACAGCTCGTTCACTGCCAGCTCCGGCGACACCGGGCTGCCCCAGCTGCGCACGACGGGGGCGAGCTGGCCGTCGACCAGGAAGTAGAGCGTCAGCTGGTTCGCACGGGCGCCGGGGCCGACCGCGGTGGGGGCGGGGCCGGCGGGCACGACGACGGTGGGCTGGATGCCGCACGCGCTCACGAGCAGGAGCACGGCGAGCGCGGTCACGAGCTTCTTCATCGCGCCTCTCCAGGCCGGGGGTGGCGGGGCAGCCACAGGGTGAACCGCGCGCCGGAACCGGTGTTGGCGGCCTCGACGTCGCCGCCGTGCAGCCGGGCGTTCTCCCGCGCGATGGACAGGCCGAGCCCGCTGCCCTCCGAGCGCGCTCGCGCCGAGTCGGCCTTGGTGAAGCGGTCGAACACGTGGGGCAGCACGGCCTCGGGGATGCCGGGACCGTGGTCGGTGACCTCCAGCGTCACGGTGTGGGCGTCGGCGGCCAGGTGCACCTCGACCGGCGGTTCGCCGTGGCGCAGGGCGTTGCCGACGAGGTTCGCGACCACGATGTCGAGCCGGCGCGGGTCGACGGTCGCGACGACACCGGCCGGCAGGTCGGTGACGATCCCGTCGGCGGCGGTCCAGCCGCGCGCGGCGAGGCTGTCGGTCACGCCCTGCGCCACGTCCCACTCCTCCAGCCGCAGCTCGGCGCGCCCGGCGTCGAACCGCGAGATCTCCACCAGGTCCTGCACGAGCCGGGTCAACCGGCGCGTTTCGGTCGAGACCAAGCGCGCGGCGACGGCGGTGTCTTCGGGCAGCTGCTCGGCGTCCTCGTCGAGCACGTCGGTCACCGCGTTCATCGCGGCCAGCGGGGTGCGCAGCTCGTGGGAGACGTCGGCGACGAAGCGGCGCGCGTCGGCTTCCATCTCCCGCAGCGTGCCGACGGTGCGTTCGAGCTCCGCCGCGGTGCTGTTGAACGTGGTCACGAGCTGGGCCAGCTCGTCGGAACCCTTGGCGCGCAGGCGGACGTCGAGCTGCCCGTGGCCGAGCTTGCGCGCCGCGGTGTTCAGCGCGCGCACCGGTCGCAGCACCTGGCGGGCGGCCAGCAGCGCCAGCGCGACGGCGATCGGCAGCGCCAGCGCGGCCGTCTGCCACGCGCGGGTGGCCAGCTGGTCGATCGCGGTCTGCTGGGCGGCCAGCGACACCATCGAGTAGACCTCGACGCCCGTGTGCGCCACCCCGTTGTCGCCGCGCTGCAGCACCGGCATTCCGACCATCAGCAGCGGGGTGTCGCCCTTGATCACCCGCTTGAACTGGATCGTGCCGCCGGCGGCGACCTCCTCGCGCAGGTCGGCGGGCAGCTCCGAGGGGTCGAGCCCCGACCGCGAACGCAGGTCCCGGTAGACCGCGACGGTGGTGCCCTTGAGGTTGTCGGCGAGGTTGTCGAGCTGGCGCTGGTCCGGCGGCAGCGTCATCTGCGGCAGGTACGCGGTCACCTGGTCGCGCAGCTGGACCATGGCCGGGTCCTGCACGCCCTGCAGGATCGTCGTGCGGGCCGTCACGTAGCTGGCGCCGGCCGCGGCGGCCGCGCCGACCAGGGTCATCGCCGCGAAGGACAGCACCAGCCGGGGCCGCAGCCCCGAGAGCCACGGCCGCAGCCGCGGACGCCTCACGAGCGGCCGAACCGGTAGCCGAAGCCCCGCACGGTCTGGACGTGGTCGGGCCGCGCCGGCACGTCCTCGATCTTGGACCGCAGCCGCTGTACACAGGCGTCGACCAGGCGGGAGTCGCCGAGGTAGTCGTGGTCCCACACCGCGGTGAGCAGCTGCTGGCGGCTGTACACCTGGCCCGGCGTGCGGGAGATCTCGAGCAGCAGCTTGAGCTCGGTGGGTGTGAGCGCCACCTGCTCACCGCGCTTCTTCACGAGCATGCCGGCGCGGTCGATCACCAGCTCGCCGTGGCGTTCGACCTCGCCCGCGCGCGCGTCGTGATCGCTGACCGCGCGACGCAGCACTGCGCGGATCCGCGCGTCGAGCACGCGTGGCTGCACCGGCTTCACCACGTAGTCGTCGGCGCCGGCCTCCAGGCCCGCGACCACGTCGAAGTCGTCGCTGCGCGCGGTCAGCATGATGATGGGCACCTCGCCCAGCGCACGCATCCGGCGGCAGGTCTCGAACCCGTCCATCCCGGGCAGCATCAGGTCGAGCACCACGATGTCGGGCAGGTTCTTGCGCACCAGGTCCAGCCCCGCCTCGCCCGAGCCGGCGGTGTGCACCACGTGGCCCTGCCGGCGCAGGGCCAGCTGGAGTCCTTCCCGTACGGCCGCGTCGTCCTCGACCACCAACACCTCTGCCACCCCGGCCATTATTCGGAAAACCGCAGCGTGGGGCGAACCGGGGCGATCTTGTAGCAAAACCATGACACGGCACTGACGGAAGCGCTAAATCCCGCGCCGAGACTCGGGTCCATGGCAGTGACGTTCCCCGAGGCACCCCTGATCACCCCGTCCGGCTCCCCGCGCCACGCGCTCGAGGCGCGGACACCGTCGCGCACCGTGCTGCTCGTCGCGAGCGCGGTGGGCTGCGCGGTCGCGTTCCTCGTGGCGTACCTGCTCTTCGTGCGCACGGCGGCGGGCCAGGAGGCGGAGAACGGCGTGGTGCACAGCGCGCAGGCTACCGACCCGTCCACTGTGGACTGGGCGGTGCCGTTGCGCGACGTGGACCTCGTGGTGCTGCTCGGCGCGGTCGCCGTGCTGGTCCTCGCGCTGGCGTTGGTGCGGCGCCGGTTCGCCCTGGGCGTGACGGCGCTGGTGCTGCTCGCGACCCCGCTGGTCGCCGCGCAGCTGCTCAAGATCTATGTGCTCGACCGGCCCGCCACCCTCGACGGCTACGCGGTCGCGAGCCACAACAGCTTCCCGAGCGGGCACGTCAGCGCGGCGACGGCGGTGCTGTTCGCGCTGGCGGTGGTGCTGCCCGCACGGATGCGCACCTGGGTGCTCGCCGTGGGTTCACTCGGCGTCGCCTGGGTCGCCGCGGCGACCGTCGCGCTCGGCTGGCACCGGCTTTCCGACACCGTGGGCGGCTGCCTCCTCGTAGCCGCAGTGGTGTGTGCCGGCGCGGCGGTCGTCTCGGCCCGGCGGCCCGACGGGCGGCGGGTCCCGGTGCCGGCCACGGTGGCGGCACTGGCGGGCCCGACGGTCGTGGTGCTCGCCGGTTTCGCGGTGCTGGCCTCGGCCACGTCCGAGGCGGCGCAGTTCGTCGCCGCTCTGGTGCTGGCGGGCGTGTCGGCCGTGGCGCTGGTGCTGCTGGTCGCCGGTCCGCTGCGGAAGGTGAACTTCGACCCGGGGCGGGCACGGACGCGCCTGAGCCGCTGAGCGGGCCAGTTCCGGAGGATTGGCCTGCGACGGGCGTGGCCGCGCGCGGCTAGGGTCGCCGCAGGAGGTGGCTGTGTACTCGAAGCTGGCCGAAGACCTCGACGGCCTGCCCGCGCTGCTCGATGCCGCGCGTGAGCAGGCCGGCGAGCTGCTCGCGGGGGTGGCGGACCGTCCGGTGGCGGTGCCGCCGGGGACGTTCGAGCCCGCCGGGCTGCCGGAGGACGGCATGGGCGCGCAGGCCGCGCTCGCGGAGTTCGGGCGCCGCTGGGCGCCGGGGTTCGCCGCGAGCGCCGGGCCGCGGTACCTGGGGTTCGTCACGGGCGGCGCGACCCCCGCGGCGGTGGCCGGCGACTGGCTTACGGCCGCGGCGGACCAGAACCCCGTGTCGTCGCTGGATTCCTCGGCTTCGGACCTCGAACGCGAGACGGTCGGCTGGCTCGCGAAGCTGTTCGGGCTGGGGTCCGAGTTCAGCGGCGCGTTCGTGTCCGGCGCGACGATGTCCAATGTGGTCGGTCTGGCGATCGGGCGCGAGTGGCTGGGGGAGCGGCTCGGCGTCACGGTCGCCGACGCCGGGGTCGCCGCACTCGGCCCGGTCGAGGTGCTCAGCGGGTCACCGCACTCCAGTGCGCTCAAGGCGATGTCCGTGCTGGGCCTGGGCCGCTCGGCCCTGCGGCCGGTGACCGTGCAGCCCGAGCGGGAGGCCGTGGACGTCGAGGCGCTGGACCGGGAGCTCGCCGAGCTGGGCGGGCGGCCCGCGATCGTGATCGCCAACGCGGGCACGGTGAACACCGTCGACTTCGACGACCTGCGGGCGATCGCGGCGCTCAAGGAGAAGTACCCGTTCTGGCTGCACGTCGACGCGGCGTTCGGCGGGTTCGCCGCGCTCTCGCCCGAGCACGCGGGGCTCGTCGAAGGGCTGGAGCTGGCCGACTCCGTGTGCGTCGACCTGCACAAGTGGCTCAACGTGCCCTATGACTCGGCGATCCAGTTCAGCCGCCGGCTCGACCTGCAGGTGCGGGTGTTCCAGAACTCGGCGGCCTACCTCGGCCATCCGGGCGACAACCCGGACTTCGTGCACCGCACGCCCGAATCCTCACGGCGGTTGCGCGCGCTGGCCGCGTGGTGCACGCTCGCCGCGTACGGGCGGGCCGGGCACCGGGAGATCGTGGAACGCTGCGTCGCCCACGCCCGTGACCTCGGCGAACGCCTGGCCGGCACGCCGCAGTGGCGGCTGCTCGCGCCGGTGCGGCTCAACGTCGTGTGCTTCACGCTGGCCGAGAACCTGACACAGGAGCGCATGGACGCCGTGGTGCGCGCCGTCGCCGCCGAGGGCGAGACGTTCGTGACGCCGACGGTCTACGCGGGCGTGCCCGCGCTGCGGGCCGCGTTCAGCAACTGGCGGACCGGGCGCGAGGACGTGGACCGGATCTTCGCGGCGCTCGTCAGGGGTTGCGGCGCGGCTTGATCCGCACGTTGGGCAGGACCGGCGCGGGCAGCCGCGCGGGGTCACCCGGCACCTCGGGGATGGCGCCGAACTGCGACGACTCCGCCTGCCAAGCCTCGCGGTACTCCACGATCTCCTCGTGCGTGCGGGCCACGAAGTTCCACCACATCACGATCTCCTCACCGAACGGCGGCCCGCCGAGCAGCATCACGCGAGCGCGGCCTTCGCCGGTGTTCGCGAGGTCCAGGGTGGCGCGGCCGGTGCCGAGGTAACCGAGGTCGGTGCTGTGCAGGGCCGAACCGGCGAAGGTGACCTCGCCGGTGTCGACGAGCACGCCGTGTTCGTACTCGCGGTCGACGTCGAGCGTCACACGAGCACCGGGCTCCAGGACCAGCTCCGCGCCGAGCAGCGGCGTGAACGTCTTGACCGGCGACGTCTCTCCGGCGAGCGTGCCGAGGAAAACGCGCGCGGTGGCGCCGCCGAGGTCGGTGGCGGGCGGGGCGTAGTGCTGGAAGTCGCGCTCGGCGTGGCGGTGGGCGTCGGGCAGTGCGACCCACAGCTGCACGCCGTGCAGCGTGGTGGTCTCCGGCGTCGACACCTCGGAGTGGCAGATGCCGTGGCCGCCGGTCATGAGGTTCAGCTCGCCCGGGCGGATCATCGCGTGGGACCCGAGGCTGTCGCGGTGCTCGATCTCGCCGGCGAACAGCCAGCTCACCGTCTGCAGGCCGGTGTGCGGGTGCGAGCCGACGGACATGCCGCCGGTCGTGCGCGGGTCGTCGGGCCCGTAGTGGTCGGCGAAACACCAGGCGCCGACGAGCGAACGCTTGCGCTGCGGCAGCGTGCGGCGCACCTTCATCGCGCGCGGCCCGCCCAGCGGCACGTCCCGCGCGCCGAGCACCTCGACCCCGCCGTGGCCGGCCGCGTCGTCCCCGCAGTCCAGGACTCGTGGCTCGGTCTCGACGTTGCTCATTCCTGGTGCCTCCACTCGCGCGGTCGGTTCACCGAAACCTTAGCGGGAAGGCTTGTGCCGCGTCGTTTCCGAGGCGCTGCAGGTTCAAGCGGTGGGTTTGCGCGGTGGGGGTTCGAGACGGTGGCTCAGTCCGAGGAGTTCGGGGTGGCTTCGTGGCCCGCCAGCCCGGGAGTGCGGCTCTCGCGCTTCACGCGGGCCTCGGCGAGGTGGCGGACGCCGCGGGTGAGCGCGCGCACGCGAGTCTCGTGGTCGTGGAACGCGCGGTAGTAGGTGGTGTCGTACTCCTCCACGATCTGGAACGTCCAGCGCCCGTGCAGCACGTTGCGGCCCAGCAGGTGCTCGGTGAGCCGGTCGGCGTGCGCGGCGTGGCCCGCGTCGCGCAGCATGGTGATGCCGTCGGCGAGCTTGCGGTCCGCGGCGCCGGTGAGCTGGTGGAACTCGTAGAGGTGGCCGCGAGCGATCTCGACGGTCTCGAGCGCCTCGGTGATCTTGCCGACCGCGTCCAGTGTCGCGCGGTCGGGTTCGAGGTGCTCGGCCGCGGTGTCGTCGAGCCGGAGGTCGGGGTGCGCGTCTGAGTCCATACCTCGCGAGGTACCCCGTGAACGCCGTTCCCTCACGCGCGCGGGCCGCTAGAGTCGCGGCGCATGGGGACCTCACACGATCTGACCCTCGCCGGCGACCGCGTGTTGCGCGTACACGACAGCGGCCGCGGCGACGCCCTCACGGTGGTCTGGCTCCACGGCACGCCGCAGACCGGAGCGCTGCTGGCACCGGTCCTGCAGGCCGCGGACGCCCGCGGGATCCGGGTCGTCTCCTACGGCCGCCCGGGCTACGGCGGGTCGAGCACGGTGCCGGGCCGCACCATCGGGTCCGCGGCCGAGGACGTGCGCCTGGCAGCCGGCGCGCTGGGTCTCGGCCGCTTCGCGGTGGTCGGCGCTTCGGGCGGCGGGTCGCACGCGCTGGCGGCCGCCGCGCAGCTGCCGGACCGCGTCACCGCGGCCGTGGCGCTGGCCGGGGTCGCGCCGTACACCGAGGACTTCGACTGGTTCGCCGGCATGGCCGACCCGACTTCGCTGCGCGCGGCCCGCGAAGGCCGCGAAGCGCGGATGGCCCATGCGCTCACGCACGAGTTCGACCCGGAGAGCTTCGTCGCGTCCGACTGGGCGGCGCTGGAAGGCGCGTGGGGACCGCTCGGCGCCGACGCCGGGGAAGCCGGCGGTGCGGGCCACGACGGAGAGGTCGACGACGACGTCGCCTACGCATCGGACTGGGGCTTCGAGCTCGCCGACGTGCGCACGCCGGTCCTGCTGGTGCAAGGCGGTGCCGACCGCGTGGTCCCCGCGTCGCACGCACAGCACCTGCTGGCCCACCTGCCCGACGCCCAGCTGTGGCTGCGGCCCCGCGACGGGCACATCTCGGTGCTCAGCGCGCTGCCCACCGCGCTCGACTGGCTGCTCGCGCAACCCCGGTAACTCCCGGTGTCCTCCGCGGACGGTCAGGACGCCTCTTCCAGCGCCCGTTCGAGATCCGCGCGCTTCATCTTCGAGCGGCCCTTGATCTCGCGTTCCTTGGCCAGCTCGTCGAGCTCGGCCTTCGTGAGATCCGCGAGCTGCGGCCCCTTCTCCTTCTTGCCGCGCCGTTTCCCGTTCTTCACGCTGCGCTGCAGGGCCTCGAACAGGTCGACCACCTTCGTCGGCTCCGCGGCTTCGGTGGCCGGCGTGACCTTGTCGCCCTTGCGCTTGGCCTCGATCAGCTCGTGGACGCGGTCGGTGAACGTGTCGCGGTAGTCCTCGGGCCGCCAGTCCTCCGTCAAGGCCTCGATGAGGTCCACGGCCATGTCGAACTCCCTGCCGCGCGCCGGCGCCTTCTCCGGCAGGTCCGGCAGCGACTTCTCCCGATCCCGCAGGTCCGCGGCGAAGTGCAGCGTGTCGAGCAGCATCACCCCGTCGCCGGCCCGCACGAGCGCCAGGTACTCGCGCCCGCGCAGCACGAACTTGGCCACGCCCGCCTTGTCCGTCTTCGCCATCGCCGTCAGCAGCAGCGAGTACGGCTTGTCGTAGTCGGAGCTCGCGGGGGCGAGCCAGTAGGTGCGGTCGAAGAACATCGGGTCGATGTCGGCGAGGTCGGCGAACGCCTCCACGTCGAGCGACTTGCTGCGCCCGGGGGCGATCTCGTCGAGCTCCTCGGGCTCGATCAGCACGTAGTCTCCGTCGTCGAGCTCGTAGCCCTTCACGATCTCGGCCAGCTCCACCTCGTCGCCGGTGCGCTCGTTCACCCGCCGGTAGCGGATGCGGTCGCTCGTGCCGCGCTCGAACTGGCGGAAGTGCACGGTGTGGTCCTCGATCGCGCTGTAGAGCCGCACCGGCACCGTCACCAGGCCGAGGGTCAGCGAGCCGCTCCAGACGGGCCGTTTCGGTGCCATGACGCGCTCCTTTCCCGACCGGGGACTACCCGCTTTCGCCCGCGCCGACGCATCACCCCGCGTCAGGCCAGGCGTTCCAGCAGCTCGTCGTGCCCGCCCGCGCGGCGCAGCTTGCGCGGGTCGGGGTGGCCGAGGGAGTGGTCGGCCGCGCGCAGCGCCCCCAGGAAGCACTCGACGGCGGCGGGCTCGGCGAGCACGTCGTCACCGTCGAGGTAGGCCAGCACGATCAGGTCCTCCCCGCACGAGGCCTCGATCGCCGCCGACCAGCCGTGCACCTCGTCCCACAGCAGCGCCAGGTCCCGGTCGGGGAACCGCTCGAGCCGCCGGTCGAGGGCGACGTAGGCCGAGACGGGCACGTCGAGGTCGACCGTGCAGGACTCCAGTCCCACGCCGACCGCGGCGGCCACCCGGGAGAGGTAGCCGCGCAACGCGCGGTCGAAGCCGTGGTCCACGCCGAGGTCCGCATCCACGAAGCTGCTCACGACGGACACCCTCTCTGTCGCCGGGGAAGGGGATCGCCCAGGGGCGAGCGACGGCTACTCGGTTCCGGGTCGCGTCACACCCCATTTTCGGGTGAATTTCCTGCCACACGGGCGATCCGGTGCACAGTGGCTCCGATCGGACGCACGCCGGTCCCGGGGACCGGAACCCCTCGTGAGCGCGCGGCTACCGTCCGGCCAGCCGCCGCACCGCCGCGACGATCTCGCGGTTCGGCACACCCTTCGCGAGGTACTCGACGGCGCCCGCGCTCTCCATGGAGGCCATGGACGCGTGGTCGGAGTAGGCGGAGAACGCGAGCACCGCCGTCCCCGGGCAGCGTGCCGCGATCTCGCGCGCGGCGCGGGCCCCGCCTCCGCCGGGCATGCGCACGTCGAGCACCGCGACGGCGGGCCGGTGGCGCTCGGCGAGCGTGATCGCGTCTTCGGCGTCGCGTCCGACTCCGACGACCTCGATGTCGGGCTGCTCGTCGAGCACCTCGCGCAGAGCGTCGCGGATCATGTCGTCGTCGTCGCTGATCACGACGTGCAGGGGGCCGGTCACCGCTGCTCGTCCGGGGCGCTCGGCAGCCAGAACTCCACGGTCGTCCCTTCACCGGGTTCGCTGGACATCGACCACCAGCCGTCGGCCGATTCGGCGCGTTCGCGCATCTCGATCAGCCCGAAGTGGTCGCGGCCGGGGTCGGTACCGGTGACGGCGGTGCCGACGCCGTCGTCGGTCACGCGGAACAGCGTGCCACTATCCACTGTGGACAACGAAACCTCCACTCGCGACGCGCGGGCGTGCTTGTGCACGTTGGTGATTGCTTCCTGGCAGATCCGGTACCCCGTCACGGCGGCTTCCGAGGTGGGCTCGGCCGTGAGGTCGTGGCGCAGCGTGTACGCCAGCCCCCAGCCGGGCAGGACCTCTTCGAAGTGACCGGTGAGCGCCACCACGAGCCCGTGGCGGTCCAGGTCCGGCGGACGCAGCCGGGAGACGAGCGTGCGCAGCCTGCCGATCGCCGCGCGCACCGACTCGTCGAGCGTGTGCACGCCCTCGCGGTGCTCCTCGGGCAGCCGGTCGGCCAGCAGCTGCAACCGCATGCTGACGGCGACCATCGACTGGATCGAGTCGTCGTGCACGTCCCATGCGATGCGCCGCCGCTCCACCTCCTGGGCGTCCACGAGGTGGCCGACGAGCCGGCGCCGCTCGCCGAGAGTTTCTTCGGCGATGCGGCGTTCCGTCATGTCGCGGGTGACTTTGCCGAAGCCGCGGTGGTTGCCGGCGTCGTCGAACAGTGCGGTGATCACGACGTTGGCCCAGAACCGGGTGCCGTCCTTGCGCAGGCGCCAGCCTTCGTCTTCGAGCCGGCCTTCGGCAAGGGCGGTTTCGAGCTCACGCTCGGGCTTGCGCGCGGCGATGTCCTCGGCGGGGTAGAACACGGAGAAGTGCCGGCCGATGATCTCGTGGGCGCGGTAGCCGTTGATGCGCTGGGCGCCGGCGTTCCAGCTGATGATGTGGCCGCCGGTGTCGAGCATGAAGATGCCGTAGTCGACCACGTCCTGCACCAGCAGGCGGAAGCGCTCCTCGCTCTCGCGCAGGGCCTGTTCGGCGGCACGGCGTTCGGTCATGTCGCGGGTGACCTTGCCGAACCCCCGGTGGTTTCCCTCGTCGTCGAACAGCGCGGTGATGACGACGTTGGCCCAGAACCGGGTGCCGTCCTTGCGCAGGCGCCAGCCTTCGTCTTCGAGCCGCCCTTCGGCGAGCGCGGTTTCGAGTTCGCGTTCGGGTTTGCGCGCGGCGATGTCCTCGGCGGGGTAGAACACGGAGAAATGCTGCCCGATGATGTCCTCGGCCCGGTAGCCCTTGATGCGTTCGGCGCCCGCGTTCCAGCTGACGACGCGGCCGGTCGGGTCGAGCATGAAGATCGCGTAGTCGAGAACGCCGCGCACCAGCATGCCGAGGTCGTCGCCGGCGGGTTCGTCCATGCCCCAACTCTGCCCCATCCACGTCAGCGGAGCAGCTTTTGGCTCACGCGCGAGGAACCCGGCCCAGCTCACACCAGACGACCTTCCCTCGTGCGCAGGGCGCGACGCCCCACTCGAGTGAGAGCTCCTGCACCAGCCGCAGGCCCCACCCGCCGTCCGGGCCGGGCGGGCGGGTCGCGGGCAGCGCCGGGCTTTCGTCGGCGACTTCGAGCCGGACCACGGCGTCGCCGTACTTGAGCCGCAGCACGGGTTTCCCCTCGCCGTGCTGCACGGCGTTGGTGGCCAGCTCGGTCACGATCAGCAGGGCGTCCTCGGCCACGGCGCCGAAACCCCAGCCGGTCAGCGTCACCCGGGTGAAGTCGCGCGCGAGCGCGAGACCGGCCACCGACTCGGGCAGCGCGCACTCGGCATCGACGGGCGCAGGGACCTCCACGTCGCCACTCTGCGCGAAACGCCCATCGTGTGGCAGACGCAGATCAACACCGCGTCACTGACGCAGGTGCATCAATCGAGCAGGCCCTCACGCCGTGCGAGGGCGACCGCTTCGAGCTTCGAGCGCGCGCCGAGCTTCTCCAGCACGCGCTGCACGTGGTTGCGCGTGGTGTTGCGGGTGACGCCGAGGCGGTCGCCGATCTCCTCCGTGCTGGCGCCTTCCGCGAGCAGTTGCAGCGTCTCGCGCTCGCGCGCGGTCAGCGCCGAGCCGTTGCCGCGGGCCCGGCCGGTGAGCCGGTCGAGCACGCCGGGCAGGAGGGCGGCGTCGAACACGACCTCGCCCTCGGCGACGCGCTGCACGGCCGACTCCAGCTGGTCCAGCGGCGCGGACTTGAGCAGCAGCCCCTGACCGCCGGCCTCGGCCACGCGCGCGGCGACGGCCGCGGTGGCGTCGCCGGTGAGGACGAGGACGCGCGAGCCCAGCGCGGCAAGGTCGCCGATCGCGGCCACGGCGTCGCCGTCGGGCAGACGCCGGTCGAGCACCACGACGTCCGGCCGCAGCCGGGCCGTGTCGGCTGTCGCGGCCTCGCGCGAGCTGGCGCGCCCGACCACGGAAATCGCGGGGGAGCGTTGCAGGGCGAGCTCGAGAGCCTGGGCCACCATGTCGTGGTCTTCGACGAGCAGCACTCGCACCGGGCCGGCGGGCCGGAGCTCGACAGGCATGTTCCTGCCTTTCCTCTGGGGCCGGGGACTGGGGCGGGACTTGAAAGCTGAACACTCATCGTAACCGTGTGTGGGCGCGGCCACCGTCCGGGCGGGTCAGGCCGTTGCCGGTCTCGGTTCTGTGGCGCCCACGGCGAACTGGTCGACGACGTCGGCGGCGTTCTCCCGCTCGGCGAAGAGCCGGCGCTGGCGGTCGGCTCCGCCGCCATCGCGAGCGAGCCGCGCGAGGCCTTCGCGGACGAACTCGGTGTCCCCGGCAGAACGGAGCGCGGGCGCGCAGAACTCGGCCAGCCGCTTGAGCACCTCCACGGCAGGCAGCAGGTCGCCGGTGGCCGGGTCGGGGCAATGGCCCGTGACGCCTTCGCGGGCAGCGCGCCAGAGCTGGCCGCGCAGCACCTCGTTGGACAGGCGCGGGGGATCGCCGGCTTCGAGCACCGTGGCCACGAGTGCACGGCACAGCACGGCGAGCAGCGTGGCCTCTTCGGCGGTGGCGGCGACATCGGCGACGCGGAACTCGATCGTCGGCTGCTCCTCCGAGAGGCGCACGTCCCAGTAGACCATCCCGCGGTCGAGGATCGCGCCCGCGCGCAGCCACGCGTCCACGACGCCCTCGTAGTCGGCGTGCGAGGCGAAGCGCGGCGGGGGCCCGGCCGAGGGCCAGCGCGCCCATTCCTGGTTGCGCCAGCTGCAGTATTCGGTGTCGATGCCGTCCGCGATCGCCGAGTTGGCCGTGACGGTGAGCAGCGCGGGCAGCCACGGCCGCACGTGCCCGAGCACTCGCGTGCCGGTCTCCGGGTCGGGCACGGCGACGTGGACGTGGCAGCCGCAGGTGAGCGTGGTCGGCGCGGTGGCGCCGAAGTGCGCGGCCATCCGCCGGTAGCGCGGGGTCGCGGTGATGGCCGGGAGCTCGCCGGCGGAGACGGGCGGGCTCGCGCAGGGGAGGATCCGCAGCCCGCGCCGGTCGGCCGCGCGGGCGAGCGAGGTGCGCATCGCCCGCAGCTGCTCGACGGCTTCGTCGCGGGTCACGCAGATGCCGGTCGCGGTCTCGGCCTGCGACTTGGTGAGCTCCTGCTGGAGGTCTCCGACGCCGCTGTCGCCGGCCGAGTCCAGCACGGCGTCGGCCGCGTGCACCGGGCGTCCCCGGTCGTCGACGACGAGGAACTCTTCTTCGATCCCGAAGGTGAGCACGTCGGCCATGGTGGTCCTTTCCGCGTCCCTTGTCGGGGTCAGCCCGTGCGCTCGGCCCGGGCCTGGTCGGCGAAGCAGTCCCACGCTTGGCTCACCAGCGCCGGGTGCGCCAGCAGGTCCACAGTGGTCCTGCCGAGCGCCGCGGCCGCCGCGAGGAGCACCGAATGGGCCCGCGGGGACGCGGCCGCCGCGGCGAACTCCGGCGTGCGCTCGGCGTGGCCGGGATCGAGGATCGAGACGAAGGGGTGGATCGTGGGCACCTTCAGGCTCACGTCGCCGACGTCGGAGGAGCCGGGGAACACACCCGGGTCCGGCGGCGTCGCGTGGATGCCGCGCGCGGCGAGGTGGCGGGCGAAGTGGGCCGACAGCACGGGGTTGTCGCGGAAGTTCGCGCAGCCGGCGCCGAGCCGGTCGGTTTCGGCTTTCGCGCCCGTGGCCAGGGCCGAGCCCTCGGCGCACGCCGTCACGTCGGACACCAGCTTTTCGAGCGCGGCGGTGGTCGGGGCGGACAGCCCGAACCACGCCTCGGCCAGGTCGGGCACGACGGCGGTGGACTCGCCGCCGCGCGTGATGATGCCCTGCACGTGGAAGCCGGCGGGCAGCCGCGACTGCAGCGCCGCGACGGCGGTGAAGGTCTGCACGAGCGTGGCCACCGCGTCGACACCGCGGCGCGGCTCGGCGGTCGGGTGCGCGGCGCGGCCGTGCACGGTCACTCGCACGTCGGTACGGGCGGTCAGCGGCGCCCACGTCCAGGAGTGCGTGCCGGGGTGAAAAACCAGTGCCGCGTCGACGTCGTCGAACACCCCGGCGGCGGCGAGGGCGGCCTTGCCCGTGGCCGGTTCCGCGGCGGGGCAGCCGACGACGAGGATCGAGCCGCGTTCGTTGCCGGTGACGGCCCGCGCGGCGAGCGCGGCCCCGAGGCCGGCGGCCGCGACGAGGTTGCGTCCGCTCGCGTGCCCGAGGCCGGGCACCGCGTCGTACTCCAGCAGCAGCGCCACGCACGGCCGGGTTTCGCCGTGGCGCGCGGTGAACGCCGTGGGCAGGTCCGCCACGCCGTGCTCGACGGCGAAGCCCGCCTCGGCCAGCTCGCCGGTCAGCGCGTGGACGGCCTCGTGCTCGGCGTTCGCCGGCTCGGGGCCGGCGTGCAGCGCGCGGGCGACCGACCACAGCCTCTCGTCCAGCCGCTCGATCTCCTCGTCGACCCGCTCGTGCCGGGTTTCGTCCGCCTCCATATGCCACAAATACCCACCCGGGTCCGATTCGATACGGGCGGGGTCCGCGAGTGGGTAATTCGACCGTGTGCCCGGCGCGGTCGGTGGGGAATTCTCGACGGGAAAGCAGCCGAGTCGGACGGAGCAGGCATGACAGCGGGAAGCTACCGGGTATTGCCGGCCGAAGTTGCGTCGATCGTGAAAAACGTGGAGAGCCTGGGCTCCTCGGCGTTGTCTTCGACGCGCGACCTCGAGTCACTCGTGATCGACGCGCTCTCGTTCGCCGGGATCGGCAGCGGGGTGGCCGCGGCGAACTCGACGCTGCAGTCGCAGCTGGTCTCCTCGCTCGGCAAGTTCGTGAACCTCATCGGCGAGGTCAGCGGCAAGGTCCAGTCGGCGGTGCAGGGGTACACCGACGCGGACACGGCCGTGGCGCAGGGGCTTGGTGGCGGTACCCAGGCTGCTGCTGGTGGTGGCGCGGCCGCACCGGCTGCCGGTCCGGCTGCCGCTCCGACGCAGCTCGACGATCGCGTCGTCGACTCGATCATGCGGTCGGAAGGCGCGACCGGCGAACAGGGCGGCGTGCCCGAGGTCTACGGCTTCCGCCAGAACATGCACAACGGCTACGACGAGATCATGGCCGCGCGCAACCAGTACGGCATCGGCAGCGCCGAGGAGCACGCCGTCGTCGCGCGCCTCATGTCCGACAACGCCCGCACGGCCGGCGCCCTCGACTTCACCGACCCCGGCACCCAGGCCGCCGTGATGTCCGGCGCGCACATGCGCGGCGCCGGCGGCGTGCGCGCCATCCTCAACCACATGGGCGGCGCCGACATCGTCCGCAGCGCGGGCACCCTCGACCCGGCTGCCGTCCAGCACATCCAGGGCCTCACCCCCGAGCAGTTCCAACAGGACTTCCACGACGCCCGCATCGAGTACGACCGCCACGTCTACGGCGCCACGACCACCACGCAGGGCGGGCACACCCAGAACTGGTGGGACCGCTACGGCAACGGCCTCACACAACGCTACGACCGTGAACAGCAGGAATTCCTGGGGTTCTCGCAGCCTGCTCAACCGCCGGCACAGTAGGCGTTCGACACCCCACCGACCCCACCGCGAGATCGGCTCAAAGGCGATCTCGCACGCCCCGGCGGAGCCGGAGCCGAATTACAGCTCGCGCAGGAGGGCGGCGATGCGCCGCAGAGGTCGGCGAGCGACCGCGCCGAGGCGGGTGCCGTCGGTTTCGACGTTGTGCAGGATGGCGGCTTCGGCGGTGGCCAGGGCCGACGGGTCGGGCGTGCCGTTGAGGACGGCGGTCACCGCGTCGGAGAGGGGGCCCGCGACTTCGGACGTGTCGGTCGGTTCGCCGCGGGCGGTGAGTTCGGTGGTGTCCTCGAAGTGGATGCGCACGAGGGTGCCGATGTCGGCGGCGGTGCGGGCGAGGGGCACGAGGGCGGCGAGATGGTCGGTCTCGGTGCGGCGCCACCACGGGTGGGAACGCACGGCTTTACGCGCCAGGGCGAGCTTTCCGGGCAACGCGCGGGCGCGGGTCTCGACCGCGCGCACCGCTTCTTCACTGGCCGGCGCCCGGATGTTCTGCGCCAGCTCGGCCGTGGTCTCGTGGAGTTCTTTCACGAACGTGCGGGCCGGGTTCGCGGGCAGCAGCAGGGGCGCGAGCACCACGGTGACCCCGGCGCCGACGGCCGTTTCCCACAGGCGCGACAAGGCGTAGGAGTCCGGGTCGGTGCTGGCGAACACCAGCAGCGCCGACACGGCGACCTGGATGTTGAGCGTGCCGCCGATCCGCAGCACGATGCCCACGGCGAGTGCCAGCGCCAGCACGAGCGCGAGCGCCCCGGCGGAGGGCTGGACCACGCGCAGCACGAGGATCCCGATCGACAGCCCGCACACCACGCCGGCCAGGCGCGCCAGGGACACGTTGAACGTCGAGTACGGGGCGTCCCGCATGGACACCAGTGGCACGATCACCGCGTACACCGGCGGCTGCCGCGCGCCCAGCCACACGCAGATCTGCCACGCCACGGCCGCCGTCACCACGATCCGCAGCGCGAACGGACCGTCCGCGCGCAGCAGCTCGCCCGCGCGGCCCACGCGACGGGTGAGGACTCCGGTCATCGCCCCGCCGTGTTGTCGGCCTCGGCTCCGCCGAGGCGTGCGAGATCGCCTCGCGCGTGGCTCTCGGAATTCCGAGGTGCGGCCGCGAGGGCATCCGCGCAGGTCTCGGTGGTTGCCATTGACCCATCCTCGGGCCAAGCCTCGGATCCGTCTAGCGGTCGGCCACGAACGGTAGAGATCGGTACCAGATCTGGCCGATCACCGCGCCGAGGTCCTGGATGCGCTCGGGGCGCGGGGTGACGGGCAGGAGTCCGATGTGGACGTAGGCCATCTGCTCGATCATCGACCCGAGTGCCTCGGCGTGCAGTTCGCAGTCGGTTTCCTCGATCACGCCGCTCTCTTGCAGCCGTCGCAGCCAGCGTTCGGTGCGGTGCACGAACCCGGATCGCACCTGCAGCCACAGCTTCAGGAACCCCTCGTTCTCGCTCGCCGCCGCGGCTTCACGCATCACGCGCAGGAGGTGGCGGTTGCGCGCATACGAGTGCAGGTACGCGATGGTCTGCTCCACCAGGTGGTGCTGTTCGTCGCCGGAGCGTGGGGCGGTGGCCGACGCCGCGGCGAGTTCTTCCAGCGCCGGCTGCAGGGCCGCGAGGAAGATGTCGTCGAGGCTGGTGAAGTGGCGGTAGAAGTTGCCCTGCGCGGTGTCGGCCCGGTTGGTGATGTCCGAGACGCGGGTGCGCGTGTAGCCGTACTCGGAGAAACACGCCGTGGCCGCCTGCACGAGCTTGTCCCGGGTCTGCGCGCCGCGTTTGTTGGGGCGCTTGTCCACGGCGTCGGGCTGCAGCGCGGCGATCAGCTCGCGGACGCGCACGCGCGCGGCCTCCGCCCGGTCCTCGCCGGTCGTTTCCTGCGTGCTACTGCTCATCTTCTGCTCACCCAACCGGTCATTCGCGTCCGCCGACCTTACTGTGCCGATCGTTACTGATCCGACCACAGTCACGGCCGAATGGCTTCGCGGCAACGGTTACGTGCCGCGCGGGGGTCGGCCTACTTTTTGGCCGGATCAGTACTGTGCACCAGCGCGAGCAGCTCGGGCAGCGCGCCGTCGCGGCCGGTCCGCGCGGCGGCCCACTCCGTGAGCGTCGCCGCGGGTCCGTCGGAGGTCTTCCCCGCTCCGCTCGCCCGGTCGCCGTCGAGCACCGCGCCGGTCGTGCCGTCGACGGTCACGACCCGGCCGCGCAGCACGTCGAGGGTGCCGTCGCCGCAGCCGACCACGCACGGGATGCCCGCCTCGCGGCACACGAGCGCCGCGTGGGAAGTCGACCCGCCGTGCTCAGTCACGACGGCGACCGCGGCGAACATCGCCGGCACGTCCTCCGGGGAAGTGAACGGCCGCACGAGCACCACCGCGGTCCCCTCGTCGGCGGCGTCCAGCGCTGCGTCGGGGTCGGTCACGACCTGGCCCACGCCGAGGCCGGGCCCCGCGCCGGTGCCGCGGGCGAGCTCGACGCCCTCGGCCGCGCCGGCCGTCTCCAGCAGCTGCGTGGCCTGGGCCGGGGTCACGCGCGTGAGCGCCGTGTCAATGTCGATCAGGCCTTCGCCGACGAGGTCCACGGCGATGCGCGCCGCCGCACCGGGCGTGCGTTTGCCGGCCCGGGCCTGCAGCACGTAGAGCGTGCCGGACTCGATCGTGAACTCCACGTCGACCATGTCGCGGTACTCGCGCTCCAGCACCCCGGCCAGGCGAAGCAGCTCACGGTGGTTGCCCGGCTGCGTGCGCGCCAGCTCGTCGAGCCGCGCCGGGGTGCGTTCGCCGGACACGACGTCCTCGCCCTGCGCGCGGGCCAGCCACTCGCCGTAGACGCCGGGCTCGCCGGTGCCGGGGTCTCGGCTGAACAGCACGCCGGTGCCGGACTCGGCGTCGCGGTTGCCGAACGCCATGGCCTGCACAGTCACGGCCGTGCCGCCGAGATCGGTGATGCCGTGGTGCTCGCGGTAGCTCACCGCGCGCGGCGAGAACCACGAGCGGAACACGGCGCCGATCGCCGCGCGCAGCTGCTCGCGCGGGTCGTCGGGCGGCGGGCCGCCGACGATGCCGGAGTACGAGCGCTCGAACCGCTCCCAGGTGTCGGCTGCCCACGCGGGGTCGCCCGACTGCTCGGCCAGCGCGTCGCGCAGCTCCCGCGTCAGGCCGAGGTTGAGGACGGTGTCCATCATCCCGGGCATGCTACGGGCGGCGCCGGAGCGCACGGAGACCAGCAGCGGCCAGCCTGGCCCGCCGAAGCGGCGGCCGGTCCGCGCCTCCAGGTGCGCCAGGTGGTCGAGGACTCGCAACCAGACGTCGTCGGGCAGCGTGCCGCCCGCGTGGTAGGCGGTGCAGACGTCCACGGTGATCGCGAACGCCGGCGGCACCGGCAAGCCGAGCGAACGCATCCGATTGAGGCTGTGGGCCTTGCCGCCCACGAGGTCGCGCCCCAGCGGGCGCGTGCCGTCGAGGGGGAGCACGGTCTCGGTCGACTCGGGAAGCGCCGTGGTGATCACCGGGTGGTCCTTTCGGTGCTAGGCTCGGCGGTGCCGACTGGAGGCGCCGCGGACAGGTGCGTGCGCGCGGCGGCCAGGCCGCCTTCGACGGGCAGGTCGATGCCGTTGACCCAGGAGGCCGCGGGGCTGAGCAGGAACGCGGCCGCTGCGGCAACTTCGCCGGGTAACCCGTGCCGCCCGACCACCGCGCCCGCGCGGTCGATCGACTCGGCACCCATCGACTCACGGAAGTCGGCCAGGATCGGCGTGTCCACGGGTCCGGGGCTCACGCTCACCGCGCGGGCGCGCGGCAGCAGCCGGGCGGCCAGCCGCGCGCTCCACGCGACGAGCGCGGCCTTCGACGTGTCGTAGGCGGCAGCGCCCGACAACGGGTACTCCGCGAGCCAGTCCGCCAGCTCGGCGTCACTGTCCACAGTGCACAGCCGGTCGAGGGCTTCGGCCGGGAGAGTATTGCGGTGGGCGGCGATGGACGCCACCGTCACCACGGCGCCGCCCTCGGCCAGCCGCGGCAGCAGCGCGTCGGTGAGCACGCGGGTGCCGACCACGTTCACCGCGAGCACCGTGGCGGCGGGCGCGGTGCCGGGCACTCCGGCGACGTTCGCGATGCCGTCCAGCTCGGTGACGCTCGCCGCGACCTCGCGCACGGCGGCGAAGTCGGTGAGGTCCACCCGCAGAGCCCGGTCCACGGGCACGGGGATCTCGGCGCGGTCGACGCCGATCACGGCCACGCCGTCGTCGGTCAGCTGCCGGGCCAGCGCGAGGCCGACGCCGGAAGCGGCGCCCGTCACGAGGATCCGGCGCGTCATCGCAGCACCGCCTGCACCGCGGTGACGTCGGCGATGCCCTCGGCGCCGAGTTCCCGGCCGTAGCCGGAGGACTTCCGGCCGCCGAACGGCACGCCGGGGCGCTCGCGGGTGCGCACGCCGTTGATCTTGACCTGGCCCACGCGCAGCGTCCGCGCGAAGCTCTCGGCCCGGTCGGGGTCGGCCGACCAGACCTCGGCGGACAGGCCGAAGTCGCTGTCGTTCGCGACCGCGGTGGCGTCCGCCTCGTCGGTGTAGGACTGCACGACGAGCACGGGACCGAACACCTCCTGGCGCACCAGCGGATGCCGGGCGTCGAGTCCGAAGTAGACGCGCGGGCCGACGAAGAACCCGTGCGAGGGCAGCAGCTGCAGCGGTGGGGTCACCGCGCGGTCGTCGCCGGCGGTGTCGAGCAGGTGGCGCACCCGGTCGCGCTGGCGCGCCGAGGCCAGCGGCCCGAACGTGGTGGCCGGGTCACGCGGGTCGCCGGCGATCACGGCGTCGAGCGCGTCGATGACGAGTGCTTCGACGTCGGCGAGCGTGCTGCGCGGCACCACGATCCGCGTGGTCGCGTTGCACGCCTGGCCCGAGTTCACGAGCCCGCTCTTTACCGCCGCCGGAACGGCGCGCGCCAGATCCGCGTCCGGCAGCAGCACCGCGGCCGACTTCCCGCCCAGCTCCAGCGTGGTCGACGCGGTGTGCCCGGCGGTGAGCACGGCGACCGCCTGCCCGGCCGGGACGCTGCCGGTGAAGGACACGTGGGCCACGCGCGGATCGGCCACGAGCGCCTCACCGGTGACCGGCCCGGTGCCTTGCACGACCGAGAACACCCCCGGCGGGAAACCCGCTTCCAGCGCGGCGGCCGCGATGAGGTTCGCGTCGAACGGCGTGGCCTCACTCGGCTTGAGCACTACGGTGTTGCCGGCGGCGAGCGCGGCGCCGACCTTCGCGATGATCTGGTGCGCGGGCATGTTCCACGGCGTGATCGCGCCGACCACGCCGAGCGGCACGCGGTGCAGCTGCGCGCCGTCGATCTTCTCGGTCCAGCCGAATGCCCGCGTGGCCGTGGCGAACGCGCGCAGCACCCGCGGCGGCAGATCGCCCTGGCTCGCCGTCGCGAGGGTGGCGGGCATGCCCATCTCACGTGTGATCAGCGCCGCCAGCTCGCCCGAGCGAGCTTCCAGCAGGTCGGCCAGCCGGTCGAGCAGGTCCGCACGATCGGCCGGGCCGGTCCGTTCCCACGCCGGGAGCGCCGCCTCCGCCGCGGCGACGGCCTCGGCGGTGAGGCCAGGACCGGCTTCGGCCGTCTCGCCGATGGGCTGCTCGGTGTACGGGTCGACGACGGGGACCGCGGGGCCATCGGGCGTCCGCCACTCACCGCCGACGAGGCAGGCCGCGCGCCCCAGCCACTGCTCAGCCACGGTCGTTCACCAGCCGCACCGGCAGCCGCTTCACGCCGCGGAAGAAGTTGCTGCGCAAGCGTTCCGGCGGGGCCTGCACGTCCACACGCAGGCTGCGCTCGCGCAGGCGCCGCAGGAACAGCTGCGCCTCCAGCCGCGCGAGGTGCGCGCCGAGGCAGGCGTGCACGCCCCAGCCGAAGCCGAGGTGCTCGTTGGGCGTGCGCTCGGCGCGGAACTCGTCGGGCGTGGCGAACACCGTCTCGTCGCGGTTGCCCGAGGCGAACCACAGCACCACTTTCTGCCCGGCCTCGATCGTGCGGCCGTGCAGCTCGACGTCGCGCGTCGCGGTCCGGCGCATGCACAGCACCGGCGACACCCAGCGCACCATTTCTTCGACCGCACCCGGGATCCGGTCCGCGTCGGCGCGCAGCGCGGCCCACTGCTCGGGGAACGCGCCGAACGCGATCATGCCGCCCGTGAGCAGGTTCCGCGTGGTCTCGTTGCCGGCGACCATGAGCAGCAGGTAGTACGCGTCGAGCTGGCCGCGGTTGAGCGGCTCGCCGCCCGGCGCGGCGTGGGCGAGCACGCTCACCAGGTCCTCGGCCGGGTTCGCCCGCCGTTGCGCCTCCAGCTCGTGGAAGAACGAGAAGATCTCGTCGCGTGCCCGGGCGGCGGTCTCCGGGCCCGTGCTGTACTCCGGGTCGTCGGACGCCATCTGGTTGGTCCAGCGCTGCATGTGCGGGCACGCCTCGGGCGGCGCGCCGAGCAGGCGGCCGATCACCAGCAGTGGCAGCTGGGCGGCCACCGTGTGCACGAAGTCGAACGTGTCGCCCTGGGCCAGCGCGGTGTCGAGCAGCTCGTCGATGACCGTGACGATGTCGCCCTCGAGCGGGCGGACCTTCGCGGGCCGCACGTGCGGCACCACGAGCTTGCGCAGCGCCCCGTGGCGCGGCGGGTCCATGTTGTGGATGCTGGGTTCGCCGTGCCCCTCGGCGCGGCGGTCCGGTATCTGCGTCCCTTCGGCGGAGGAGAAGCTCTCGTGGTCGGCGGCGATGCGCTTGATGTCCGCGTACCGCGTCACCGACCAGAATCCACGGCCGCCGGGTTCGTCGTTCCAGTGCAGCGGATCGTGCTCACGCAGCTCGCGGAACGCCTCGTGATCGGAGCCCGATGCGAACAGGTCCAGATCCATGAGGTCGACGGCTGTCGCGCCGGACGTCTGTTCGGACACCGCTGTCCCTTCTGTCGCGCCTTGCTGGATTGCGAACGCTCAATCACTACATCACATCAAGTCGGAGAACGGAAGAGCTAAGTAAGAGCGTTGCGGTGGCGCTCGTTCGTGACATAGCATTCACAAACAATCGAGAAGGAGGTCGATGGCGTGTATCCCGCCCCGATTGCGCGCGAGCGGCCCGGTGCCCGGGCGTACGTGATGGCGCCGAGCGGCGAGAGCCTCACCTACGCCGAGCTCGAGGCCCGCTCCAACCAGGTCGCGCACCTGCTGCGCGAGCGGGGGATCGGCCCCGGCGGCACGCTGCTGCTCGTGCTCGAGAACCGGCTGGAGTGGCCGGTGCTCGTCGCCGCGGGCATGCGCTCCGGACTCTACGTGACCCCGGTGAACTGGCACCTGCGCAGCGGCGAGCTCGGCGCGCTGCTCGCGGAGGCGGTGGGCGACGGCACCTCGTGCGCGATCGTCACCAGCGCCCGCTGCGCCGACGTCGTCGCCGAAGCCCTGCGCGGGGTCGGCAAGCCGGCGCTGCTGCTGTCCGTGGACTCCGGCGGCGAGCCGGAGTTCCTCGGCGACGCCGTGGCCGGACTGCCCGAGACGCCGATCGAGGGCGAGCTGCTCGGCGCGCGGGTGCTCTACAGCGGTGGCAGCACGGGGCGGCCCAAGGCGTTCCGCCAGCAGCTGCTCGGTGTGCACCCGGCCGACGCGCCCGCCCGCCACGCGGGACTGGCGGCGAAGCTGGAGCTGGCCGCCGACACCGTGTTCCTCTCTCCGGCGCCGAACTACCACGCCGCCCCGTTCACCTTCCAGCTCATCACGCTCTCGCTCGGCGGCACCGTGGTGTGCCTCGACCGCTTCGACGCGGAGGGCTCGCTCGCGGCGATCGCGGCCCACGGCGTGACGCACTCGCAGTGGGTGCCGACGATGCTGCTGCGGCTGCTGCGCCTTTCGCCGGAAGCCCGCTCGCGCCACGACCTGAGCAGCCACCGCGTCGCGTTCACCTCCGGCGCGCCGTGCCCGCCCGAGGTGAAGACGGCGGTGATGGACTGGTGGGGGCCGATCCTGCACGAGTACTACGGCGCGTCCGAGGGCTACGGCCACACCTACGTCGGCCCGCACGACGCGCTGACGCACCCTGGGACCGTGGGGAAACCGTTGTCCGGCAGCGTGCACGTGACCGACGACGGCGGGCGTGAGGTCCCTGCGGGCACCGTCGGGAAGGTGTGGTTCGCGCCGGGCGGCTCGGCCTACCGCAACTCCGGCGACGCAGGCGCCGACCTGCGCAGCGTCGGTGACCTCGGCCGCCTCGACGAGGACGGGTTCCTCTACCTCGTCGGCCGCGAGGGGCACACGATCATCTCCGGCGGCGTGAACGTCTACCCGACCGAGGTCGAGGACACCCTGCTCACCCACCCCGCGGTGGCCGACGCCGCCGTGATCGGCCTGCCGGACCCCGAGTTCGGCGAGGGCGTCACGGCCGTGGTCGAGCCGGCCGGCGCCGTGAGCGGGGCCGAGCTGATCGAGTACTGCCGCGAGCGGCTGGCCGGGTTCAAGGCGCCGCGCCGCGTGGAGTTCGTGGTGAGCCTGCCGCGGCTGCCGACGGGCAAGCTGAACAAAACCCTGCTGCGTGACCGAATCCTGTCCGGCGACTCCGGTGTAACCGGCGAAGGAGCGTGACCCATGACGACGTCCACCCGAGCGCGGTTCCTCGTGCTCCACGCGTTGCGCGTGAAGGGCCTCGCGCCCGACCCCGTGCTGCAGGCGCTCACGGGACTGCCTGCGGACGAGGTGGCCGCCGAGGTCGCCGCGCTGGTCGCGGACGGGCTCGCCGTGCGCCGGGACGGCCGGCTCGCCGGGACCATACCGACCCCGGCCGGCCGCGCCGCCCACCCGGAGCTGCTCGCGGCCGACGTCGCGGACTCCACCGAGGCGCTTTCCGTGGCCTACGAGGCTTTTCTGCCCGTGAACGGCGAGTTCAAGCGCGTGTGCTCGGCCTGGCAGCTGCGCCCGTCCGGCGAGCCGAACGACCACGCTGACGCCGCGTACGACGCCGGGGTGGTCGAGTCGCTGGCGCAGGTGAACGCGACGGTGACCGGACTGCTCGACGAGCTCACCGCGTCCGCCGGCCGGTTCGGCACCTACCCGGTGCGTCTCGCCGGGGCGCTGCAGCGCGTGCGCGCGGGGGAGACCGCGGCGTTCGCCCGGCCGATGGCCGACTCGTACCACGACATCTGGATGGAACTGCACCAGGACCTCCTGCTCAGCGCCGGCCGGGAACGCTCGGCCGCCGACGAAGGCTGACCTTCTGAACCCGCTTCGCCCCCACGGAAAAGGGCCTGCACCCCACGCGGAGTGCAGGCCCTTTCCCTTACCGGGACTAGACTTCCAGCACCGTGACGGTGCCGGTGGTGCCGTCGACCTCGACGAGGGCGCCGTCCGGGATCCGGGCCGACGCGGCCGTCGCCGAGACCACGCACGGGATGCCGAGCTCGCGGCTCACGATCGCGGCGTGGGAGAACGGCGCGCCGACGTCCACGACCACCGCGGCGGCCGGCACGAACAGCGGCGTCCACGACGGGTCGGTCAGCGGGGCCACCAGGATCTCGCCGGGCTCCAGGGCCGACGGGTCGTCGGCGTTCGTGACCACGCGGGCGCGCCCGCGGGTCGAGCCGTTGCAGCCGGGCACGCCCTGGATGACCTCGCCGGCGACGGCAGGCTGCACCTCACGGCCCGAGCGGCGCGGCCAGTTCTCCACCGGCTCCGGCTGGCCCACGACCACGAACGGCGGCTCGCGGTCGAACAGGTCCAGGTACGCCGCTTCGCGGTCGCGCAGCGTCGTGCTGAAGCTCGCCGGGTCGGCCAGGAACGCGTCGAGCTCGCCGGCGAACAGCATGAAGATCTGCTCGGGGCGCTCCAGGTGCCCTTCGGCGGTGAAACGGCGGCCCAGCTCGAGCGCGGGCAGGCGCAGCTCGTGCATGACCATGGCGCACGACGTGCGGCCGCGTTCCCGGCCCCGCAGCCACAGCGCGGCCGCGTGCAGCACGGCCTCGAACTGGCCCAGTGCCTCGTCGTTGCCCGCCAGCGCGGCGCGCACGCCGGCCGACGCCGCTTCGCGTTGCTCGACGCGTTCGGCGTTCTTCACCGAGGGCGACGCGGAGTCGTCGGCCTGGCGCATGCGGTCCACAGTGGACAGGACGAGCGAAGGTTTGACGCCCCAGGTCTTCGCGCGGATCTCCCACTCCGACGGGCCGCGGAAGTCCCAAGCCGTCAGGAACTCGTCGAGCTGACGCGTGAACGCCACGACCTCGGGATCGCCGCTCGCGCGCAGGCGCTCGTCCAGGCCGTCCTGGCCCTCGTCGAACAACGCGGCCACCGCGCCGGTGCGGGTCAGGCGCGAGAGTGCCCACATGCCGGTGGACGGGCCGGTCGAGTCGATGTCGCCGATGCCGGCCACGAGCGTCAGCGCGAGCTCCGGCTGACCGATCGCCTCCGTGAACTGAGCGACGGCACCCAGGCCGACGCCGGCCTTGAGGCTCGCCTCGATGTGGCGGCTCAGCAGCGGCCGCAGCACGTCGCCGAACGAGGTGATCCGCTCGCGCAGCTCCTGGTTGCCCAGGTCGGCGATGGCGGGACGGTTCTTGCGGATGTCCTCGACGGTGCGGCGGTCGGCGTCGTAGGCCGCGAGGTCCGTGGCGCCGAGGACCTGCTCGGCCAACCACTGCCCGGCCGTGGCCTCGAACTCGGGGTTCTCGTCGAAGTCGCGCTTTTCGCTTTCGTAGGAGGGGATCCCCGGCATGTCGCCGAAGTACTGCAGGTCCACTGCTTCCGGCGTCATACCGGGCACGCGCACGCCGAACAGGCGCATCAGGGACATGTTGATGTAGAGGTAGCTGCCGAACGCGGGAAGCACGTTGTGCTGCACGGCGGAATCGTAGGTGGCGTGGTCCCACACCCCGCACGCGACGAACGCGTCGTCCCAGCCGGGCGAGAGGTTTGCCTGGAAGCCCGCCGACGCGTTGAGCGGGCTGATCGGGTCGGGGAAGATCTCGCCGATGTTGGCGCGCGAGTAGATCGGGAAGACCGCCGACGCGTCGTCGTAGATGGGCCACTGGGTCATGGAGACCTCTCCTCGTCTTTGAGTTGGGCAGTTGAGTGGTAGTGGTGGGTTTTCTTGCTGTGCGGTGACTCAGGCGGACGTGAGCCGCCGCCGTTCGAGGGCGAGTTGCTTGGGCAGTCCGAAAGCGACGGAGCCGACGTGCCGGCCGTCCGTCGAGTAGCGGGCGACGAACTTGTCCCCGGCGAGGTTGCCGTGCACGAGCTCCACGTGCTCGCCGCGGCCGGGCAGGCCGACGCCCTGGATGCGCAGGCCGCACTGGTCGGACCAGAACGAGGGCACGGCGTCGAACGGCGCCTGCGGCCCGTGCAGCAGAGTGCGCGCGGCCGCGGCGCCGCCGAGCGCCGCGGTGGTCCAGTGCTCCACGCGCACCGGCGCACCGAGCAGCGGGTGCGTCCAGCAGGCGACGTCGCCCGCGGCCACGACGTCCGGCACGACGGCGCCGGATTCGTCGAGCACGCGCAGGTGCTCGTCGCATTGGACGCCACCGGACACGTCGATGCCGCTGCCGGCGAGCCAGCCGGTGGCCGGGCGGACGCCGGTGGCGATGACGACCACGTCGGCGCGCACCACGCGGCCGTCGGACAGCACCGCTCCGGTCACGCGGTCCCGGCCGAGGAACTTCACGACCTGGGTACCGAGCAGCCAGCGCACGCCGCGCTCGCGGTGCAAGCGCTCGGCGCGCCGGGCGACGTCTTCGCCGAGCACGCGGATCAGCGGGTGGGGGAGCGGGTCGGCGACGGCCACGGGGAGGCCGAGGTCGCGGCACGTCGAGGCGAGCTCGCAGCCGATGAAGCCCGCGCCGAGCACGAGGACGCGACCGGTGAGGTCGGCTCGGAGGGCGCGGGCGTCGTCGAGCGTGCGCAGGACGTGCACACCGGGCGGGCGGTTGAGGCCGGCGGGGATCACGGGGGTCGAGCCGGTGGCGATCACGAGACCCGTGAAGTCGAGCTCTTCGCCGTCTTCGAGGACGACGGTGCGGCCGCGCAAGGCGGCGACGGGATTACCGAGGCGCCAGGTGACTTCGGTGTCGGCTGTGTCGCTGTCGGACAGCGCCAGCGCGGTTTCTCCGGTGGCGCCGGTGAGCAATCCCTTGGACAGCGGCGGCCGGTCGTAGGGCCGGTGCGCTTCGGCGCCCGCCACCACGATCTCGCCGCGGAACCCCTCGGCGCGCAGCGCTTCGGCGGCCCGCCAGCCGGCGAGCCCCGCTCCCGCGACCACGATCCGCACGGGCTACTCCGCGATCCGGATCGCGCGGGTCGGGCAGGCGCGGGCCGCGCGGTGCACCGCTTCGCGCAGGTTCGCGACCGGCCCGTGGTCGATGTGCAGCACCGCTTCGTCGTCGAGGCTGAACACCTCGGGCGCGGCGAACTCGCACTGCCCGTGGCTCTCGCACAGCACCGGGTCGACTTCGACGTTCACGGGTCACTCCTCGCGGCCAGTTTGTGACGTGCAGATCACATAATGCGGACCTGTGGGCTTCTGGTCAAGGGGGATACGTGGGTATCTTGGCTGGACAAGTTCGCCGCGTCCGACTTGGGCGTGGACACAACAGCGAACGTGTGGTCACAATCTAGCGATCCGAACACTCCGACGAACCGGGAGCGGGCGACTGTGCGGGTACTGCTCACGAACGACGACGGCATCGAAGCCCCGGGCCTGCTCGCGCTGGCCCACGCCCTGCGGGACGCGGGGCACGACCTCGTCGTGGCCGCGCCCGCGGGGGACAGCAGCGGCAGCGGCACGTCGCTGGGTGCCATCGACCACGGCACGATCGTCGCGTGCGAGCCGCACGCGCTGCCCGGCCTCGACGGCGTGCCGGCGCACCGCGTGTCCGCGCCGCCGGCGTTCGCCGTGCTCGCCGCCTGTTTCGGCGCGCTCGGCCCGCCGCCCGACGTGGTGGTCGCCGGCATCAACGACGGCCACAACACCGGCCGCTCCGTGCTGCACTCCAGCACCGTCGGCGCGGCGCTCACCGCGTCGACCGCCGGCCGCTCCGCCCTCGCCGTGAGCTGCGGCGACCGCCCCGGCGCGCGCTTCGACACGGCGGCAGCGGTGGGTGTCGCCGTGCTCGACTGGCTGGTGGCCCACGCGCCCAAGCGGACCGTGCTGAACGTCAACGTGCCCGACGTCGACCTCGCCGACCTGCGCGGCGTGCGCTGGGCCCGGCTCGGCCGCGTGGGCTCGTCCGGCCTGATGATCAAACCGGCCGCCGACGGCCTGCGCCTGGAACGCTTCCCGACGGCGCAGGACGTCCTGGCGCTGGACGAGCACGCCGACACCGATGCCGCCCTGGTGGCCGCGCGGTGCGTCGCGGTGACGGGGTTGCTGGGCGGGCCGCGGGAGGTCTCGGGCCTGGGCTCGCTCGAGGGTGTTCTGCCCGTCGGCTGAGTATGCTCCAGGTCGGAAACCGGCGGCTGGGGGCAGATGTACGTCGAGGCGGAATTCGAGAGGTTCGACGAGCGGTTCGCGCGCGTCGACGGTGATTCGCGGCTGGAGCGGCTCTACGACGGCTGCCGCTGGGCCGAAGGCGCGGTGTACTTCCCGGCGGCGCGCTCGCTGGTGTGGAGCGACATCCCCAACGACCGGATGCTGCGCTGGGACGAGACGACCGGCGCGGTGGGCGTGTTCCGCCACCCCGCGGGCTACTCGAACGGCAACTCGCGCGACCGCCAGGGCCGGCTGCTCACGTGCGAGCAGGGCCCGCGCCGGGTCACCCGCACCGAGCACGACGGCTCGATCACCGTGCTCGCCGACCGCTTCGAGGGCAAGCGGTTCAACAGCCCCAACGACCTCGTCGAGGCGGCCGACGGCGCGATCTGGTTCACCGATCCCCGTTACGGGATCTCCAGCGACTACGAGGGTTTCCGCGCCGAGAGTGAGATCGGCGGCGACCACGTCTACCGCATCGACCCGTCGGGCTCGGTCACCGTCGTGGCCGACGACTTCGAGCGGCCCAACGGCCTGGCGTTCTCCCGCGACGGCTCACAGCTCTACGTCGTCGACACGAAACGCGGCCACCTGCGCCGCTTCGACGTGACCTCGCGCGGAGTCTTGACCGGTGGCGCCGAGATCGCGCACTGCCGCCAAGGCAACTTCGACGGGCTGCGCCTCGACGACCAGGGCCGCCTCTGGGCGGCCACCGGCGGCGGCGTCGACTGCTTCGCCCCCGACGGCACGCTGCTGGGCGGCCTCAAGGTCCCCGAACCCGTGGCGAACCTGGTCTTCGGCGGCCCGAAGCGCAACATCCTGTACGTCTGTGCGACGACGTCGATCTACTCGATCATGCTGAACGTGACGGGCGCCTGAGGCCGCGCACCATCTTCAGCGCCAACCGCCGGTAGTGCACCGTGCTTTCTTCGAGGAACCCGCATCGGCGGTAGAGCGCGATCGCCGCCGCGTTGTCCTCGAAGACCTGCAGCCGCACGGAGTGGCCGCTCTGGCTCTCGGCCCACTGCGCGACGGCCTCGACGAGCGCTTCGCCGACGCCGTGGCCGCGTGCGGACGGAGCCACGTACATCGAGTGCAGGTCCACCACACCGTCGTCGTCCGGGGCCGTGCCGCTCGCCATGCCCGCGTCGCGCCCGCCCACGGCCGCGAGGACGTTGAACGGCCAGTCCGTGAGCCGTCCGCGCCAGCGAGCCTCGGTGTCGCCCTCGCCCTGCCAGTCGGCGAGCCGCGCGCCGAACGCGTGCGGCGCCTCGGCGAGCGCGCTGAGCCGCAGGGCCCGCCACGCGCGCCAGTCGTCCGCCGTCAGTTCCCGGATCTCCACCACGCCGTCCACGATCGCGGCGACCGGCCGTGGCTCGCAAGGTGTTTTCCGTATAACGACCTATACCGCCGCCCGGAGATCAACCGGCTTCCGCGGCCTCCGTCGAGCTGCCCAGCGTGATGAACGTCTTCGTGCCCACCACCCCGCCCGACACGCGGATCGCGTCGATCACCTGGCGCAGGTGGGTCACGTCGCGCGCGCGGATGTGGCACAGGGCGTCCGGGTCGCCGGCGATGAGGTACACCGCCCGGACCTCCGGCAGGTCGCGCGCGAGGCGCTCGATGTCCGGGGGCCGGGTGCGGCCCGTGTAGCGCAGCTCGGTGAAGGCCTCGATGTTCCAGCCCAGCTTGGTGTAGTCGATCTGCGCGGTGAAGCCGGTGATCACGCCGGCGGCCTGCAGGCGGTCGACGCGGCGCTTCACCGCGGGCAGGGAAAGTCCGACTTCGACGGCCATGTCCGCATACGAGCGCCGGCCGTCGAGGCGGAGGAACTCCACGAGGCGCAGGTCGATGTCGTCGACGCCGGCCATGTCGCCTCCTGGCAAGAAATTAAAGTGGATACCAGGTCCACGTTACATAGTTGCGTCATCGTGGCCAGGCCGCGCACCGATCTTGCGCCGTGAGAGGCTGAGGTTTCTCCTGTGTCCCACGCCACCGTGTTCCATCCCGCCGTGTCCCATCCACCGTGCCCCACCCGGGCCCTGCCACGCCCCTGCGAGAGGAGCGCCCACGTGCTCACCGAACCGGTTTCGCTGGACGACAAGTACGTCGCCGACCACGGGCGAGCGTTGATCTCCGGCGTCCAGGCGCTCGTGCGGCTCACGCTCGAGCAGCGCCGGCTCGACGAGGCCCGCGGCCTCGACACTCGTGTGTTCGTCTCCGGCTACCAGGGTTCCCCGCTCGGCGGGCTGGATCAAGAGCTCGGGCGCGCCAAGAAGTTCCTCGACCCGGCCGGTGTCGTGTTCCGGCCCGGGGTGAACGAGGAGCTGGCCGCGACCGCCGTCGCCGGCACGCAGCTGCTCGGCAACGTCCCCGGCCGCCGCCACGCCGGCGTCACCGGCTTCTGGTACGGCAAGAACCCGGGCCTGGACCGCGCGGCCGACGCGATCCGCCACGGCACGCTCGCCGGCACCGCCTCGCTCGGCGGCGCGGTGGCGTGGATCGGCGACGACCCGGCGTGCAAGTCCTCGACGGTGCCCAGTTCCTGCGAGCCGATGGCGCAGAGCCTGGCCATGCCGCTGCTCGCGCCCGGCAGCGTCGCCGAGATCATCGAGTTCGGCCTGCACGCGGTGGCACTCTCGCGGGCGAGCGGGCTGTGGACCGGCCTGAAGATCGTCGCGGACATCGCCGACGCGTCGGCCACGGTCGACATGCACACGCTGGCCCACGGCATCCCGATGCCGCCCGAGACCCTCCGCCCGACCGGGCGCGCGCTGGTCGGCGCGCCGGCGCTCGACGCCGAGCACGACATGTTCACCCGCCGCCTCGACCTGGCCCGCGCGTACGCCCGCGCGACCGGCCTCAACCGCATCACCTTCACCGCCCGCGCGGCCAAGCTCGGGGTGCTCGCGTCGGGCACCGGCTACGCCGTGGTGCAGCGCGCGCTGCAGGACCTGGGGCTCGACGAGGCCGCCATGGAGGCGCTCGGCCTGCGGCTGATCCGCCTCGCCATGCCCTACCCCCTCGACGCCGACGTGCTGGCCGAGCTCACCGAGGGCCTCGACGAGGTGCTCGTGGTCGAGGACAAGGTGCCGTTCCTCGAAGGTCACCTCAAGGAGGCGCTCTACCGCCGCCCGGGGGCGCCCAACGTGGTCGGCCGCCACGACGAGACCGGCCGGCCGCTGCTCACCGGCCGAGGTCAGCTCGTCGCGGAAGACGTGGCGAAGGCGCTGGTCAAGCGGATCGAAGCCGTCGTCGGCCCGGACCGGCTGCCGCGCACCGCCGCCGTGCACCTGGACGCGATCACGCCACCGCGCCCGCCGCGCATCGCGCTGCCCACCGCCACCGCGCCGCGTACGCCGTTCTTCTGCTCCGGCTGCCCGCACAACGTCTCCACGCGCACGGGCGACGACACGCTCGTGGGCGTCGGCATCGGCTGCCACGCGATGGTGGCCATCGACGGCGCGGGCCGCGGCCACCAGATCGGCCTCACGCAGATGGGCGGCGAGGGCGCGCAGTGGCTCGGCCTCGCGCCGTTCACCGACGACCGCCACTTCGTGCAGAACCTCGGCGACGGCACGTTCCACCACTCCGGCTCGCTCGCCATCCGCGCGGCCGTGGCCGGCGGCGCGACCATGACGTACAAGCTGCTCTACAACGATGCCGTCGCCATGACCGGCGGTCAGCGTGCCGAGGGCCGCCTCGACGTCCCCTCCATCACACGCCTGCTGGCCGTGGAGGGCGTGCGGCGGATCGTGATCACGACCGAGAGCCCGGCCGACTACCGCGGCGTGTCGCTCGACCCGATCGCGTCGGTGCGCCACCGCGACGACTTCGCCGAGGTCGAGGCGGAGCTGGCCGCGACCGACGGCGTCACCGTGCTGATCCACGACGACCGGTGCGCGGCCGAGGAACGCCGACTGCGCAAGCGCGGCCAGCTGCCGACGCCGGCCGAGCGGGTGGTCGTCAACGAGCGCGTGTGCGAGGGCTGCGGCGACTGCGGCGACGTGTCCACCTGCCTGTCGGTGCGGCCGGTCGAGACGGAGTTCGGCGCCAAGACGCGCATCCACCAGTCCTCGTGCAACAGCGACTTCACCTGCCTCAAGGGCGACTGCCCGTCGTTCCTGCTCGTGACGCCCGGCACGAAGAAACCGCGCCGCGAGGTACCCGAGCTCCCCGTGGCGCTGGCGGAACCGGCGGCTCGGCTGTCCGAAGTGGACACCGTGCTGATGCGGATGCCCGGCATCGGCGGCACGGGCGTGGTCACGATCTCGGCGGTGCTGCAGATGGCCGCGCACCTCGACGGCCGGTTCGCCGCAGGCCTGGAGCAGACCGGCCTGGCGCAGAAGGGCGGCCCAGTCGTCTCCGACATCCGGATCTCCAAGTCGCCCGTGACCGGTTCGCTGCGGGCCTCGCGCGCGACCGCCGACGTGCTCGTGGGCTTCGACCTGCTGGGCGCGGCCGACGCGGGCAACCTCGCCACCGCGCGGGCGGGCCACACCGTCGCCGTGGTCAACACGGCGCTGGTGCCCACCGCCGCGATGGTCACCCATCGCGTGGTGCTGCCCGGTTCGAACGACGACGCGCTGGAGAAGATCAGCGCCGTGACCCGCGACCTCGTGGCGCTCGACGCGAACGAGCTGGCCGAAGAGCTCTTCGGCGACCACATGCCGGCCAACATGCTGCTCGTCGGCGCGGCCTACCAGCATGGCGTGGTGCCGATCTCGGCCGACGCGATCGAGGCGGCGATCCGGCTCAACGGCACCGCAGTGGAGAAGACGCTGACGGCGTTCCGCTGGGGCCGCGCCGCGGTCGTCGACCCGGCCGCCGTGCGGGCCGCCGCGATCTCCCCGGCCGTCGCGGAAGTGCCGGTGGACGCGGTGGCCGCGACGATCGCCGCCGGCGACTTCGAGCAGGTGCTGGCGCCGCGCGTCGCCGACCTGATCGGCTTCCAGGACGAGACGCTCGCGCGCCGCTACGCCACCCAGGTCCGGGAGCTGGCCGCGGAGGCGGCCGAGCGCACGGACGCCGACACGGGCGCCCGCATCGCCGCCGCGTACGCGCGCGGGCTGCACAAACTGCTGGCGTACAAGGACGAGTACGAGGTCGCGCGCCTGCACCTCGACCCGGTCGAGCAGGCGCGGCGGGCGGCGGAGTTCGGCGCGGACGCCGACGTCGCCGTGCTGCTGCACCCGCCGGTGCTGCGCGCGATGGGCATGAAGCGCAAGATCCGCCTGCGCGGCCGCACCGCCACGGTGGCCTTCCGCGCGCTGAAGGGTGCCCGCCGCCTTCGCGGCACCCGGGCCGACGTGTTCGGTTACGCGAAGGTCCGCCGCGTCGAGCGGGCTCTGCCGGGGGAGTACCAGCACCTCGTGGAGCGCGGGCTCGCCCACCTCACCCCGAAGACCGCCGACGCGTTCGAGGAGCTCGCCGCGCTGCCCGACGTCGTACGGGGCTACGAGGACATCAAGCTCGCCAACGTCGAGACCTTCCGCACCCGCGCGGCGGAGCTGCTGGCCACGATCACCGCCTGAGCGCTCCCGGTCCCGCTCCACAAAGGACTCAGCCACAAAGGACTCGGACCGGGAGTGGCGCCGCCGCTGCCGGGGTGCGAGGCTTCCGCGGGAAGAAGCGCGAAGACGGTGAGGTGCGGGTGAATGTTCTGGCGCGCGGCGGCGGTTTGCTCGTCGTGATCCTGGCGGTGGTCGGCGGCACGGCGGGGCTCGGGGCGGTGCTCGGCCTCGGCGGCACGATGATCCTCGCCGGGCTGACCGCGTTGTTCTGCTTCATCGCGGCCAACGGCGGCCCGCTGCTGCCGGACCTCAAGCTGCTGGCGGCGTTCGCGCCGGCGGTGGTGATCGGCGCGGCGGGGCCTCGGCTGCTCGGGCAGGTGTCGCACGCCGCGGCGATCGCGCTGCTTGTGCTCGTGGTGTTCTGCGCGGCACTGCTGCCGGCTCTGGGCGCGCGGTACGTGACCGTGGGCCTCGGGCTCGGGATGTCGTCGGTGTTCGGCTACGGCTTCCAGCTCACGGGCGCGGCGAGCGTCGGGCAGATCCTCGGCGCGCCCGCGCTGGCCATCGGCGTGGTGTTCGTGCTGCGGCTGCTGACGGGCCTGGGCGACCCGGGCAAGCCGACGCGCGCCGCGCTCGCCGACGCGCTGGCCGGACCGGACCGCGAGAGCGCCGAACGCGCCGTTCGGCTGTGGCTGGCCGACCGGCCGCTGCGCTGGCAGGCGCGTGTGGTCGCGGCGGGTCTGCGCTGCCACGGCACAGCTGCGGTGCTACGCGACCGGCTGCGCGTACTGGACGCGGACCAGGCGGCGGCCGTCACAGCGGTGCTGGCGGCCGCCGAGGCGGCGCTGACGCAGCTCGCGGACGCGGTCCGGGCCAAGACCCTCGACCCGGCCGGCGTACCCGAGTTCGAGCACGTCGATCCGGAGATCGGCCTGCCCGGCGACACCCGCGTGCTCGTCGACGACCTGTGGACGGCGGTCGCCGCGGTGCGCGACGCCGTCTCGACGCGCGACGAGTCCCTCGTGGACTTCCCGCGCCACATCGTGCGCACGGCGTTGCGCCGCGAGGCCGCCGGCGCGTTGTCGTGGCGCTCGGCCCAGCTGCGCCACGCCGTCCGGTGCGCGCTGGGCATGCTGCTGGCCGTCGTGATCGCGTCGTTCCGTCCGGGCGACCCGCTCGCGGTGTCGTTCCTGATGACGACGTTCGCGATCATGCAGCCCGAATGGCGCGACACACTCGCGAAGGTCTGGCAGCGCGTGGCCGGCTCGGTGGCCGGGGCCGTCGTGCTCGGGCTCGCGCTGTGGCTCCTGCCGCACTCGGCGCTGCTGCCGCTGGGGCTCGTCGCGCTGCTCGTCGGGTTCCCGTTCATGCAGGCGCAGCCCCTGGTGTTCAACGGATGCGTCGTGCTGATGAGCGTGAGCGTCAACGCGGTCACCAAGCACCTCGACCCGGGCGCGACGCTCACGGAGTACGTACTGCTGGTGGCGCTCGCCGTCGCGATCGCGCTGCTGTTCGGGTTCGCCGCCGTGCCAGGCGTGCCGAAACCCCCGGTGGCGCAACGCTTTTCGGACGCGACGGCCGCGATGGGCGAGCTGCTCGGATCCGTCGCCGCGCGCCTGCGCGGAGAACCGGGCGGCGACGCGCGCGAGGTCGGCCCGCGCTTCCGCACGGCCGTGCGCACGCACCAGGACCTGCTCGCGCCCGAACCCGGCACCCGCGGTCCGGACTCCACTCAACGCGACGCACTCGACGAGTCCGTGGAAGGCCTGCGCGGCCTCGCGGCGTCGGCCGGCGCGATGCTCCAGCGTCGCACCGGTTCGGCCGAACTGGCGGGCTTCACCGCCGACGCCGCCGCGGCGCTGACCACCGGCGCGCCGCCGCCCTCCCGGCCGGACCTGCCGGACGAGGAGGAGCGCCTGCTCGCCGATCTGGTCCTCGCCGACGTGCTGCGGATCAGCCGCGGGCGCGCGGTCCTGACCCCGGCGTGAATGCGATTCATTTTTTGCGGAGGAATTCGCGCCAACCCTAAGTCATTCCTAAATGGCCACTTTCGAGGTGCGCCGCTCGGCTGTTCCGTTGTACGTTCGGTTCCGCGGCGAGATGATCTTGCCGCTCCTACTGGAGGGAACAGAACACATGGGGAAGCGGATTTCGCGGATCGGTGCGCTCGTCGCCGCGGTCGCGGCGGCCGGCACGCTCGTGGGTGGGGCGGGGGTCGCGAACGCGGCACCGGCCAGCGCGTGCACTGACCCTCACCAGGCGTCGGGCATCATCGGGAAGTGGGGCCCGGTCAGCAAGTCGAGCTGCGCGATCTTCGGCCACGCGGGTTTCCGCGCGGGTTACGGCTGGAACGTGCAGGAAGGTACCAACCAGTCCGCCTGCGTCCAGGGCTGGGGTTTCGACGCCAAGCACCCGAAGGGCGGCTGGTTCAGCCTCGGCTGTGGCAAGAGCGGAAAGATGACGGTGCCGTGGGGCAACATGGCCGCCAACCCGCAGGTCCGGGTCAAGAGTATGGGCGGCAGCATCGCGGTGATCGTCGACTGGCGCCAGTGACCTGATTCCGGTGCCCGCCGGCCATTCCCCGGCGGGCACCGGAACCATTATCCGAAAAACAGCAATTCTCTCGAATGGCACTGCCCTATTCGATGGCCACGATGTCGCGTCCGGTTCGGTCCGGCGCTATCGCGGAGAAAACAATTCCCGCCAACGGCCCCAGAATGCCCAGTGCCAACGCGAGCGGAATGCCGCCGCCCGCCAGGGTCAGCGCGAAAAGCGGGTACACGCCGGCGCCGAGGCCGCGGCCGACGTAGTAGCTGCTGTTCGCGCCCGTGGATCTTATGCGCGTCGGGTAGTACTCCGACATCCACACGCCCAGCACGCCGAAGCCGCCGCAGGCCGCGGCCGACCACATCAGCGCCCAGAACGTGGCGTCGCCCCAGAAGGACGAGCTCACGTGGTCCGTGCCGCTCAAGACCTGTCCGAGGAACCAGGCGAAGCCTGCCACGCCGAACACGCAGGCGGCCAGGAACGCGTACTTGCGCCGCACCAGGTCCGACAGCGTGCCCGTCGCCGAGTAGGCGAGGATCGTGAACACGTAGCCGATCAGCACCACGCCGCTCGCCGTGCCCAGCGGCAGGTGCTGCACCTTCAGCAGGTACGTGGACAGGTACACGCCGACGGAGTTGGTCGTGAGGAACATGGCCGTGGACAGCACCATGAAGATCACGCTGCCGTAGACCACTTTCGAGCGGAACACGTCCAGGATCGGCACGCGCGTGCGCCGCAGCTCGGGCGGCACGGTGCCCTCGCGCAGCCGCCGTTGGTACTCGAGCCAGTGACGCGACTCCGGCAGCAGCCGGAAGGCCGCGAGCCCGATCACCACGCTCACCACGCCGATCACGACGTAGCCGGTGCGCCAGCCCAGGTCGTTGCCGAACCAGGACAGGCACGCGTAGAGCACGCCGACCGTCACGATCTCGCCGAGGAAGTACATCGACTGGATCAGGCCACCCATCGTGCCGCGGCGGGTGGTTTTCCAGCACTCGGTGAACATCGAGAACGACAGGCCGAACAGGCCGCCCATGCCGAGCCCGGCCAGCAACCGGGTGGCCAGGAACGTCCCGAAGCTCGGCGCCAGCCCGCCGAGCACGGCGGCGACGCCGAACGCGAGCACGGAGATCGCGTACGTGCGGCGGCGCCCGAGGGTGTCGCCGAGCCAGCCGAACAGGAACCCGCCCGCGATCGAGGCGAAGCCCTGGAACGTCGCCACGCTCACCAGTGCCACCGTGGACACGTGCAGTGAGCCGGACAGGTAGGTGAGCGGGTAGCCGACGAGGTTGATCTCGGCGCCGTCGAACAACGAGCCGAGGAACGCGAACACGAGGATGAACCGCAGCTCCCGGCGGTTCCCGGTTCTCGGTGGTGCCTCTGCTGACACAGCAGTCATCGGTGTGCCTTCCCAAGCGAAGCGGTGGAGAAGGAAAACGCAGCGTCAGAGCACCTTGCCGAGCCCGGCGTGGGCGAGAGCGGCGGCGACCTCGTCGTCGGCCTCCGGAGCGAGCGGCAGCAGCGGCGAGCGCACGTAGGCGTTGGGGATGACCCCACGCTGCACCAGGCCCAGCTTGAGCGCGACGCTGCCTTCCATGTGCGAACCGCGGTGGTACACGGCCTTGGTGAGCGGCAGCAGCCGGTCGTGCACCGCGCGCGCCGCCGGGTAGTCGCGGCGCTTGCCGGCCTGAAGCAGTTCCCACATGCCTTCGGGCGCCAGCGCGCCGTAGCCGACGAGCGCGCCGTCGACGTCGAACATCGTGTGCAGCAGGTACTCGTCGTGACAGGTGAGGATCTGCAGGTCGGGAACCTCCTTGCGCAGCACCGGGACCTCGGTGTCCCAGCGGCGCATGTTGCGCACGCCGTTCTTGATCGCGAACACGGAGTCGAGCTCGGCGATCTTGAGCTGCTCGGTGAGGTTGTAGCTGGCCTTCGTCACGTCCGGGTACTGGAACAGGATCTGCGGCAGGCCGGAGATCTCGCCGACGATGCGGTAGCGGTCCGCGGCGGCGCCGGGCTGGAAGCCGAAGCGCAGCCAGCTGTGCGCCGGGTAGAGCAGCACGCCCGCCGCGCCCGCCTCGCCGTAACGCTTGGCCTCTTCGCCCGCGACGCGGCTGCCGTCGCTGATCACGCCGGTGATGATGGGCTGCTTGCCCTCCACGGCGTCGACCAGGGTTTTCACCACGTCGCCGCGCTCGGTCTCGGTCATGCTCGCGCCTTCGCCGGCGTGCCCGTTGCACACGATGCCCTTGACGCCCGGCAGGCCGGCGAGCCAGCGCCCGTGCACCGCAAGGGCTTCGTGGTCGACGTCGCCGCTCTCGGTGAACGGGGTGACGCACGCCGGGACGAGGCCGCGCAGATCCAGAGACTTCATGACACTCCCTTGTTTCAGGCTGTGCAAACGATGAGGGAATCGGTTGCACAACGGTAGGCTGCGGATTGCCCGAGAGTCAAGGAGCCGCATGAGCGAGCGAACACCGGAGGTCACCCGGGAGCCGGGGGCCCGCCCGACGATCAGCGACGTCGCGCTGGCGGCCGGCGTCAGCAAGTCGACGGTCTCGCGCGCGCTCAACCCCGAGCACCGGTTCTTCCGCAGCCCGTCGGCGGCACGGATCCGCGAGATCGCCGAGGGCGTGGGCTACGAGCCGAACCCGGTCGCGGCAAACCTGCGACGCCAGCAGACCAACACGTTCGGCGTGCTCGTGCCGCGGCTGACCGACACGGTGATGGCGATGTTCTACGAGGAGGTCGCCACGGCGTGCACGCGCCGCGGGTACCACGCGCTGGTCGCGACCTCGCACGACGAGCCGGAGCTGGAACGCGAAAACGGCCGCATGCTGCTCGGGCGCCGCGTCGACGGCCTGATCCTCACCACCGCACGCACCGAGGGCGGCTTCTGCCAGGAGCTGCTGGAGCGCGGGGTGCCGCACGTGCTGGCAATGCGCACGTTCGGCGACAGCGCCGCGGCCGTGGGCGACGACCGTCTCGGCGGCTACCTCGCCACGCGGCACCTCCTGGACCTCGGACATCGCCGCGTTGCCCTGGTCGCGGGTCCGGCGTATGCGTCCAGCGCGCTCGGCCGCCGGGCCGGTTACGAGGACGCGTTGCGCGAAGCCGGCCTCCCGGCAGTGGTGCTGCCCTCGACGTTCAGCATGGAGAGCGGCGAGGACGCCGGGCGCGCCCTGCTCGCTCTCGACCCGCGTCCTACCGCCGTCTTCGCCGTGAACGACAACACCGCCGTCGGGCTGCTCTCGGCCGTGCAGCGCGCCGGTGTGCGCGTGCCCGAGGAGCTGTCCGTGGTGGGGTACAACGACATTCCGCTTGCCGCGCGCCTGCCGGTGCCGCTCACCACGATCCGGGTTCCGTTCACGGAGATCGCCGGCGCGGCTGTGGACCTGCTGATCGACGCGGGCGCTGGGGTGCCGGCCACCACGCGCCGGTTCGCGCCGACGTTGATCCCGCGGGGGACCACACTGCGGGTGGGGTGAGGAAGGCCCCGTCCGTCCACAGGGGACTGGTCCGTGCGGAACCAATGCGCAGTTGTTGCAGACCCATGACATTTCCCGGGCCCACCGCGGACGAAGCGTTGGCAGGCTGGACGGGGTGAACAACCGAGTGCTCGGCATCGCCTGGCGGCTGGTGGCCGCCGTCCTCCTCGTCGTGGCGACGGGGGTGACGTACTTGCTGCTGGTCCGCACGGAGTCCGGCCAGGAGGCCGACCAGCGGGTCCTGGAGACGTTCGACCCGTCGTTCACCCGCGCGTCGGGGGAGGTGCCGCTGCCGCTGGAGGTCCCGGTGCCGGTGCTGTTCACCCTCGCGCTCGTGCTGGTCGTGGTGATTGGCCTGCTGCGGCGCGCGTACCGGCGCACGGCGGCGGCCGTCGGGCTCATGGTGGTGGTCGCGGGCTTCGCGCAGCTGCTCAAGGTCGCCCTCGACCGGCCGAACCTGGCCGAGCGCATCCACTCCACCAGCAACAGCTTCCCCAGCGGCCACGTGACGGTGGCGGCGATGAGCGTGTTCGCGCTGCTGCTCGTGCTGCCGCGCGCGGGGCGGTTCGTGGCGGCGCCACTGGGCGTGGCGTGGATCGTCGCGGTGGGCGTCTCGACGCTCACCGTCGGCTGGCACCGCCCCAGCGACTGCCTCGGCGGCTTCTTCCTCGCGGCGGCCGGCTACGCGCTGGCCTCGGCGTGCGTGGTCGAGCGCCACGGTCCGCGGCTGCCCGCCGACGCCACGACCGTCGTCCTCGCCGCGCCTCAGCCGGCACCCGGGCACCCGGACCGACAGCCGTTCTCAGTGCCGCGCTGACGGATCGGCACACGGCTGTTGCCTTGCCGCGACAGAGCGCGCGCGGTCCGAGGACATGCCGGTCGCACCCTCGAATCCGGGGACAGGGAGTCCTCACCGGACACAAGAGAGTGCGTGATGAACGAGCTGACCGTGCGGGACCTGGGCCACGTGTACCTGATCGGCATCGGCGGGGTGGGAATGTCGGGCCTCGCGGAAATCCTGCTGCGCCACGGGGTGCCGGTGAGCGGCAGCGAGGTGGGCGACCGGCCGGCCCTGGCGTTGCTGGAGGAGCTGGGCGCCACCGTGCACCGCCGGCACTCGGCCGGGCACCTCTGGACCGCCGACACCGTGGTGTACTCCACCGCGATCCCCGACGACCACGTGGAGCTCGTCGAGGCTCGCGATCGGGGACTGCCGCTGCTGCACCGGTCCGAGGCGCTCGCGGCGGTGCTGGCGGGGCGCCGGGCGATCGCGGTCGCGGGCACGCACGGCAAGACCACCACCACCGCGATGATCACGGTCGCGCTGCGCGCCGGCGGGGCCGACCCGTCGTACGTGATCGGCGGCGACGTCCGCACGCTCGGCTCCGGCGGCGTCGGCTCGGGGGAGTACTTCGTGGTGGAGGCCGACGAGAGTGACCGCTCGTTCTTCGCCTACACACCCGAGGTCGCGGTGGTCACGAACATCGACTCCGACCACCTCGACACCTACGGCGACGTCGAAGGGCTGCAGCAGGCGTTCCTCGACTTCTGCCGCCGTGTGCGCCCCGGCGGTTTCGTGGTGACCAACGCCGACGACGAGCGGTGCCGCCGGCTCGCCTCGGCGCTGCGAGCGGAAGGCCGGACCGTGTACACCTACGGCCAGGCCAACGACGCCGACCTCGTCGTGGTGGGGCTTTCGTCGGTGACCACGGGGGTCCGCTACGACGCCGTGCTCGACGGCGCCCTCGTCGGCGCGGTGCACGTGCCGGTGGTGGGCAAGCACCTCGGCCTCAACTCCGCGGCCGCGCTGCTCACCGCGCAGCGGCTGGGCATCCCCGGCGCAGCCCGCGGCTTGCGCCGTTTTCCGGGCGTCCGCAGGCGGTTCGAGCTCCGCGGTGTCGCGCGCGGCGTTCGGGTGTACGACGACTACGCCTGCCACCACACGTCGATGGCCGCTTCGCTGACGGCGTTGCGGTCGGTCGCGCAAGAACATCGGCTGGTCGTGGTGTGCCAGCCCAATCGTGCGTACCGCGTGCGGCAGTTCCTCGGCGAGATGGCCGAGTCGCTGAGCCTGGCGGACCAGGCGGTGGTGCTTCCGGTGTTCGGCCCCGGCGAGACCGTTGCGGCCGGTTATGACGGCGAGGCGCTCACCGCCGCGATTCCGTTGCCGGAGAAGGACAAGGTGTACGCCGGGTCGGGCTCCGTCGCGTGTGCGGAGGTGGTGCGGCGAGTGCAGCGGGGCGACGTCGTGGTGACCATCGGGTCGCCCGAGATGGCGACGCTGGCCGGCCGCATCGTCGAGGCGCTGCACGAGGACTGAGCGCTTATTCGCGTGCCGGCCGGAGCGGTGTCGTGCTACTTTGCCCGACTTTGCTCCCGCCGAAAGGAAGGTCATGACCGTTCCCACGCTGCACCGCGAGTTCCTCGACGACGTGCTCCCGAAGATCAGCCGCGACCCACGCGTGGCCGGGGTGGCCGTCGGCGGCTCGATCGCCCACGGCGAGCCCGACGTCTACTCCGACGTCGACGTCCTCGTGGTCGTCGCCGATGACGCGTTCGACGCGGTGACGGCCGAGAGGTTCGTGTTGATCGGCTCGTGGGTCGACCTCGTCGCGGGCTTCACCGGCGAGCACGTCGGCGAGCCGCGGCTGGTCATCACCCTGACCGGGCCGCGCCTGCTGCACGTGGACTTCAAGTTCGTGCGAGTGGCTGATTTCGGCGAGCGGACGAGCGACCCGAAGATACTTTGGGAGCGCGACGGTGCGCTGACCCGGGCCCTCACCGCCGCGCCCCTGGCCAAGGAGCCGCTGGACGAACAGTGGCTCGAAGACCGGTTCTGGGTGTGGGTTCACTACGCGGCCACGAAACTCGGGCGCGGCGAGCTGTTCGACGTCCTCGGTTTCCTGGCTTTCCTGAGGGAAACCGTCCTGGGGCCTCTGATCGCCGCGCGCGCCGGCATTTCTCCTCGAGGCGTGCGCCGGCTGGAGTTCGCCGCTCCGGAAGAGGCGCGTGAGCTGCGGGCCACCGTCTGCGGGTACGACACGAAGGAGGCCGGGGCGGCGGTGCTGGCGAGCATCGAGCTGTACCGGCGCTGGCGCGGCGACGTCGAGCGGCGTGACCGGGCCGAGGAGCTGGCGGTGCGGTACCTCGCCGACGTGCTGGAGTCGGGCGGCAGGTAGCGGACACGCTCGGGAGGGCTCCCGCCGTCCGCGGTTACCGTCCCCGGTGATCAACCGGAGGAGGGGTGCGTCGTGGGCGGGTGGCAGGTCAGGACCGCGCGGTGGGTGATGGCCGTGCAGGCCGTGGCGTCGATCGGGATCTGGGTGGTGCAGCTGCTCACGGTGCTCGAACGCCTCGACCACGGCCAGGACGTGCCGGGGTCGGTGTGGCTCGTGCTCGTGCTGAACCCCGTGATCGCGGTGCTCGTCGCCGTGGCCGCGGCGTTCCTGGCGCGGCACGCGTGGGCGGCGACGCTGGGGGTGGCCATGGAGGTGATCGGCGTGGTGAGCGCCCTGATCAGCGTGATCACCGGGTACTACCAGGCCGTGGTGGCGATCGTGCTGGCCATCGCCGTGATCACGCTGATCGTCCGCCGCCGGCAACCTGCCGTCGTCTGAGCCCGGGAAGGGGTTCCGCCGTGTCACGCTTGCGTCTGGCCGCCGCGGCCGCCGCCGTCGTCTTGCTCGCCACCGGCTGCGCCGGGCCGCCGCCCGAGCAGTGCGACGAGTTCATGTGCGAAACCGTCGGCTACTGGCCCAGCACCGAAACGCAGATCGAAAACGGTTTCGTCGCCGTGCTGAGTGCCCTCGGCGTCGTCCCGATCGTGCCGCGCAGCGCCAACGGCCCGGCGCGGCGCACCGTCACCATCGGTGGGTAGCGCCTCAGCTGGTGGTGGCGCCTCAGCTGGCGGCGACGAAGCCGAGGATGGCGACGAGCGCGATGAAGACCATGCCGACCCCGCGGATGACCGGGGGCCCACGCCGGCACGGGTACCTGGTCCTTCCCGGCCGAGTGGCTCTTCACAGCGCCAGTGCGGTGGAGTGACAGGGTCCTGCCACGGCGTCACGGCCAGGTCGCGGCACCGCCGCGACGTTTCCGGACTTCTTTGCCGGTGTTCGGCGGGAAGCCGTGCTTGGCGAGACGCACTTCGGCGAGCTCGTCGGCGCTGCCGAGGGTGAGGAAGAGGCCCAGCACCAGCGCCATCAGCAACCCGAGCAGCACCAGACCCGCCGGCAGCGGCGTGAGGAACACCAGCAGGAGGAACCCGGCGGTGAGCCAGGGCAGCGCCTCGAAGAACACGCGGAGCGCGAACCGCAGCACCCAGGTCCGGGCGGTCGCGTCGTGCAGCACCCACGGGCGGTACTCATCGGGCAGCCGCGCGCCGTAGACGTAGCGCAGCCACCGGATCGGGCCTGGCCGTGGGCTGACCATGACACCAGTGTCGGCGCGATCGGCGAGATCTGTCCACCTGGTGCCGGCGCCGCTCAGGTGTTTTGTCCGCCCGGCGCGCGTCACGGCGCCGGCGCAATGCGCGTCAGCCCAGCGAAGCCAGCGCCGCCTCCGCGAAACCCGCGTGCTTCGCCAGATCCCGCCACGGGTCGGCCTTGCGCGCCGGCCGTTGCTTGCGCTGCGCCGTGGTGAGGTGGATGCGCGGCTGCAGCACGGCGAAGCTGGTGTTGTCCCGGCGAACGCCACGATCTCCCCGTCAGCCACGAACCGCGGGCCGCCCTGCCGGTCGAGCGCCTCGACGAGCTCCGGGTAGGCGCTGTCCATGACTGGTCGGTGCTCACTACGCAGCCACGGAGAGTGCTCGCGCCCCGCCACTTCCGCGACGAGTCTTGTCAACGCCGGCTAACTAGCATTACGTTACTAACAAGTCGCTAGTTAGGAGCCAGCGTGGGCTGCAACGAGCACCCGGGCCCTCGGTGGGCCCGGCCGGGACGCCATCGGGTCGTCGCGAGCGAAGTCGACGAATGGGCGACCGCGGACGTGCAGCGGGTCGCCGTTTTCGTGCAAGAACCGGACGGTGCCGGGGAAAAGCCGGTAGTCGTCCTGTGTCACGGGCTGGGTGGGAGCCACCGCGGGTACGCGGGCCTCGGCCACCACCTCGCGTCCCACGGCTACGCGGTGCTGCACCCGCAGTTCCGCGACGCCTTTGAGCTCGCAGGTCCGGAGCTCGGCCTGTCCGGTGTGGACGAACGAACCTGGGCCGCGGATCCCGTGGCCAAGCAACGGATGCACGCGCTGCTGTTCGACCCGGAACACTGGCTGTCGCGGGTCGGCCGGGTGCACGCGGTGCTCGACGCGCTCGCCGCCAAGCCGGGCCTGAAGCCCGGCCACGTACTGCTCGCCGGGCACTCGTTCGGCGCCTACACCGCGCAGCTCCTCCTGGGCACGCGCCTGTCCGGCCACGAGACCTTCAGTCACCCGGCCGTCGCGGGCGGAATCCTGTTGTCACCGCAGGGAAGTGGCGACCGCGGGCTCACGCCCGGCTCCTGGGAAGACGTCGAGCTGCCCCTGCTGGTCGTCACCGGCACGCGTGACTTCGGTGCCCGCGGCGAGGGCGTCGAGTGGCGCCGCGAGCCGTACGACCGGGCGCGCTCGCGGTTCAAGCACCTCGCCGTGGTCCACGACGGCGACCACCAGCTCGGCGGAATCCCACGCCACGACAACGAAAACAGCCCGACGGCGGCCGCGATCTCCGCGGTCGCCACGGCGTTCGCCGACCGTGTGCACGGCGACCGGGCCGCGGGGGAGTGGCTCGCGAACGCACCCTTTCCGACGATCCTCGACCACACCCATCAGGAGGAGGCCGCATGTCCGACGTCGTGATCAGCGCGACGGGCGTCGAGCGGACGTTCGTTTCCCGCGGCCACGCGGTCCACGCGCTGGGCCCGGTCGACCTGACCGTCGAAAGAGGACAGTTCGTCGCCATCGTCGGCCCGTCCGGCTGCGGGAAGTCGACGTTGCTGCGGATCGTCGCGGGGCTGGCGGCGCCCTCGGCCGGCGAGATCGTGATCGATCGTGCGGACGCGGATTCGCCGCTGTGCTCCATGGTCTTCCAGGACTACGGCATCTTCCCCTGGAAGACCGTGCTCGCCAACGTGCGGCTCCCGCTCGACATCGCCGGCGTCTCACGGCCGAGGGCGAACGAGGTGGCCCGCGACTGGATCGAGCGCGCCGGCGTCTCCGGCTTCGAATCCGCCTACCCGGCCACGCTTTCCGGCGGCATGCGCCAGCGCGTGGCACTGGCCCGGGCGTTCGTGGCCAACCCCGAGATCCTCCTGATGGACGAGCCGTTCGCCGCCCTCGACGCGCAGCTGCGCCTGGTCCTGCAACAGGAGCTGCTGCGGGTGTGGGAGGCACACCGGCGCACCATCCTGTTCGTCACCCACGCCATCGACGAGGCACTGCTGCTGGCCGACCGCGTCGTCGTCATGTCCTCGCGGCCCGGGCGCATCCTCGACGACATCGAGGTCCCGTTCGCCCGGCCGCGCACCCGCGCCGCGCGTTCGGCGGCCGAGTTCGGCGCCCTCGAAGACCACATCTGGCGGCTCCTGAAAGGTGAGGTGGAAGAACGTGAGCACGCTCATGACGTCGCATGAGGAGCTCGGAGGTCGTGAGCTCGTCCGCCGCACGCCCGGTCCTGCCGAGCTGGCGCCCCAGCGGCACGCCCGGCGCCGCCGCGGTGTGACCCTCACGCTGGCCTGGGCGACCCCGGTGCTGATCGTCGTGGTCTGGGAACTCACCGCGCAGTTCGGCATCCTCGACACCCGGTTCTTCCCGGCCCCCAGCGTGATCTGGCAGGCGGGCGTGCAGTCCATTCAGGACGGCGTGATGACCGACGCCATCGTCGACACCGTGCGCAAACTCGTGATCGGCTACGGGGTCGGCGTCGTGGCCGGCGTGGCGCTCGGAGTCCTGTTGGGACTGTCGTGGATCGCCCGGGCTGCGCTGGAACACACGCTGGTCGCGCTGTACACGCTGCCGAAGCTGGCGCTGTTCCCCGTGTTCCTGCTCATCTTCGGCCTCGGTGGGCTGCCGCAGATCGTGCTGGTCGGCGTGTCCGTGTTCTTCATCGTCGTACTCGCTTCCACCACCGCGGTGCTGTCGGTCGAGCAGGGCTACCGCGACGCCGCGGAAGTGCTCGGCGCCAAACGCACCCAGCTGCTGCGCCACGTCATCCTCCCCGCTGCGCTGCCGGCCATCGCGACGTCGATCCGGCTGACCGCGGGCATCGGCATCCTCGTGATCGTCGGCATCGAGATGGTGTCGGGCGACAGCGGCCTCGGCTACCTGATCTTCCAGCGCTCCCAGGTGTTCGACCCCGCGACGATGTACGCCGGCGTGATCATCGCCGGGGTGATCGGCGTGGCCTTCACCGGCCTCGTCAGCCTCGCGCTGAAGTTCGCCGTCCCCCAGCAGCGGCCGCGCCTGCGCCGGTCCTGAGTCCCTCCCCGTCCCCCACCCCTTCCCGTGTTTTCCTCAGGAGAGCCATGTCCAGAACCACCCGGGCGCTCTGCGCCACCGCCGTCACGGCCGGCCTGGTGTTCGCGAGCGCGTGTGCCCCGTCGTCGCAGCAGAACCAGGCCACCGACGCCAAGCAGGTGTCCGTGCTGCCGGCCGGCGTGAGCCTGTCGGGCAAGGCCGGCACGCCTGCGCCCAAACCGCTGGCGCAGCGTGCTTCGCTCAAGGTCGGAATCCCGTCCAAACTGGAACTCGAAGCGCCGGCGCTGCTCGCCCAGGTCTACGGCGAGTTCGGCAAGGAGAACCTCGACGTCACCTTCGTCACCGACACGGTGCCGAACCTGCTCACGTTGCTGGGACAGGACAAAATCGACCTCGTCTACGCCGGCGCGCAGGCACTGGTCTTCAACGCGCTGCGCCACGGCGTCCCGATCCGCTGGGTCTCCGGCGTCGCTTCGTCCTCTCCGGACAGCGGCGTCTACATGAGCACCAAGTACGGCAGCAAGGCGAGCGACTTCAATCCGGCTTCGTTGAAGGGCAAGAACATCGGCGTCAACCCCGGTGGCCTGGCGGCTCCGTCGGAGTACGGCTTGTACGACCTCATCACCAAGGGCGGCCTCAAGCCCGCCGACGTGCGGATGACGCCGTTCAGCGACATCGCCGCGATGGTCCAGGCGCTCAACAACGGCTCGATCGACGGCGCCACCCTCGGCCCGCCGTTCACCGCGAGCATCAAGCCGGGTACCGCGTTCAACGCCGAAGGCGGGTACCCGGACAGCATGCAGATCGCCGGCTACTTCGCGACCACCGACCTGCTCGGTGAACACCGCGACGCGGGTGTCGCGCTCTTCCGCGCGGTGGAGCGGACCGTGAACACGCACCTGTCCGGTGACTACCACCAGGACGGCGACGTGATGACCAAGATGGCCCAGCAACTCGGCACGACCGTCGACACGCTGCGGATCGCGCCGTCGGTGCCGTTCGACTTCGACGTGCCCGCCGAATCGGTGGCGAGCCTGCAGACGATGTACAAGGCCGTGCCGAACACGCTGCAGATCGACTCCCCGGTGAAGCCCGAAGAGCTGATCGACCTGTCGCTCGTGATCGACGCGGCGCAAGGCAAATGAACCCCCGCATCCCGACGCGAGCACGGAGGACAACCACACGATGAGCGACGCGCTGGCCGGTGTCCGGGTCCTCGACGCCGCGACCGTCCTCGCCGGACCGGTCTCGGCGACGATCCTGGGTGACTTCGGCGCCGAGGTGGTCAAGATCGAAGACCCGAAGGTCGGCGATTTCACCCGCGGCGGCGGGCGGTCGCCGGGCTGGCTCCAGGAGGGGCGCAACAAGAAGTCCGTGGCGCTCGACCTCCGGACGTCCGAAGGGCAGGCCGTGTTCCACCGGCTGGTGCCGCACTTCGACGTGGTGGTCACGAACTTCCGCCCGCCGACGCTCGAGCGCTACCGCATGTTGCCCGAGCACCTGCAGCCCCTCAACCCGCGGGCGATCCTGTTGTACCTCACGGGGTTCGGCCTCACGGGGCCCTACCGCGACCGCGGCGCGTTCGACCGGATCGCGAGTGCCTACAGTGGACTGACCTACGCCACGGGCGAGCCGGAGCGGCCGCCGGTGCGCAGCGGATACTCGGTGATCGACTACATGAGCGCCTACCTCGCGGCGTTCTCCGTCGTGTCCGCGCTGTACCACCGCGATCACGGTTCGGGCTCGGGCCAGGTCATCGACCTGGCGCTGTACGAGGCGGCGTTGCGGTCCAGTGAGGACTCGGTGACCGCCTACGGTCTCGACCGCCAGGTCCGGGAACGGCTGGGCAACAAGAACCCGTCCATCGTTCCGGCGTCGGACTTCGTGACCTCCGACGACCGCCGGGTGTCGCTGCACGCGGGCACCGACTCGCTGTTCCGGCGCTTGTCCGCGGTGATGAATCAGCCCGAGCTGGCCGACGACCCGCGCTTCGCCGACCGCCCCGCCCGGATCCGCCACCAGGACGAGCTGTACCCGCTCATCAGCGAGTGGGTCTCGCGGCTGACCGCCGACGAGGTGGTGAAACTGCTGAGCGACGCCGACATCCCGGCGTCGCCGATCATGAGCGTCGCCGACCTGATGAACGACCCGCACTGCCGGGCCCGCGGCTCCGTGATCACCGTGGACGACGCGGAGTTCGGCGAGGTCCCGATGGTCGCGCCGCTGCCGCACCTGAGTGCGACGCCCGGCAGCGTCCGCTGGGCCGGCACGACGTTGGGCGCGCACACCGAAGAGGTGCTCGGCGGCCTGCTGGGCCTGTCCACCGCGGAACTCGACGCGTTGCGGGGCCGGGGTGTGGTGTGAGCGATCACTAGACTGCGAGATCGGAGGCAGGTGAGAAGAGTGCACACGGGAGATGATGTGAACGACACCGCCGGGCAGGCGTCGAGCCGGCGCGGGCGCGACCGGGCCCGCACCGAGGCCGACCTCCTCCAGGCGACTTTCGACCTGCTTCAGCGCGACGGGATCTTCGCCGGACTGAACCTGCAGGAGGTCGCCGACCGCTCCGGGGTGAACCGCGGCCAGATCTACCAGTACTTCGGCGACCGGCGATCCCTGCTGAGGGCGGCCGTGGCCCATCGGGCCCGGGAATGGGCGGCCGGCGCGAAACGGCACTGGGAGGCGTCGTTCCTCGGCCGGCGCAAGGCGATGTTCCGCAGCGCGCTCGCGAACCCGGCGCCCACGCTGGTCGAGGCCCTGCTCGCGATCGACGGCGACCCGGACTACCACGCCCTGCCCGAGATCGAGAAGACGAGAGCCGCCCTCCAACGCGACCAGGCCACCGGCGCCCTGCCCGCCGACGGCGACGCGATCGCGATGCACGTGTTCATGGTCGCGGCTTACAAGGGCTACCTCATCTTCCGCGAGGCGCTCGCGCGCGACGTCGGCGTGCCGGTCGAGGAGCTCGATGCCCGCGTGCTGGCCGTGCACGACCACGTGGCCGGGGCGATGACCGAGGGCGACCCGCGGGACCGATGAGTTTTCGCGGCGGCGGTGGTCTACCCCTCCGTCAGCCGCCGGGAGGAGTGGTTCCGTGGACCTGTACACGATCATGTGCGTGAGCGACCTGCCCCGGGCTCTGGAGTGGTTCACCGCGTTCCTGGGCCGGCCCGCCGACGAGGTCATCGGCGAGGAGCACCTGTGGCAGCTGGGCGAAGCCGCGTGGCTCGTGGTCGACGCGCGGGAGGTGCGCGCCGAGTGCGTGGGCCGGGCGATGGTCACCCTCGGCGTCACCGATCTCGACGGGATCCTCGCCCGCCTCGCCGCGCACGGCATCACGCACGAACCCGTCGAGACCTACGCCAACGGCGTGCGCCACGTCGTGGTCCTCGACCCGGACGGGAACAGCCTCTCGCTCGCGCAGTCGCCGGCGGAGCCCGCGTAGCCGCGCACTCCGCCGGTGATCGGGCCTATTTCAGGGCTTTGAGGAGTTCCTGGGCCAGCGGCGCGGCCGAGGCGGGATTCTGTCCCGTGTAGAGGGTGCGGTCGACGACCGTGTACGGCTGCCAGTCCGGCCCGCGCTCGAACGCGACGCCGAGCTTGCCCAGCTCGTCCTCCAACAGCCACTTCGCCTTGGGGCCGAGACCGACCGCGTTCTCCTCGTCGTTGGTGAACCCGGTGACGCGGTAGCCGGCGAACGGCGACTCGCCCCGCTCGTCGCGCGTCGCCAGCAGCGCGGCGGGCGCGTGGCACACCACGGCGAGCGGCTTGCCCGACGCGAGGGCGGCGTTGAGCAGGGCACCGGAGTCGGCGTCGTGGGAGAGGTCCTCCATCGGACCGTGGCCGCCGGGGTAGTAGACGGCGTCGTAGTCCGACAGGTTCACGTCCGTGAGCACGATCGGCTCGCGCAGTTCGCCGGCGGACTCGAGGACCTGCGCGAGCTTCGCGGCCCCTTCCTCGCCGCCGGCCATGTCCGGGTTCAGGCTGCCCTGGTCCACGGTCGGCACCACGCCGCCCGGGGTCGCCACCACGATCGTGTGGCCCGCGTCCTTGAGGGCGGTGTACGGGGAGGCGAACTCCTCGGCCCAGTACCCGGTCGGATGCCGAGTTCCGTCGTTGAGCGTCCAGTGGTCGGCGCCCGTCATGACGAACAGGACTCGTGCCATGGTTCTCGTTCTCCTCTGGTCGATCATGGATTGTCTTGGTGGGGTACCCGTTCTGGCCGCCGGCGACCTGTCGCCGAGCTCACCCGTCCGGTTGACGGGTGGGCTAGAGCCGGGGGGAGAGCCGCGTGAGGATGTCGGCCGCGGGTTCGGCGGTGGCGTGCCGGTAGCCGGTGCCGGCCCACAGGTTGACGCGCTCGGGGTCGCCGGCCTGCACGGCCGCCTTGCGCAGCGCGCTGGTCAGGTGATGCAGGGCCGGGTACCCGGCGGGAGCTTCGGCCGAATGGTCGTCGGTGAACGCGTTGCGCAGGCCCCGCGCCGGGCGGCCGGTGAACGCGCGCGTGACGACTGTCTCCCGGCGGGCCGGGTCGGCCAGCGCTTCGCGGTGGGGCTTCGACGCCCCGCTCTCGTCGGACCGCAGCAGCACGGTGCCGACGGCCACGGCGGTGGCTCCGGCGTTCAGCACTTCGGCCACGGCCTCGGGAGTGGCGAGCCCGCCGGCGCCGACCAGGGGCAGCGACACGGCGGCCCCGACTTCGCCGAGGAGCCGCGGCAGCGCGACCGCCGGCGGGACGCGGTCGGGCGTGAGCGTGCCCGAGTGCCCGCCCGCGGCCGCGGCCTGTACGAGCAGGAGATCCGCACCGGCGTCGGCGGCCAGCCGGGCCTCGTCGGCCGAGGTCACGGTCTGCGCGACCAGCGTGTCCGCGCGGCGAAGCCGGGCGAAGACCGACGCGTCCGGCAGGCCGAAGGTGAAGCTGACCAGCGGGACGGGGCCGGCCAGCAGGAGGTCGAGCTTGGCCTCCCAGTTGTCGTCGTCCTCGGTGATCGCCTGCGGGAGGTCGAGGCCGTAGCGGTCGGCGTCGGCCTGGAGGGTGTGGGCGTAGCGGCGGTAGGCGTCCGGGTCGACGGGCACCGGGTTGGGGGCGAACAGGTTGACCCCGAACGTGATGCCCAGCGCGCGCACCTGTGCGATCTGCTCGGCGAGCGCTTCGGCCGTCTTGTACCCGCCGGCGACGAAGCCGAGGCCCCCGGCGCTCGCCGCCGCGGCCACGATGGCGGGCGTGGTACCCCCGCCCGCCATCGGCGCCGCCAGGACCGGCGAGGTCACCCCGAGACCGGACAGCGAGCTGTGCATGTCGAACGCCTTCTCTCTTCCCCGCGTGAACCCCTTCGGCTCCACGCTAGGCACCCGCGGCCGCGTTGGGAAATGCCCGTCCGGCCGCGGCTATGCTCTGCGGGCATGGTTGAGGGCACACCGGCGGGCATCGAAATCCGGCCCCTGCGCGCGTTCGCGTCGGTGGCCCGGCTGGCGTCGTTCACCAGTGCCGCCCAGGAGCTCGCCATCACGCAGCCCGCGCTCAGCCGGACGGTGCGGCAGCTCGAGGAACTGCTGCGCGTCACCCTGCTGGACCGCTCGTCGCGGCACGTGGAGCTGACGGAAGCGGGCCGCGCGTTCCTGGAGCACACGCAGCGCGTGCTGGCGGAGCTCGACCGCGGCGTCAGCGCGGCGCGGCGCCGGGGCACCGTGAAGCTGGGGTTCAGCTGGCTGCTGCCCACGCCGTGGGCGCAGGAGACCGTGGTGCGGTTCGAACACGCCACCGGCAGTTCGGTCGACCTCGTGCGCATCGACGACCCGCTCGCGGCGGTGCAGCAGGAGAAGGTGGACGTCGCGCTCGTGCGCGGGCAGGTGCGTTCGTCGCGGCTGCAGGTCGTGCACCTGTTCGACGAGGACCGGGTCGCCGTGTTCGCGGACACGTTCCCGCTCGCCGGCGAACCGGAACTGGCGTGGGCCGACGTGCCGAACTGGCCGCAGTGGTCAACGTCGTCAACGGCACCACCGGCCCGTGGTCGTGGCCCGAGGGGCAGCGGCCGGCGATCGTCGTCGAGACGGCCAACTTCGACGAGTGGATCGAGAGCGTCGCGGCGGGGCGCGGGCTGGGGGTGGTGCCGGAGGTCGCGGTGCGGCGCAACATCCACCCGACGGTGCGGTTCCTCCCGATCGCCGGTGCGCCGCCGATCCCGGTCGCGCTGGCGTTCCTGCCGAGCGCGAACGGGCCGGTGCTGCGGCAGTTCGTGGAAGCGGCGCTCGGGCGGTGAAATTGGTCCGGTAATAAAGATTGACACCCGGGTGCGGGTTCGCGATTATGTAATGGAGCTGAACGCAAGAGCTCACAGAAACTAAGAAGGAGCCATCGTGGCGAGCATGGAGATGCGAGGGTCGCAGCGCCGTTATCTTGGCGATCTGCGCGATGCGCTGCGCTCGTCGGATGCGCTTCGATCAGCCGCGCCGCGCCTGCTGCAAGAGCGGCTCTGTGGCTCGATGCTGCCTGAAGAGCGGCTTCTGAGCATCGGAGGCTCCCCACCGTGACGTCGTCGACGTCATGACCGGGAGCCGCCCATCGGGAAACCGATTCGGGCGGCTTTCTCTATTTCGTGCACCCATAAATGGCGGGATATCCATTTCGTTGATGTGCTGCGCCCATTTTGTCGGCGCCTATTCTTTCTTGGCTACCTGGTCTTTGTCAACTACACAGCGGAGCAGAAACACGCTCGCCGGCCGCGGCGAGCACGGTGGGGCTGGGCACAGGTGAGCCCACCCGGCTGTAACCCGGACGCCCTTCGGCGGCTTTGACGGTTCGACTCCGTCCCCCACCACCGACACACCAAGACAAGGCCGATGCGACTGCTGGCTAGGTCACCGCCCCTTCAAGGCGGGGAACCGGGATCGATACCCGGATCGGCTGCCACACCCCTGTAGCTCAGCTGGACAGAGCGCCGGATTACGAATCCGGAGGTCCCAGGTTCGACTCCTGGCAGGGGTACGCAGGTTTTCAGGCTCACGTGGCCCAGCGGCGAGGGCAGCTCCTTGTCGAGGAGACGATCGCGGGTTCGAGTCCCGTCGTGAGCGCGCGCCCGGCACCCGAGGGGGGTGCCCGGCCGACGAGTGCGAGGGAGACGGGAACCCATCCGCTTCGGGAGCGGAAGACACCGCGTTCGACTCGCGGGCACTCGACTGAGGTTGATCAAAAGACTGTCAAAAGCACGGCGCGTTGGTCCAGCGGAACGGACACCGGCCCCTCAAGCCGAAGACGCGGGTTCGACTCCCGCACGCGCTACGCGGTTGTAGCCCAACTGGAAGAGGCACCTGGCTGAGGGCCAGGCCAGTCGGGGTTCGAATCCCCGCAACCGCACGCAGTTCCATCGAAGACGGGTCCCCGCGCGCGGGGACCCCACGCCCTCGTAGCCCAATTGGCAGAGGCACCGGACCCAGGCTCCGGACAGTCCAGGTTCGACTCCTGGCGAGGGCACGCTTTCCCGGGTGGTGTATCCGGCAACACGGCGGATTTTGGTTCCGCAGAGCCAGGTTCGAGTCCTGGCCCGGGAGCACCACGTGATGCCCGTTCGTCCAACCGGCAGGACTCCGGACTCTGGATCCGGCAACCGAGGTTCGAACCCTCGACGGGCAGCGGGGCGCGGCACAACGAGGAGGGCTGGCCGAGAGGCAAGGCACCGGATTGCTAATCCGTGGTCCGGGGCGGCACGTCCCGGCGCGCGTTCGACCCGCGCGCCCTCCGCGCACGACGGCGGCACTCGGGTGCCGCCGGGCCAGGGAGGATTGGCCGAGTGGTAAGGCAGCCGTTTCGAAAACGGTGGTCGGGTGTGTTGAGCACCCGCGTGGGTTCGACTCCTGCATCCTCCGCACCTCGCCGGCGGAACCCGGCGAAGCCCTCGTGGTCCAACGGACACGACTCCGGCGTCCGAAGCCGGGAACGCAGGTTCGACTCCTGCCGGGGGCACCGCGGCACACCGCGACGCGCGGGGCCCAGTGGCCGGCCGGGGCTCATATCCCCGGATCGCCTGGATCGACACCAGGACGCGCGACCGAACTCTGCTCCGCTGGTAGTCGCCGGCTCCTTCGCGGGCTGGGGCCGGACTCGGCCCTCCGCCGCCCGGACTCGGCGTCGAGGGGCTGAGCAGTAGACGGTGGACGGAGGCAGGAACGGTCCGAACTCCAAGAGCCGGTTTACCCTACTGCACAATGGAAAGGGTCCGTACCGCGAAGTTCGGGCCTGCCAACGAGGGCAGCCCTCGTTCGCATCGTCGACCGGGCGCAGTTTCGCGACCAGGCCGCCCTGCTGCGCACGGCCACCTTCGCGAACACTGATTTCAAGTTGTCCCGCCGCGCTTGCCCTCGGCCGCCCGCGCAACTCGGCGCGGGGTGAGGTCGTGGCGCAGCTTGGGGCCCCTGGTGGTGGTGCCGGCGATCGTCTTGTCGTGACGGATCCTCGCTACGATCGCGGGATCGCCACACCGAGGGGGACCCGCCGATGCCGCAACTGCTGGGCGCGATCGACAGCAGCATCACGGTCGAGTACGGCCAGTTCGTGCTGCAGGAAATCCCGATGAGCCGCAACGCGCTGGTCGTGGGGGAGGCGAGCGGTGACTGGCTCGTCCTGGGCGGGGCCGGGGGTCTGCTGCTGCACAGCGCCGGGAACGACCACGACCCGGCCGTGCGGGTGGAACTGTGGGACGCCGAGCCGCCGGCGGCGCACGGCGAGTGGGACCAGGTCGTCACGGTGGGGTGCGACCTGGCCGATCAGGTGCGCCTGCAGTCCGTCACCGCCGCCATGTCGCCCGACGTGCTCACCCTGGGGCGGCCCGGCCCGCACCACGCCCGGGTGCACGAGGGCGGCCGCGCCGCGACGGCGGAGCTGGCCGAAGGGACGTTCGCCGAGGGCGTCGAACGCTGGCTGATCCAGCTCTGGCCCGCGTGAGGGGCCCGGATATTCTCGCCGGACCATGACGAACCTCGACCGGATCCGCGCCGACCTCATCGCCGACCCCGACAACGCGTGGGCGAAGGACGCCGGTTACGAGCCCCTCTACACCGCGGAGCCGTCGGCGAAGGTGGCGCTCATCGGGCAGGCGCCCGGGCGGAAGGCGCAGGAGAGCGGCGTCCCCTGGCACGACGCCAGCGGCGTGAAGCTGCGCGGCTGGCTCGGGGTGACCGACGAGGAGTTCTACGATCCCGGGCTGTTCGCGATCGTGCCGATGGATTTCTTCTACCCCGGCAAGGCGGCCTCCGGTGACGCGCCGCCGCGCCGCGGGGTTGCGGACAAGTGGCATCCGCGGATTTTCGCCGAGCTGCCCGAGATCCGGCTGACGGTGCTCGTCGGCAGCTACGCGCAGAAGCACTACCTGCACGCCGGGCGCGGGTGGAGCCTCACGGAGACCGTCCGGTCGTTCCGCGACTACGTGCCGTCGACGATCCCGCTCGTGCACCCGTCGCCGCTGAACGTCGGGTGGCACCTGCGGAACCCGTGGTTCGAGCAGGAGGTCGTGCCGGAGCTGCGGATGCTGGTGGCGGCCGCGTTGAAGTCCTGAGTGGACGCATCAGAAGATGCTGAGCCCCGTGACGTTGCCGAATGTTTCGAGCGCCATCGCCGCGGACACGGAGTTGCCCTTCTCGTCGAGCCCCGGCCCCCACGCCGCGATCGCGCAGCGGTCCGGCACGATCGCGAGGATTCCGCCGCCGACACCGCTTTTGCACGGCAGCCCCACGCGGTACGCGAACTCGCCGGCGTCGTCGTAGGTGCCGCAGGTGAGCATGATCGCGTTGATGCGCCGGGCGTCCTGCTTCGACAGCAGGCGCGTGCCGTCGAGGCGGACGCCGTGGCGCGCCAGGACCAGCCCCGCGCGGGCGAGCTCGACGCACGAGGCCATGATCGAGCACTGGCGGAAGTAGTGGTCGAGCATCTCGTCGACGGGGTTGAGAACGTTGCCGAAATCGGCCATCAGGTAGGCCAGCGAACGGTTGCGGTTCCCGGTGCGCGTCTCGGACTCGGCCATCGCCGGGTCGTAGGTGAGGTCGGGGTTCCCGGTCTCCGCGGCCAGGAACGCGCACAGGGCACCACAGGCGTCGCCGGTGTCCGCGAGGAGCTGGTCGGTCACCAGCAGGGCGCCCGCGTTGATGAACGGGTTGCGCGGCACGCCGCGCTCGATCTCCAGCTGGATCAGCGAGTTGAACCGCGTCCCCGACGGCTCGCGGTTCACGCGCCGCCAGATCGACGCGTCGTCGTGCCCGAGCACGTGCGCGAGCGCGAACGCCTTCGAGATGCTCTGGATCGAGAACGGCACCTCCGCGTCACCGACCTGGTGCAGCTCGCCGTCGACGGTCGCCACCGCGAACCCGAACTGGCCCGGGTCCACACAGATCAGGTCGGGGATGTAGTCCGCCACCTTGCCGGCCCCGATGTGGGGCTTCGTGGCCGCCCAGACCTCACCGACAGCGCGCTCGTAGTCCACCGGCCGCCTTTCCACACGTGATCACGGCGGCTCCGATGATGTCACGACTACTGCGGGTCGTCGCCTGCCCAGGTCCAGTGGGGGACTTCGCGCAGGGGGTGGAGGTCGGCGTCCGTCTCGGCGTGGGAGTTCTGCAGGGCGACCCGGGAGCCGAACTCGACGTGTTCGCGGACGGCGTCGCGGAACGGCGCGTCGCGGGGCATCCCCGCGGTGTCGAGGGCCGCGAGGTAGAGCTGGACGAACCGCTGCCGCTGGGCTTCGGTGATCTTCAGTCCCCGGTGGACGGAGATCAGGTGCGCGAACCCCAGCTCGCGCGAGAAGCGGTCCGGCCCGCCGAACGACTCGGCCGTGAACGACGTCAGGTGCTCGACGTGCCGCGGCTGTCCCGCGCCGAACAACGGCTGCAGCAGCGGATCCGCCAGCACGCTGTCGTAGAACACCTGCTCCAGCCGGTGCAGGGCGGCTTCCCCGCCGGCGTGCTCGAACAGTGAGGGCATGCGTCCAGCGTAGGGCAGGTATCGGACATTGGCGGGCAATTTCACCGGTGGCTTGAGCGCGTGGTGGCCGCGACCCGATTCCCCATGGTTGCGCTCGTCGCAGCGATCGTGCTCAGGGGTGTGGCGATCCTGGTCTGCGGCGCAGCACAGACGGTGCTGCAGTATCTGGCGACGCGAACGACGAATCGAAGCCGTCATCGTCCGGTCCCTTGGGCAGGCCGGCGGTTCTGACAGATACAGTCGATCATGAAGCCGCCCCACCGGAGGTCTCGATGAGTGTTCCCTTGCCGGAGAAGTTCGGGTACCAGCGGGTCGACGCGGGGGGCGTGCGGATCAACTGCGCGGTCGCCGGGGAGGGGCCGCCGGTGTTGCTGCTGCACGGTTATCCGCAGACGCACCTGATCTGGCACCACGTCGCGCCGCGGCTGGCGGAGGAGTTCACCGTGGTGCTGACTGATTTGCGTGGGTACGGCGACAGCGACAAGCCGGCCGGCGGCGACCAAAAATATGCCAAGCGGGCCATGGCCGACGACCAACTCCAGGTCATGGCGAAACTGGGCTTCGACCGCTTCGCCGTCGCTGGGCACGACCGTGGCGGGCGGGTGGGGCACCGGCTCGCGCTCGACGCGCCCGAAGCGGTAAAGGCGCTGGCGGTGCTGGACATCGTCCCCACGCGGTATGCGTTCCAGCACGCCGACAAGGACTTCGGGATGGGCTACTACCACTGGTTCTTCCTCGCCGCCGGCAACGGCATCCCCGAACGGCTGCTCGCCGGCGACCCCGAGTTCTGGGTCACCTCGCGTATGAACTCCCGCCACGACGGCGGCACGCCCTTCGATCCCGCCGCCGTCGCCGAGTACGTGCGGTGCTTCTCCCCGCCGGAGGCGATCGCCGCTTCGTGCGCGGACTACCGTGCCGCCGCGGGCATCGACCTCGAGCACGACGACGCGGACGCGGCAGCGGGCCGGCTCGTCACCAGCCCGCTGCTCGCGCTGTGGGGGAGCGGCAGCTTCGTCGGCCGCTCCTACGACGTGCCCGCCGCGTGGCGCGAGTACGCGACGGACCTGCGCACGCTCGCCGTCGAGAGCGACCACTACCTGCCGGAGGAACAACCGCACGTTGTCGCCGAAGCATTGCGGGACTTCTTCGCGGAGACCTAAGCCCCGGGCGTCTGCAGCGGCACCGGGCCGTCCATCAGCCGCACGCCGCCGTCGACGTGGAGGTCCAGCGCGTTGACGGCGGGGTTGCGCAGGAGGAACTGCGTGGCGTCGACGATGTCGGCCATCGTGATCGGCGTGCCGGTGAGCGTGCGCGCGGGCGGGTTGCCGGGGACCCTGCGCCAGACCGGGCTGTCGAGGACCACACCCGGGTGCAGCGCGTTGACCCGGATCGGCGCGAGCTCCCACGCCAGCGTGCGCACGAGTGAGCTGACGCCGCCGTTGGTCGCGGACACCATCGTCGACCCGGGATACGGCCGGTCTTTCGCGCTACCGCCGAACAGCACCACCGAGCCGTGCGGGGTGAACCGGTCGCGAAGGGCGCGGACGGCTTCGGCGTACCCGACCAGCTTGACCGTGACGGCGCGCACCGCGTCGGCCACGCTGAACGCGTGGATGCTGCCGCCGTCCTGGTGGATGGCGGTGATGACGAGCCCGTCGATCTCGTCGACGCCAGTGAGGGCGCCGGCGATCGTCTCCGGCATCGCCAAGTCGACACCGAGCCCGGTCGCCCGTCCGCCGATTTCCCGCGCGGCGGCTTCGGCGCGGCCCGGATCGCGGCTGGTGACGATCACCGCGTCCCCGCGGTCGGCCAACGCCCCGGCGACGGCCCGCCCCAGTCCGCCGCTGCCCCCGATGACCAGGATTCGAGACACGAGCTTCCCTTCGTGAAACCTGCCGGAATGGCTATTCGCCGTTCTGCGGACAACTGTCCGGCAACAGTGGACCGGAGCCACAAAGCGTGTCAAGTGCTCCCAGGATGCCAGTCTAAAGGGGAACTCAACAGCTGTTGAGTCTTGACAACGGCCGCATCGGGTTGAATCGTCAGTCGTCTGACGGACAGCTGTCCGACGTTGGTTGCAGGCGCACGAACCTGGGCGTCTGCCGCTGAAAGGGACCAACCCATGGAGCACTACACCGCACCGGCGGTCGCGGCCGGGCTCGAGTTCACCCCGCCGACGCAACGCGCGCAGGACGCGATCGCGGCGGCGATCGCGCGGCAGGACGCGCCGGACAAGCACGTCTTCGCCGCCGAAAAGCCGATCGCGAACGAGGACGGAGAAACCGAACGCCTCCCCGGCGGCACGACCGTGACCCACCGCTTCGTCGACGGCCCGGGCGACATGGAGACCGTCCGCTGGCACTTCGTCGAGGCGGGCGCGCAGGACAAGCCCGTGGTGGTGTTCCTGCACGGGATTCCCGATTCGTGGTACCTGTTCCACCACCAGATCACCGATCTCGCCGCCGACTTCCGCGTGCTGTCGATCGATCTCAAGGGATACGGCCAGTCGGAGAAGTCCCCGGGCGACTACCGGCACGTCGGGGTGGCCGACCAGCTCGTGGGTCTGCTGGACGTGCTCGGCATCGAGCGGCCGAGCTTCGTCACCCACGACCGCGGCGGCCCGATCGTCGACTACCTCGCCTCGCGCCACCCGGAGCGGATCCACAAGTACGTGCGCGGTGAGCAGCAGCTGTGGCACTGGCACCCGGACGTGTCGCCGCAGGAGCAGTGGTTCACCGACCTCGACCACAACCCGTTCGGCGACCCCGCGGAGCTGGTGTCGAATCTGCACGCGATCCTTTCGACCCGCCCGGTCGCCGAGGAGGACGTGCGGCGCACGATCCGGGAGGCGAGCCACCCGGGCATCAAGTGGGCGGTGCCGCGGTACTTCCAGTCGACCACCATCAAGAAGGAGTGGATCGACCGGCGCCTCGACCTGATCCGCACGTGGCAGTGCCCGATCCTGGTGCTGCAGGGTTACGAGGACCCGTTCCAGCCGTACGAGTACTTCGAAGACATCGAGAAGCACATCCCGAACTCCCGGCTCGCGTTCGTCGGCGCGGGGCACTTCCCGCCGCTGGAGAACCCGGGTGAGACGAGCGAGAAGATCGTGGCCTTCCTGGCCGGCTAGGAGCAGACGAGAACCATGCACATCGACTGGGATGTCCCGATCACGATGGACGACGGGCTGGTCCTGCGGGCGGACGTGTTCCGGCCCGAGGACACCGGGCCGCACCCGGTGATCATGACCCACGGCCCGTACGCGAAGGGGCTCGCGTTCCAGGACGGCTACCAGGCCATGTGGAGCAACCTGGAGGCCGAGCACCCGGACGCCCTGGCGGGTTCGTCGAACCGGTACCAGAACTGGGAAACCGTGGACCCGGAGAAGTGGGTACCGGACGGGTACGTCGTGATCCGCGTCGACTCGCGGGGCGCCGGCCGTTCGCCCGGGTACCTCGACATCCTCTCGCCGCGCGAGACACGGGACTACTACACCTGCATCGAATGGGCCGCGGTCCAGCCGTGGAGTACCGGCAAGGTCGGGTTGCTCGGCATCTCCTACTACGGCATCAACCAGTGGCAGGTCGCCGCGCTGCAGCCGCCGCACCTCGCGGCGATCTGCCCGTGGGAGGGCGCGAGCGACTACTACCGCGAGTTCACCCACCACGGCGGGATCCTCGACGTCTTCGTGAAACAGTGGTACCCGGTCCAGGTTTCCTCGGTGCAGCACGGGGTCGCGGACAGCCCGCGCAGCCGCGTCACCGGCGAGCCGGTGGCCGGGCCCGAGGTGCTCACTCCCGAGGAACTGGCGAAGAACGTCGCCGACACCGTCGCCGAGCTGCGCGACCACCCGCTGCTGGACGAGTACTACCGCGAGCGCACGGCCGACCTGGCGAAGATCACCGTGCCCGTGCTCTCGGCCACGAACTGGGCCCACCACCTGCACACCCGCGGCGGGTTCGAGGGCCACGCCGGCGTGTCGAGCGAGCAGAAGTGGCTCGAGGTCCACGGCCTGCAGCACTGGGTCGAGTTCTACACCGACTACGGGGTCGCGCTGCAGAAGCGGTTCTTCGGGCATTTCCTCAAGGGCGAGGACACCGGGTGGGCCGAGCAGCCGCCAGTGGTCGTGCACGCCCGCCGCGTCGACGGGACGTTCGAGAAACGCGGCGAGACGGCGTGGCCACTCGACCGGACACAGTGGACACGGTTCCACCTCGACCTCGCCGGCGGGACGTTGGCCGCGGCCGGGGATGTGACGCGGCGCGAGACGGCGTTCGCGGCGCAGGGCGAGGGGCTCACGTTCTGGACCGAGCCGTTGACCGAGGAGCTGGAGCTCACGGGCCCGGCGTCGGCGCACCTGCGCGTCGCCTCGTCCACGACCGACGCGGACCTGTTCCTCGCCTTGCGCGTGCAGGATCCCGACGGCCGCGACGTGACGTTTCCCGCCGCGATGGACCCCCACGGCGGCGTCGGGTTCGGCTGGCTGCGTTCGTCGCTGCGCAACACCGACCCGGCGAAGAGCCTGCCGTACCGGCCCTGGCACACCTACGACGAGCGGCAGCCGCTCACCCCGGACGAGCCGGTGGACGTCGACGTCGAGATCTGGCCCACGTCGGTGATCATCCCGGCCGGCCACCGGCTCGGTGTTTCCCTGCTGGGGCACGACTTCGAGTTCCCCGGCGACGGTCCGTGGCCCTCGGCGTACGGGATCTCCATGCGCGGCAACGGGATCTACGTCCACAACGATCCCCACGACCGCGGATCGGACGTCTACGCCGGCACGACCACCCTGATCAGCGGCGGCGAGCACCCGTCCTACCTCCTGCTCCCGGTCGTGCCCCGCACGGCCGGCTGAGCCGGGTGGCCGCGGTGGGACGCCACCGTGGCCACCCTGGGTTCAGCGTCGGCTCAGAACCGGCCGAGGCCGCGCGGCGAGCCGAGACCGGTCGGGCCGTCCCAGCCGGGGCCGGCCTGGCACACCTTCGGGCCCCAGCCCAGCCCCTGGCAGACCGACGGTGCCGCACCGTCGGTCGTGACGTCGTGGAACGCCGAGGCCGGCGCCCCGTACAGCGCGCTCGGGCCCGTCGCGCCGGTGGTGTGGCCGCTGCTGCGCACGTACCACGCGGCCACGAACGGCGACGAAGCGCTGGTGCCGCCGCTGACGATCCAGTTCTGCGGCTTGCCCGTGAAGGGCGCGTAGGTGTCGTACACCGCCGGGCCGTTCGCCGGGTCGGCGATGGCGGCGACATCGGAGGACGCGCGGTGCCCACCGCAGTTCGCGGCGATCGAAGCGGGCTGGCCGGCGGCCGGCGGGAACGTCAGCGCGCACTCGCCGCCGAGGTTGTGCCACGCCTGCTCGGTGAACTTCGTGCGCGCCGCGTCGACGGGTTTCAGCGCCGTGCCCCCGACGCCGACCGCCCACGGCAGGTTGGCGGGCCAGGTGTAGAAGCTCGTGTCGGCTTTGCTCTCGGCCGAAGCCGAAACCGCCGTCGTGTCGGCGCTGCCGACGTCACCAATCGACGCGAACAGCGGCACCCCCGGGTGGTTCAGGGCCTTGCTGTAGGGCGCGTTGATCGTGGCCGAGTCGAGGACCTCGATGTCGCTGAGGCTCACGGCGTTCGCACCGAGGCGGACCGCCGTTTGGTACGCCGTGGCGTAGTCGGCGGCCTTCTCGTCGGGGTCGGGCTCACCGGTCGCGTCGAGGTCCGGCGTCTGCACCACCGTGATGCGACAGGCCGGGCACGCCGCCGAGGCCATGTCGACGTCGAGTGACGTCTCGACGGCCCAGTCCTCCTCGGACTCCTTGAACTCGTCGGTGGTCTCGGGCCGCACCGGCGGCCCGCCGTGGAAGTCGGTGATCGTGAGGCACCCGCTCGCCGTCGTGCACGCGGGCAGCCCGTACTGCTTGCGGTAGACAGCCAGATCCGACTCCAGGTTCGTGTTCGCGCCCGCGCTGATCACCGCGATCGTGCCGTTGCGCCCGACGCCCGCGGCCGGCAGCGAGTATGCGCGCGCGAGGTCCGTGGCCCCGAGCCCGACCGGCGTCGTCATCGACAACGCCTTTGCCGAGCCGGGGCTCTCGGTGACGACGGCGGCTTGGCACCCGGCCGCACACGCGGTCCGCACGCCGTGGTCGCTCAGCAAGGTGCCGTCCTGGATCTGGGCCCGAAGGCCCGCGATGTCCGAAGTGCCGGGCGCGGCCTGCGCCGGGGCGCCCGCCACGATCATCGCCGCGAGCACCGGCAGTGCCGCGGCCGCGGCCAGCGCCCGCCTGGTTGTGACTTTTCCCTTGTACAAGGACGTTTCGCCTCCTAGGACTGTCGGCGGCGCCACCGCCGCCGCGCGGGCCCATCCTGGGTGACGATCTTTCGGATCCTGTCAGGAAGTTGTGTGGATCTTCGGCTGAGACAGCTGCGCGTCGAGTGAGCGCAGGGTCCGGGCCGTGAGGCTGGGGGTCGTGGCGGCCAGTTCCCACACGGACAGCGTCGCGACTGAGACGGCGAAGTCGGCGTTGGCGAGCATCGGCAGGTGGCGCACGAGGATCTCGCGGGCGGCCGGGGCCAGTTCGCCGATCGGGGTCAGGACGGCGGAGCCGAACTCGGCCGCCGGTGGGAGGTCCTCGAGTACGGCGAGGGCGTTCTCGCGTTGGGCGCGGACGAGGAGGTGGTCGCGGGTGACGGGGCCGTCGACGGGCAGGCCGAGGCGCTCGAACTGGGACGCGGGTGCGTCGGCGGCTCGCATCAGCTCGACGAGGTGGGTGGCCATGGTGAGTTCGAGGTCGTCGTCGACGAGGGGGTGGGTCTGGCCGGGGTCGGTTTCGAGGTCGAACAGCAGGGTGCCGAACGCGTGCGGGTCGCCCCAGGCGTAGCCGGGAATGCGCAGTACGGGGGCGCCCTTGGTGAAGGGCAGGGGCGGGATCAGTTCGGCGTCGCGGAGTTCGGCGGGGGAGAAGCGGTTGTTCATGTGGGTGGGCATAAGGGTGTGCTCGAACAGTGGTGTGTTGGCGGAGGTGGCGGAGGCGCGCAGGTAGACGTAGCGGCCGTCGGTGACGTTGACGTGGGCGCCGAAGCTGCCGAACAGGCAGGCTTTCCGCGTGGTGGGGACCGTCAGCGGGAGGCCTTGCATGTCGGCAGGCCTTGCTACGCCGAAGAAGTCGAGCAAGGTCGGTCCGAAGTCGACGGTCTGCACGAGCTCGGCCCGGCGTTCGCCGCGCGCGCCGCTGCGGGGGTCCCAGACGAACAGGGGGGTGTGGATGTTCTCGTCGTACCAGGGCTGGACGTTCTTGCCCCACCAGCCGTGCTCGCCGAGAAGGAGGCCGTGGTCGGTGCAGACGATGAGGAGGGTGTCGTCCCACAGCGCGTGGGTGTCCATCGCGTCGAGGACGCGGCCGAGGGAACTGTCGCACATGGACAGCAGGGCGCGGTACTCGTCGCGGACCTTCAGCTTGTCGCCGGGTTGTTCGGTGACCCTGCGGTAGGCGGGCCAGTCGTACTTCGCGCCTTCGTGCTGCAACGAATACCGCGCGCGGTGGTCTTCGGTGGCGACGAATGGTTCGTGGGGGTCGAAGCACTCGATCTGGAGGAACCAGTCCTGCTCGTCGGCGTTGGTGCCGAGGAATTCGAGGCCGGCGTCGACGGTGAGTGTCTGCGGGTGCTGCCCGGGTTTGAGGAAGTGCTGCCGGTTGACCCAGTGCTGGCGGATCATCGCCGACGCCCGCCGTCCCCCGACCGCCGGTTCCGGCATTTCGGGATCGGCCACCTGGCCCTTCCAGCGGTCGCCTTCCTGGCCGCGGAAGAACTCGTAGGTGTCGAAGCGGTTGTGGTAGGTCGCGCCACCGTCTTCCCAGTAGTGCTGGTGATCCGTGACGAGGTGGGTGTGGACGCCGTTGCGCGAGAGCAGTTCGGGCACCGAGTCGTCGAACGGCTCCAGCGGCCCCCACGACCGGTGCAGGAAGTTGTACCGGCCCGTGTGCAGCTCGCGTCGCGCCGGCATGCACGGCATGCTGCCCGCGTAGCAGTTGTCGAACGTCACGGCCGCCTCGGCCAGCCGCTCGAACTGCGGCGCCTGCACATCCGTCGCCCCGTAGGGCGGCAGGTACCGGCGGTTGAGCGTGTCGAACAGGACGACGATCGCGCGCATGGGCCGGGCTCCTCCTCAGGTGGGTGCCACCCCGCCCAGCCTAGGGAACCCGTGGGACGGGCAGCGGCCGAACTTTGGCGAACGCGGCCCCCGCCTGATTGACTGTGGTTGCCCGGCTCTGCCGGGCATCAGACACCCAAGACGATTCTGGAGGACGCATGCCCGTCTCGAAGGCGCACGCGAACTGGAACGGCGACCTTCCCACCGGGTCCGGGCAGTTCACCGCCGGGGGAGGAAGCATCAGCGGGAGCGTGACCTTCAAGTCGCGCTTCGAGGACGGCCCCGGGTCGAACCCGGAGCAGCTTATCGCCGCGGCGCACGCGTCGTGCTTCTCGATGGCGCTGGCCAACACGCTGGCGAGTGCGGGATTCCCGGCCGAGTCGATCGAAACGGACGCTTCGGTCACCCTGCGCCCGGTGGACGGCGCGCCGACGATCATCAAGGTCGAGCTCGTGACGGAGGGCCGCGTGCCCGGTGTCAACGAGGAGCAGTTCAAGGAGTACGCGGCGCAGGCCAAGGCCGGCTGCCCGGTCAGCCGCGCGCTGGCGGGCGTCCCCGAGATCACCGTGCAGGCGTCGCTGGCCGGCTGAGCCGTGCGAGCGCTCGCTCCCGCGCGGGGCGAGCGCTCGATCAGCCCGGGGCCGCCGCGACCTCGCCGTGGTGGCCGAGGTGATCACCTCGGTGCGCCTCACCGCGGAACACGTCCGCACGTGCAGGCCGGGCGGGTGATCCCGGCCGGTTTCCGGCAGGCAGGCCTGGACCGGGCCGGTGAGAATCGGGGCATGAGTGAACGCTCCGACCCCGACCGTCGCCGGGCCGCGACCACCGGCTGGGCCCACCGCCACCGCGACGTCTCCGGCGGCTGGCTCCGCCCGACCGTGTTCGGTGCGGTGGACGGCCTGGTCACCAACGCGGCCCTCATCGCAGGCGTCGGCGGCAGCGGCGTCGCGCCGCACACGATCGTGCTCACCGGGTTGGCGGGACTGGTCGCGGGAGCGTTCTCGATGGGCGCGGGCGAGTACGTGTCAGTGACCAACCAGAACGAACTCGTGCACGCCGAGGTCGCGCTCGAAGCCGACATGCACGCGCGCTTCCCGCAGCAGGAGCACGACGAGCTGGTCAGCCGCTTCGTCTCCTACGGTGCCGACGACGACACCGCCCGCCGCATGGCCGAAGCCGTCGCGCGCGACCCGGCCCAGGCGCTGCGGCTGCACACGCGCGAGGAGCTCGGCGTCGACCCGCAGGACCTGCCATCCGCCCTGCTGGCGGGTGGCGCGTCGTTCGTCGCGTTCTCGATCGGTGCGCTGCTTCCGTTGCTGCCGTACCTGCTCGGCGCGAGCACGCTGCTCGTGTCGCTGATCCTGACGGCGGTCGCGCTGCTGGCCGGGGGGATGACGGTCGGCAAGCTGACCGGACGGCCGTTGGTCCACTCCGGACTGCGGCAGCTCGTCCTCGGGGCGCTTGCCGTCGCCGTCACCTACGGCATCGGCCAGCTGATCGGTGCGCCCGTCGGCTGAGGGCGGCGGTCGTGATCAGGCGTTCTTCAGCAGGTCCAGCAGGGCGGCGTGGAGCTGGGCCGGCGCGGCGAGGAACGAGGTGGCCCCCGGGTGCCAGGGGGTGCCGTCGGCATCGGTGACGACCGCGCCGGCCTCGCGGGCGATCAGGCTCGCGCCGAGGAGGTTGCCGGCGTCGCGGCCGTACAGCCAGAAGCCGTCCATGCGCCCGGCGGCGACGTCGGCGATCTGCAAGGACGTCGGGCCCAGGTTGCGGACCGCTCCGACGTGGGGGAGGACGGCCGAGAGCGAGCGGCCGGCCTGCTCGGCGGCGTTCGGCTGGGTGGTGATGAAGGGCGGCTGGCTGGTGCCGACGAGCGTGACCGGGAGCTCAGCCGTGGCCGCCGGGGCGAGGCGCTCGCCGTCGAGGAACGCGCCGAGGCCGGTCGCCGCGTGGTAGGTCTCGCCGCGGACTTCGCTGTGGATCACGGCGGCGACCGGGGTGGCGTCCTCGACCAGGGTGATGCTGACGCACCAGTACGGCAGGCCGCGCAGGTACTGGACGGCGCCGTCGGCGAGGTCGACGACCCAGCGTTGCTCGCCGGGCGGGACGGTGGTGCCGATCTCGTCGGCCCATTCCACGCCGGGTCGCAGTGCGGTGAGACTCGCGCCGAGTGCGCCTTCGGCTGAGTGTTCGAGGGCGTCGAAGGTCTCGCGGAACTCGGTGAAGGTGGTGGGGGCCGTGGGCCTGGGCCGGGCGGCGAGGAGGCGGCCTGCTTCCCGGGCCGCGGTGATCATGCCGTCGATCAGGGTGGTTGTCATGGGGCAAGCGTGCTCCCGGGTGGGCGCTGGTGAGGTGTTTCGATGGCTCTCTTGATCGAATTCAGTGTCATCATGTCCTGGTGGTGAGCAATGCCGTCCTCGAAGACGACGACCTTCGGCTGATCGCGGCCCTGCAGTGCGACGGTCGCGTGACGATCGAGCGCGCGGCGGCCGTGCTCGGCTTGAACCAGCGCGCGGTCCGCCGGCGGCTGCGGGTGTTGCTGGACGGCGTCGTGCGCGTGGTCGCGACCCGGCCGCGCGCCGCGTTCCCGGGCGCGACCCTGCTGCGGATCCGGGTGCTGCGCGGCAAGATCGACGCCGTCACGGCCGCCCTCGTGGCGCGCGACGACGTCCTCTACCTCGACCTCTCGCACGCCGGCGACGAGATCTCGGCCGCCGTCGTCTCCGACCCGGGCCGCCGCAACGCCCTCGTCTTCCGCCAGCTCCCCGCGACGACCGCCGTCACCGAGATCCACGCCGAAACCGTGATGCACGTCTTCTCCGACGCGAGCGACTGGCGCCTCGACGTGCTCACCGAGACCGAACGAGCCGACCTCACGGTGGTGTCCGCCCAGGCCACCACCGCCGACCTGGACTCCGTCGACTCCGCGATCCTCACCACCCTGGCGCGCGACGCCCGCCTGCCCGCGGCCGCCGTCGCCGCCGAGGTGCGCCACCCCGAGTCCACCGTGCGCCGCCGCCTCGCCACCCTCCGCACCGACGGCCGCCTCCTCACCCAGACCTTCGTCGACCCGCACCACCTCGGCCTCCGCATCGACGCGAACATCACGATGCACGTCCCACCCGCGAAGCTCGACCACGCCGGCCGCACCCTCGCCCGCCACCCGGCGGTCCACGGCGCCCTCGCCACGACCGGCAGCTCCAACCTCCACGCCGCTGTCTGGCTGCGCGATCTGGACCACCTGTACCGGTTCGTCACGGAGGATCTGGCGCAGCTCGGGGTGGAGCGGGTGGAGACGTTTTTGGTGGGGCAGGCGGTGAAGCGGCCGGGCAAATGAGGTCTAGCCGGTCTGCTCCGTCGAACGGGACGAAAGCCGTGGTGCTTCCGTGATTCCCGCAGCACGGAGTTCCTCGGTAATGACCTCCCGCAAGCGGAACTTCTGCACCTTCGTGCCCGACATCGGCCAATCCGTGACGAAGCGGATGTAGCGCGGCACCTTGAACGTCGCGATGCGGCCGAGGCAGTGGTCGATCAGGGCGCGTTCCGTCGCGTGAGCGCCGGGGCGGAGCTGGATGAAGGCGGCGGCCACTTCGCCGAGGCGGGCGTCCGGGGCGGCGACGACCTGGACGACGCCGCAGGCGGGGTGGCCGGCGAGGCAGCCTTCGACCTCGGCGGCGGAGACGTTTTCGCCGCCGACTTTGAGCATGTCCTTGAGCCTTGAGACGAAGGAGAGGCGGCCGGCGGGGTCGGCGACGACGAGGTCGCCCGTGGAGAACCAGCCGGCGGGGTCGAGGCGTTCGGCGGTCAGTGCGGGGTCGCGGTGGTAGTGGGAGAAGCGGGAGGCGCCGCGGAACTGGAGTTCGCCGCGGGTGCCCGCGGGGACCGGCGCGCGAGTCGCAGGGTCGACGACGCGGACTTCCATGTGCGGCAACACTTTGCCGCTCGTGGTGGCGCGGACGTCGGCCGGGTCGTCGGGGGAGCCGACGCAGCAGAAGCCGAGGGACTCCGTCGAGCCGAGGGACGACATCTGGACGGCAGGGGCGATCCGGGCCTGCATGGCGCGCAGCCGTTCGGGGGCGCCGACGTTGAGCACGAGGCGCAGCGCGGACAAGTCGGTACGAGGAAACTCAGGGTGGTCGAGCACGCGCAGCCAGATCGTCTCGAACGCGGGAAACGCGACCGTGCACCGTTCTTCGGACAGCTGACGCAACGCCAGACCCGGCTCGAACGGTCCGGTGTGGACCATCGCGCAGCCGGCCGCCAGCGCGGCGAGGACGACGTCGTAGCCGCCGCAGTGGAACATCGGCAGGGCGGTCCAGAAGCGGTCCTCCGAAGTGAGGCCGAGCCGTTCGGCGACGGCTTCGCCTTCCGCGACCAGGGAAGCGTTGTCGTGCACGCACCCGTGCGGCCGGGCGGTCGTGCCGGAGGTGTAGAGGATCAACGCGGGATCGCCGGCGCGCACACCGGCCCGGGCCGCGGTCACCGTCGCCGCGTCGGCAGAACTCGCCGAGAACGCGGCGCGCGAGAGCCAGCCGGCGGGCGCGGGGCCGTCGTCCACGGCGACGATCGCACGCAACACCGGCGCCACCCGCAGGGAAAGACCGGAAGAAGGAGCGAGCCCGGGAAGCGCGGAGGCGAGCACCGGCCCGAGCGTGGTGTCGGCGAACAGCAGCCGCAGGTCGGCGTGCTCGACGACGTAGGCGAGTTCCGCGGCCTTGAGCCGGGGGTTCACCGGGACGGTGACCGCGCCCAGGTAGGCGATCCCCAGCCAGGTCGTCACGCTCGCGATCCCGCCGGGTACCAGCACACCGACGTGATCGCCGGGGCGGATTCCCCGCGCCCACAACGATCCGGCCAACCGCCGGGCCTCAGCGGCGATCTCGCCATACCTCAGCCGTCCGTCGGGGAACACGACTTCGCGCTCGGCGGCGCACCGGTCGAGCAGATCCGGGATGGTGGACATGGCCCCTCCAGAGCGGCTATTGGCGCACCCGCGGCGCTTCCGTGATGCCGGCGGCCGCCAGCTCGTCGGCGATCCTCTTGCGCAGCTCCACTTTCTTGATCTTCGTCCCCGACATCGGCCACTCGGTCACCCAGCGGACGTAGCGCGGCACCCGGTACGACGCGATCCGCCCGACGCAGTGGTCGATCAGCTCCCGCTCGGTCACCGAACACCCCGGCTTGAGCTGGACGAACGCCGCCGGCACCTCGACATACCGCGCGTCCGGGGCCGCCACCACGGCCACGATCGCGACGGCCGGGTGCGTGAGCAGGTGCCCCTCGACCTCGGCCGCCGCGACGTTCTCGCCGCCCACCTTGAGCATGTCCTTGAGCCGGGACACGAACGTCAGCCGACCGTCGGAGTCCGCGACGACCACGTCGCCGGTGTGGAACCAGCCGGCGGAGTCGAACACGCGCGCGGTGAGGTCCGGGTCGCGGAAGTAACCGTCGAACGTGTTGGGGCCACGGAAAAGCAGCTCACCGGGCACACCGGGGGCCACGTCGTCACCTGACGGATCGACGACCCGGCACCGCATCCCGGGCATCGGGTGCCCGCCGGTTTCCACGCGTTTGTCCGGTGGGTCGTCGAGCCGGTTGAGCGTGAGGAACGCGGCGGACTCCGTCATCGCCACGCACGACACGTGCACTGCGTCGGGGAGCCGTGCCGCCATGGTGCGGAGCCGTTCGGGCACGCCGACCACCATTACGACCCGGATCCGCGACAGGTCGTACGAGGCGAAGTCCGGCCGGTCGAGCACCGGCAGCCAGATCGTCTCGAACGCCGCGAGCGCGACCGTCACGCGCTCGCGGACCAAGAGTTCCAACGTCGTGGCGGGGTCGAAGAACCGCGGGTGCACAAAGGTGGCGCCCGCCGTGAGACAGGTGAAGGCGAAGGTGATCCCGCCACCGTGGAACAGCGGGATCGCCGTCCACACCCGGTCGTGGGCGGTCAGCGGCATCCGCTCGCCGGCGATCCCGTCGGCCAGCCGGGTGAGGGCTTCGTGGCTGAGCATCGCGCCTTTGGGCGCGGCCGTGGTCCCCGACGTGTAGACCAGCAACGCGGTGTCGCGGACCTGCACGCTCGCCGCCGCCAGATCGGCCTCGGCAGCAGGACACGCCGTCGCGAAGAACTCCGCGGAGGACATCAGTCCGCCGCCACCAGGACCGCCCAGGTGCACGATGTGCTCCAGCTCTGCAGCAGCACCTTCGGCGAGACCCGGAAACGTCCGGTGCAGCAGCTCGGCGAAGTCCGGTTCCCCGGCCTGTGGGGGAGCGGTCACGAGCACCCGCATCCCCGAGTGCGTGACGATGCCGTCGAGCTCCACGGACTTGAACCGCGCGTTGATCGGCACCGCGATCGCGCCGGCCTCGGTCGCGGCCACCAGCATTGCCAGGAGGTCGATCGACGCGGGCAGCAGGATCCCGACGCGGTCGCCCGGCCGCACTCCCAGCCCCAGCAGGGCGCGGGTGAACTCCCGGACGCGGTCGGCGAGCGCGCCGTAAGTGGCCCGTTCGGCAGGGAAGACGAGGGCTTCGCGGTCGGGATGCGCGAGCGCTCGACGGCGCACCAGATCGCCGAGCGTGGTGGCGGCCACGGGCCGGACGGAACCGGCGGATCTGCTCGTCATCGGCCACTCCCCGCTCTATCTACCGACCGTTTGACAAACTAGCGTGGGTACTCGATGGTGGACAAGCCGGAAAACCCAGCCGCGACAGTGCGTTGACCGCGACTGCGGCGAAGAAAGGTGATGCCGTGTCGAGTTACGACGTGGTGGTGATCGGGGCGGGCGCGGCCGGCCTGTGCGCGGGGGCGCTGCTCGCGCGTGAGGGCAAGCGGGTCGTCGTGCTCGACCGCAGCCCGTACCTGGGCGGGCGCGCCATGGCCGTGCCGGACGAGGGCTTCACCGTCAATCTCGGCGGGCACCTGATCGAAGACGGCGGATCCGGCCTCACCAAGGTGTTCGAGCACGTCGGCAAGGAGCTGATCCACGGCGAGGTCAGCAAGGAGATGCCGATCTGGGAAAACGGGTCGGGTTGGGGCTCGATCCGCGACCGCTACACCGATCGCGCGGAACTGAAGAAGGTCATCAAAGCACTCGCCGACACCCCGTACTCCGAGCTCGACGACTGGGACGACCGGTCGCTGCGTGAGTGGATCCACCAGCACACGTCCGACCAGGGCGTGGTGGACCTGTTCGAGTTCATCTCCGTGCTGGAGTGCATGACCGACAACTGGTACGACCACTCCGCCAGCGACAACCTCTACGTGCGCAAGATGCACTACGAGGAGCGCAACACCGCCGCCTACTCGTGCTGGCCCGGCCAGGGCTGGGACGGGCTGTGGCGCGACCTCGCCGACGCGATCACCGGGCACGGCGGCGAGCTGCGCCTGGGGACCGCGGTCGAGCGCGTAATCGTCGAAAACGGTGCGGTGAAAGGCGTCGCGGTCGCCCGCGAACCCCGGGTACTGCCCAACGAGTTCTTCGAGGAGGAGATCCTCGAGGCCCCGGCGGTGATCTCCACGCTGCCGGTGTGGCACGTGCTGAACGTGGTGCCGCGCAGCGTGCTCCCGGAGTGGTACGCCTCGCAGATCGAGTTCCTGGCGCAGGACAAGTTCCGCATCGCCTGGCTCGGGCTCTACCTCGCCACCGAGGAGCCGGTCACGCAGTTCGACCCGCGTGAGCTCTCGACGTGGACCGCGACGCCGTCGACGGACTGCTCCGGGTTCATGTTCGACCAGTCGGCGATGGACCCGTCGTGCTCGCCCGAAGGCACGCACCTGCACGTGCTGGGCGCGATCATCCCGGGCGCGAAGGGCCGCGACCGCGAGTGGTGCCGCGCCACGATGCAGGCCTTCGAACGCGATGTCGAGACGATGTGGCCCGGCCTGGCGAACCCGGTCTGGCGGCGCCGGCACCTGGTGTTCGAACCGAGCTTCGGCGTGATCCAGATGCCCGGGCTGGTCGGGAAGTACCGGCCGCACTGGCGCGCGCCCAACGTCGAGGGGCTCTGGTTCGCCAGCGAGACCTTCCGCAGCCGTGGCGTCGGCACCGACCGTGCGGCCCGCGCCGCCCTCACGTGCGTCGAGGACTACCTCGGTGCGCGGATCCCGACGTTCGGCGATGGATGGAGGTACTGAGTGGAGCGTCTGCAGCTCGGTGTGCCCGGTCAGATCATGCCGCCCGCGGACGCCGCGGTGAAGTTCGCGCGCCGCAGCGAAGCCGAGGGCTTCGACGCCGTGTGGTGGCCCGACCACCTCATGGGCTGGCACGCCGACACCATGTGGACTGAGGATTTGACGCCGCTCGCGGCGGTGCAGCCCAACCCGCACGCCTACTTCGACCCGCTGATCATGATGGGCGTGGTCGGCGCGCAGACGGAGCGGATCAAGGTCGGCGTCGTCGTCACGGATCTCATCCGGCGCAACCCGGCGATGGCCGCGGCGAGCGCGCTGACGCTGGACCACGTCACGAAGGGCCGCGCGATCATCGGGCTCGGCTCGGGGGAGCGGCTCAACATCACGCCGTACGGGATGTCCTTCGACAAGCCGGTCGCGAAGCTGGGCGAAGGCATCGACGTGATGAGGCTGCTGTGGGAGGCCGACGGACCCGTCAACTACGCCGGGAAGTTCCACACGCTGGAGAACGCGGTTCTCGGATTGCAACCCTACCAAGGGAAAGCGCCCGAGATCTGGACGGCCGCGCACGGCCCGCGGATGCTGGAGCTCACCGGGGCCAAGGCCGACGGGTGGCTGCCCACCAAGATGTCGCCGGCCGAGTACGCCAAGTCGCTCACCACGATCCGGCAGTCGGCGCAGGACGCGCGCCGCGATCCCGAGGCGATCACGCCCGGCATGCTCGGGTACCTGCTCATGGGGCCCGACGAGGAGACGGTGCAGCGGCTCACCGAGGCCCCGCTCGTGCGCGCGCTGTGTGTTCTGCTGCCGGCACAGGTCTTTCGCGACCTCGGCATCGAACCGCCGCTGGACGGCGGGCCGGGCGGATCCGGCTTCCACGACTTCATCCCCACGGCCGTGTCGCGCGCCGAGTCGCTGCGGATCATCGACGCGATCCCGCCGAAAGTGGTGCGGCACTACGCGTTCTGCGGCACCCCGGCCCAGGTGGCCGAGCAGCTGGCGGAGTACCGCGAGGCCGGGCTGCGCCACCTCGTGATGTGGAACATCACCGCGTTCGGCGACCCGTCGCTGGCGAGGTGGTCGTTCCAGGCGATGACGGAGCTGAAGAAACTGGTCGGGTCGTGAGCCGGGCGGCGGTGGAGGCGTACTTCTCCGCGATCAACGCCGAGCGGTTCGCCGACCTGGCCGGGGTTTTCGCCGACGACGTGGAGATCCACACCGTCGGCGCGGCGCCGATCGTCGGCCGGGAGGCGGCGATCGCGCACTTCGCGAAGCTCCTCGCGGACTACGCCGAGCACGACGATCGCGTGACGCGCTGGATCGAAGCCGGCGAGGCCGTGGTGACGGAGATCGACTTCACGGGCCGCCGGCGCGACGGCCGTCCGATCGTCTTCCGCGCCCTCGACGTGTTCGACCTGCGCGCGGGCCGGATCGCGAAAGTCGCCACCTGGTACGACACCCGGGACGTGCGCCGCCAGGTGCTCGCGTCATAGCGCGCGGCCTTTCGCCGTCTGCACCATGTCCATCCGCTCGATGCCCGCCCCGAACGGCGCGGCCTGCGGGGCGAGGCCGGCCAGCGCCTGCTCGTAGGCCGCCACGAGCGCGTCCTCGGCCGGGTAGTCGAAGGGATCCGTGGTGCCCGACGCGCGCAGCTGTGGTTCGTTCGCCAGCATCCACTCGACGGTCTCGGCGATCCCGTCGCGCACCGAGACCACGTCGCGGTAGCCGAGGTCCTCGCGCAGCCGGGTCGTGTCCACAATGCACGTCGGCGATTCCTGGCCGCCGAAGGCCGAAACCGCGAGACCGGGGTTGGGCAGTTCCCGGGGCAGCGACCGGATTTCCAGGTCGCGGCCCGCGGCGCGGGCGACGAGCTGCGCCCACTGCCGCACGGTGAGCAGGTCGTCGTCCGCGACGTTGTACGCCTTGCCCGCCGCGATCGCGGGCCGGTCGACGGCCAGCAGCACGGCCTCCGCCGCGTTGCGCGCGGCGACACGGGAGTGGATGCCGTGCCCGCCGTCGGCGAGGGCCAGCCAGGGCCGGCCGTCGAGCACGCGGCGCACCACGTTCCATTCCCACGCGTACGGGTTGCGCGGTCCGTAGACAGTGGGGTAGCGCAGGTAGGTGGCGGCGAAGGAACCCTTGGCGCCCAACGAGAACACGTGATCCTCGGTGCGGCGGATCGGCCCGGTGCTGTACCCGGCGAAGCGCGGCTCGTCCGGCGCGACGAGCGGGTGCGAGTCCTCGCGCACGGGCAGCTGTACGCCGTACGGGAACCGCGAACCTGGATTGACGTAACCCTGGTAAACCGGCACACCGCCGACCACGACCAGGTGCGCGCAGCGGTTCGCCACTCCGTCGGAGATGAGCCGGACCCGGCCGTAGGTCGCGACGACCACGTCCCACCCGGCCGAGCCAGCCGAGCCCACGGCGCGCGCGATGTCGTCCGCCTCGAACGGGCTGCCGTGCACGTGCGGGACGTCCGGCAGCTGGGCGACCTCGTGACGGCCGGTGTGGAACACCGTCACCTCGTGCCCGCGCGCGAGCAGTCCCGCCACGATCGGGGGACCGGTCGGGCCCGTGCCACCGACGACCAGCGCGCGGCCCATCAGGCCCGGGCCGTTCGGGGGAAGCGTCGCGGCCTGCCGTGGTCGTGCACTGGAGCCTCCCTGCGCGAGTCCTGTTCGCAGCATGACAAGCCCGATCTTCACTGTCAAACGGTTGGTTGACAGACTCTTGTTGGGGCACCGGTGTGGTGCTAATCTCACCGCTACCAAACGGCCGTTAGTCAGTGACGATGACGTCATGGAGGACGCCGATGTCCGTAGCCGCCAACGCTGGACCCGACATCCTGTCCGAGGAGTTCGCTGCGGATCCCTACCGCGCGTACCGGGTGATGCGCGAGCAGCACCCGCTCATCTGGCACGAAGCCACGCAGAGCTATGTGATCAGCCGGTACGCGGACGTCGAGCGCGCCTTCAAGGACCCGGTGTTCACCAGTCACAACTACGACTGGCAGCTCGAGCCCGTGCACGGCCGGACCATCCTGCAGATGGACGGGCGCGAGCACTCCACGCACCGGAACCTGGTCGCGCCGGCCTTCCGCGGCCGGGACCTGATGACCAAGTTCCTGCCCGTCATCGAACAGAACTCGCGCGACCTCGTCGACGCGTTCCGCCAAGACGGGCGCGTCGACCTCGTCGACCAGTACGCGACGCGGTTCCCGATCAACGTGATCGTGGACATGCTCGGCCTGCCCAAGTCCGACCACGAGCACTTCCACCGCTGGTACAGCTCGATCATGGCCTTCCTGTCGAACCTCTCCGGTGACGAGCAGGTCATGGCCGAAGGGATCCGCACCAAGGAGGAATTCGAGGCCTACCTGCTGCCGATCATCCGCGAGCGCCGCGAAAACCCGGGCGAGGACCTGCTTTCCACGCTGTGCTCCGCCGAGATCGACGGCGTGCGGATGAGCGACGAGGAGATCAAGGCCTTCTGCAGCCTGCTGCTCACCGCGGGCGGGGAGACCACCGACAAGGCGATCGCCAGCTTGATGCGCAACCTCGTCGCGAACCCCGACCAGCTCGAAGCGGTCCGCGCCGACCACTCGCTGATCGCGGCCGCGTTCGCGGAGACCCTGCGGTTCTCGCCGCCGGTGCACATGATCATGCGCCAGCCCGCCGAGGACGTGGAGCTCTCCGGCGGGGTCGTCGAAGCGGCCAAGACGGTGACCTGCCTGATCGGCGCGGCGAACCGCGACCCGGCCAAGTACTCCGATCCCGATTCGTTCAACCTCCTGCGCACCGACCTCGACCTCGGCCGGGCCTACACCGCCGGCGCCAACCACACGGCGTTCTGCCTGGGCCGGCACTTCTGCGTCGGCGCGATGCTCGCCAAGACCGAGCTCGACACCGGCATCGCGCACCTGCTCGACGCCATGCAGGACATCCGCTTCGACGGCGAAGCGCCGCCGGAGCAGGGCGTGTTCACCCGCGCCCCCACTTCGCTGCCCCTGACCTTCACGCCCGCCTGAGGAGGCACCCGCATGACCGCACGCGCCGAGATCGAAAACGTCCTGGGCAAGGCTTCTTGGGGCTACGACGAGAACGACGTCGGCCTGATCGCCGACCAGTTCACCGAGACGGCCACGATGACCATGCAGATCGGCCGCGAAGGCGACCCGATCGGGCCGTTCGAGGGCCGCGAGGCGATCCGCAAGCTGCACGCGGATTCGCTCGTCGCGCAGACCGACCAGCGGCGGCACAACCTCTCGAACCTGGTGCTCACCAAGGAAACCCCGGACAGCGCGGCGACGACCGCGAACCTCACCCTGCTCTCGATCGAGAACGGCGCGGTGCGGGTGCTCTCCAGCGGCTGGTACCGCGACGAGCTGGTGAAGCAGGGGGACCGCTGGCTGATCGCGACCCGGCACATCTACCTCGACCTCCCGTACTGATCCCCGCACCGGCACCTACCAGAGGACACCCATGGTCAACATCGGACGGATCCCGGAGAAGTGGGCGGCGCTCACGCCCACCCGGGACGCGATCGTCGACGCCCCGAGCGGCCGGCGGATGGACTGGAGAACGCTCGACGAACGCGTCCGCAGGCTCGCCAACGGGCTGGCGGGCGAGGGCGGTCTCGGTCTGTCCCCAGGGGACCGGGTCGCGATCCTGGCGAAGAACTCCATCGAGTACCAGGAGCTCTACTACGCCGCCGGGCGCGCCGGGCTCGTCACGCAGCCGCTGAACTGGCGGCTCGGCGCGGGCGAGCTGACCCGGATCGTCGCCGACGCGGCGCCGAAAGCGGTGATCGCGTCCGACGAGTGGCTGGACACCGCGAAGCAGCTGCAGGCCGCGGTGGACGTGCCCAACTGGCTGCAGTACGGCGAATCGGGCGACGGCAGCTACGAGGACCTGCTGGCGCGCAGCAGCACCGACGAGCCGGTGCAGTCGTCGTCGGTCGGTGACGCCGACCCGTTTTTCATCCTCTACACCGGCGGCACCACCGGCGAGTCGAAGGGCGCGCTGCACAGCCACACCAGCGTGTCGTTCGGGATGCTCAACCAGACCGTCGCCGAGCGCATCGTCGCGACCGACGTCTACATGCTGACCGGGCAGATGTACCACATCCCGGTGGTGCTCTCGATGAACTACCACCGCCACGGCTGCCCGCTGGTGCTGATGAACTTCGAGGCGCGCACGGCGCTGGAGCTCATCCAGGAGGAGCGCGTCTCGGCGTTCCTGGGCATCACCACGATGCTGAACTGGATGATGGCCGTGCCGGGCTTCTCCTCCTACGACATCTCGGCCCTGCGCAACATCCAGTACGGCGGCGGGCCCATGCCCTCGTCGGTGGTCAAGGCGGCGCTGGACCAGTTCCCCTGCACGCTGATCCAGGGTTACGGGCAGACCGAGGGCACCACGATGTGCTTCCTGTCGCAGGAAGACCACCTCGACGCCGTGCGCGGCATCCACCCGGAACGGCTGATGTCCTGCGGGCGCGAGGGTTTCGTCACGCAGGTCCGCGTCGTCGACCCGGACGGGCGCGAGGTACCCAAGGACGGCCGGACCGCGGGCGAGATCATCGTGCGGTCCGAGGCCAACATGCTCGGTTACCTCAACCGCCCCGACCTCACCGAGAACACGATCCGCGACGGCTGGATGTGGACCGGCGACATCGCCACCTGGGACGCCGAGTCGTACGTGTTCATCGTCGACCGCGCCAAGGACATGATCATCTCCGGTGGCGAGAACATCTACTCGATCCAGGTCGAGGAGGCGGTGAACAAACACCCGTCGGTGCTGGAGTGCGCGGTGATCGGCGTGCCCGACGACGAGTGGGGCGAAGCGGTCAAGGCGTTCGTGGTGCTCAAGCCCGAGACGACGGCGACGGAGGCCGACATCATCGCCACGGCCAAGCAGCACCTCGCCTCCTACCAGAAGCCCCGGTCCGTCGAGTTCGTCGACGCCCTGCCCAAGGCGCCCACCGGGAAGATCCTCAAGCGCGACCTGCGCCGCGCGTACTGGGCGGACCGCGGCCGGTCCGTGTGACGGCGGGACTGCACCACCTCGGCGTGCGCGTGGCGGAGCTGGACCGGGCAGTGGCCTTCTACCGCGAGCTCGGCGCCGAACCGCTCGCGCCGCCGTTCACGCTCGATCCCGGTGCGGCCGCGCTGGCGATGAACACCGAGCACGAGGTGCGCGTCGCCCTGCTCGGGTTCCCGGACGGCAGCGGGATCGAGCTGTTCGAGTTCGGCGAGCCGGCGCCGCAGTGGTGTGCCGCGCCGGAGCCGGCCGCCCGGCTGCCGCACCTCGGCATCCGGGTCGCCGACATCGACGCCGCGTTGGCCCGGGCCGAGGCGGCCGGCGGGCAGCGGCTGTGGAACCGGCCGAAACAGTGGGGGCCGGTACGGGTGGTGTACCTGCGCGACCCGGACGGGACCGTGCTCGAACTGCTCGACGCGCCGTTGCGGGCGGTCGCCGACGTGGTCGCCCCGTGAGCCCCCGGCAGGAGGAGGTTTCTTGTCCTACGACGTGATCGTGCTCGGTGCCGGTGTGTCCGGCCTGGTCACGGCGTCCGTGCTGGCCGAACAGGGCCAACGCGTGCTGCTGCTGGAAAAGCACGCGTACCTCGGCGGGCGGGCGCGCGAGTACCGGTACAAGGGGCACCAGCTCGGCCTCGGCAGCCACCTCGTCGAGGATCCCGGCGACTCGCTGACGAGGGTGTGCGCGCTCATGGGGCTCGACCTCGTGCACTCCGAACGCAGCGACTCCATGCCGTTCTGGACCAATGGCCGGGGCTGGGCGCCGATCCAGGAGCAGTACGCGGGCAGCGCGAAGCAGGGCCTCAAGCGGTGCATCCAGGCGTTGAACGAGACGTCGTACGAGGAACTGGAGAACTGGAACCACGCTTCGCTGCGGGAGTGGATGGCGCAGTACACCTCGGATGAGGGCGTGTACACGGTGTGGGAAGCCATCTCGGTGCTGGAGCAGATCACCTTGCGGCCGTGGGAACACTCGGCCTCGGAGAACCTGTACACGCGCAAGCTGCACTACTCGACGCGGCGCACCGCCGGCTACTCGTTCTGGCCCATGGGCGGCTGGGATGCGTTGTGGCACAACATGGTCGCGGCGTTCGAGGCCCACGGTGGTGAGCTCCGGCTGTCGGCGCCGGTTCGCCGGGTCGACGTGCGCGACGGCGCCGTGCGCGGCGTGACCCTGCGCGACGGTGAGGAGATCGAGGCGCCGCAGGTGGTCGTGTCGGCGCCGGTGTGGGACCTGCTGCGGCTGTTCGACGACGACGTGCTGCCGTGGGACCTCGCGGCGCGCGTCCGCATGCTGGCGGCCAACCGCAACCGGGCCTGCTGGATCGGTTACTGGATCGCCGCGAAGGAGCCGGTGATCGCGATGACCGAGCGGGAGATGGCGTCGTTCCTGTCCACACCCCGCTGCGGCCTGCCCGGCTTCACCCTCAACTTCACCGGCTACGACGGCGGGGTCTCGCCCGCCGGGGAGTATCTGACGTGCGTCGGGGCCTCGTTCGACGCGACCACCCACTACGGCGACCGCGCCTGGCTCGACCGGAAGTTCGCCGAGCTGTGGGAGGACATCGAGGAGATGCTGCCGGCGGCGCGCGGTGCACTGTGGACGAAGCCGCACGTCGTCACCAGCTACGGCGTGATCACCAAACCGGGGCTGGTCGGCCCGGTCCGGCCCGACACGGTGGTCCGCGGGATCGAAGGCCTGTGGCTGACCGGCGACACGACGCGCGCCCGCGGCATCGGGATCGACAAGGCCGCGCGCTCGGGCATCACGGCGGCCGAGGCCGTGCTGGGCAAGCGGCTCGACGCCTTCGCCGGGACGCTGCGCTACTGACCGGAAGTCTTTGAACGGCAACGAGTTTCTTCCAGAAGAGGAGGCGGACATGACGGGACGGGTCGCGGGAAAGGTCGCGTTCATCACGGGCGCGGCACGCGGGCAAGGCCGCGCACACGCGGTGCGGCTCGCGGAGGAGGGCGCCGACATCATCGCGATCGACGCGTGCGCGGCGGTCGAGACGGTGGACAAGTACCCGCCGGCCACCGAGGAGGACCTGGCCGAGACCACTGCGCTGGTCGAGAAGGCCGGTGGGCAGATCGTGGCGAGCAAGGCCGACGTCCGGGACGCCAAAGGCCTGCAGGCCGCCCTCGACGAGGGAGTCGAGCGGTTCGGCGGGCTGGACATCGTCGTGGCGAACGCCGGCATCGCCACCTACGGCATGTCCTGGGAGCTCACCGAGGACATGTGGCAGGACATGCTCGACGTCAACCTCACCGGGGTCTGGCACACCGCGAAGGCCGCGGTGCCGCACCTGATGCGCCGCGGCGGCGGGTCGATGGTGTTCACCAGCTCGATCGGCGGGCTGAAGGGCATCATGCAGGTCGGGCACTACGTGGCCGCCAAGCACGGGATGGTCGGGCTGATGCGCACGATGGCCAACGAGCTCGCCGGGCACCGCATCCGCGTCAACACCGTGCACCCGACCAATGTGGACACCCACATGATCCAGAACCCCGGCACGTGGGGAATGTTCGCCCCGGACGACCCGGCGCCGACGCGGGAGGCGGCGATGCCAGGCTTCCTGTCGCTCAACGCGCTCCAGGTGCCGTGGGTCGATCCGATCGACATCGCCAACGCCGTGCTGTTCCTCTCCAGCGACGAGGCGCGGTACGTGACCGGGGTCGCGCTGCCCGTCGACGCGGGGGCCACGATCAAATGAGGATCGAGGGTTCCGTCGGCCTGGTCACCGGCGGTGCGTCGGGGCTCGGCGCCGGCACCGCGCGGCGGCTGGTCGCGGGCGGCGGCCGGGTGGGCATCCTCGACCTGGCGAGCTCGGCCGGCGCCGAGCTCGCGGCCGAGCTGGGCGAAGCCGCGCTGTTCGTGCCCACCGACGTGTCGGACGAGGCGGCGGTCGAGAAGGCCGTCGGCGCGGTCGCGGAGCGGTTCGGGCGGCTCGACGTGTGCGTCAACGCGGCCGGGATCAGCCCGGCCGCGCGGGTGCTGTCGCGCAAGGGCGAGCTGCACCCGCTCGATCTCTTCCGGCGCACGCTGGAGATCAACCTCGTGGGTGCGTTCGACGTGCTGCGCCACGCCGTCGCCGTGATGGCCCGCAACGAGCCGGGACCGGATGGCGAGCGCGGGCTGATCGTCAACGTCTCGTCGGCCGCCGCGCTGGAAGGGCAGGCCGGGCAGGCGGCGTACTCGGCGTCGAAGGGCGGGCTGGTCGCGCTGACGCTGCCGCTCGCGCGGGATCTCGCGATCTGGGGGATCCGCGTGATGACGGTGTGCCCGGGGATCATGGACACGGGCATGCTGGCCGGGGCCGACGAGAAGCGCCGCGCCGCGCTGATGGACCTGCACGTTTTCCCGAAACGCCTGGGCCGCCCCGAAGACTTCGCCCGGCTCGTGGCGAGCTTCATGGAAAACGAGCTGCTCAACGGCGAGGTGGTGCGGCTCGACGCCGCGACCCGCCTCTGACACACGCCACCGACGACGAGGAGTTTCCGATGTCCCCCAACGCCGCGCCGCTGGCGGGCCGCATCGCGCTGGTGACCGGCGGCTCGCGCGGCGTGGGCCGCGCGATCGCGACGCGGCTGGCGGCCGACGGTGCCGCCGTCGCGGTCAACTACCGGCGTGACGCCGGTGCGGCCGAGGAGGTCGTGGCGGGAATCGCCGCCGAGGGCGGGACCGCGGTCGCCTACCGCGCGTCCGTGGACGACGAGGCTGCCGTCGCCGCCATGGTGCAGCGGATCCGCGTCGACCTGGGCCCGGTTGACCTGCTCGTGAGCAACGCCGGAACGGCGAGCCGCGGCACGCCGATCGCGGACACCGACGAGCAGGAATACCTGCGGCTGCTGCGCGTCCACACGCTGGGGCCGCTCGCGTTGATCCGCGCCCTGCTGCCGGGGATGCGCGCCGCGGCCAGGGGCGACGTGATCGTGGTGTCTAGCGCGATCGTGGAGACCACGCCGGCGGGTGGCGCCGCGTACACGATGGCGAAGGCGGCGATGGAGACCGCCGCGCGGACCCTGGCGCACGAGGAACGGCCGCACGGCGTGCGGGTCAACATCGTCGCGCCCGGCCTGGTGGCGACCGACATGGGCGAGCGGCTCGTCGCGGCGTCCGGCGCGCCGTCGATCGCCGACCTCGACGCGCGCTACCCCTTCGGCCGCGTGGCGCGGCCCGAGGACGTGGCCGGTGTCGTGGCGTTCCTCGCCTCCGCGGACGCCGATTACCTGACGGCGCAACGCATCCTCGTCGATGGTGGCGGGCCGGACGTCCCGATCGTCGCCGTCTCGAAGGCGTGACAGTCGTGACCGCCGGGCTCAGCCGAGTGTGATCAGTGGAGCCCCGGCGGTGACGGAGGTGCCGGGGGAGACGAGGACGGTCCCGACGACACCACCGACCTCCGTGCGCACCTGCATCTCCATCTTCATCGCCTCCAGCACCGCGACGACGTCACCCGAGGCGACCTCCTGCCCGGGTTCGACCCGGACCGCGACCACGGTGGCGTCCATCGGCGCCGTCGGCGGTCCGCCGGCTGCCGCGCCCGCGGTGCTGCCTGATCCGCTGTCGCGCGACGGGCGTTCCGACGGCGCGGCAACCACCCCGGGCCGCTGAGCGCGTCCGTAAACCGCGATCTCGACCGGTCCGCGGTCCGTGGCGATCCGGACCAGCCGGGCGGGCACGGCGTTCGTGCCCGAGGTGTGCGGGGCGGGGGGAGCGGCGGGTGCCGTGGACGGTTCCGGCACCCACTCCCGTTCGACGGATCCCGTGTCGTGCCTGCCTTCCGTGAACGACGCCGATTCGAGGATCGTGCGCAGGTACGGCGCGGTCGTCGGCGGACCCGCGACCCGCAGTTCGCCCAGCGCGCCCACGAGCCGGCGTCGCGCGGTGTCGCGGTCGGCGCCGTGGGCGAGGACCTTGCCGAAGAGCGAGTCGTACATCGCGGGCACCGCGTCGCCGGTCTCGACACCGAAGTCGTTGCGGATCCCCGGCCCCAGCGGCAGCGTCAGGCCGGTCACGGTGCCCGGCGCCGGCCGGAAACCCGCCGACGGATCCTCGGCCGCGATGCGGGCCTGGATCGCGTGTCCGCGCACCACCACGTCGTCCTGCGTGAACGGCAGCGGCTCACCGAGCGCGACCCGCAGCTGCGCCGCGACGAGGTCGAGGCCGGTGACCAGCTCGGTCACGCCGTGCTCGACCTGCAGCCGCGTGTTCATCTCCAGGAAGAAGAACTCGCCGGTCTCCGGCAGCACGAGGAACTCGACCGTGCCCGCGCCGACGTAACCGACCTCGCGCGCCAGGGTCACGGCCGCCTCCCGCAGCGCGGCGCGCACCCGATTCGGCAGGCCGAACGCCGGCGCCTCCTCGATGAGCTTCTGGTGCCGGCGCTGCACCGAGCAGTCCCGGTCGGCGAGGTGGACGACCGTGCCGTGCGCATCGCCGAACACCTGCACCTCGACGTGCCGCACGGGCTGCAGGTAGCGCTCGAGGTGCACCTCCGGCCGTCCGAACGCGGCGCCCGCTTCCCGCCCGGCCGCGGCCATCGCCTCGGCGAGCCCGCCGGCTGACGTCACGACGCGCATGCCCCGCCCGCCCCCGCCGAACGAAGCCTTGACCACCAAGGGAAAGCCGATCCGGTCCGCCTCGGCCGCCGCCTGCTCGGCCGTGAGGTCCGCGGTGCCGGGCGGCACCGGCACGCCGCACTTCCGGGCCACCGCGCGCGCCGCGACCTTGTCGCCCATCCGCGCGATGACCTCGGCGGACGGCCCGACGAACGTCAGCCCTGCCGCGGTGACCGCATCGGCGAAACCGGCGTCCTCGCTCAGCAGGCCGTAACCCGGGTGCACGAGGCTCGCACCGGCCGCCTTCGCCGCACCCAGCACCGCGTCGACGTCGAGGTAGGACGCTCGTGCGGGAGGCGGCCCGATCCGGTGGGCTTCGTCGGCCAGCCGGACGTGCAGCGCGCCGACGTCCGCGTCGCTGTTGACGGCGGCGGCTCGCAGGCCGAGTTCGTGGCACGCGCGGATGATGCGAACGGCGATCTCGCCGCGGTTCGCCACCAGGACGGTCGCCTCTGGCATGTCGGTTTCCCTCACGTCCGTGGTGTCGCTGCACACCCGTCTTGGGGGTTCCGTCGCGGACGACGAGCACCCCGTGGAGAACTGTCTACCAACCAGTCGTCTGATAGTCTAGGGTCGGCTCCGGGGACGGACCACCCGATCCCGGCGAGGGGAGGTCCCGTGACGACGAGGAGCACCGTGCGCGACGACTCGGGTGACGACACCGCCGAACCGGCCGAGGTCACGATGGCCGACCGGCTCGCCGTCCTCCGCGAGAAGCAGGCGGCCGCCCACGCCAGCGGCGGGCCGGACGGCCTGCGCCGGCACCGGGAATCCGGCCGGCTGCCCGTGCGGGAGCGGATCGAGCTGCTCGTCGACTCCGGCTCGTGGTTCGAGATCGGCGCGCTCGCGCTGCCGGAGCTGCGCCGTGAAAAGCCGATCCCCGGCGACGCCGTGGTGACCGGGTTCGGCCTGCTCGACGGCCGGCGCATCGGCGTGATCGGCATCGACTCCTCGGTGGTGGCCGGCACGACCGCCCCCATCAGCATGCGCAAGCAGGGCCGGCTCATCGAGCACGCGCAACGCCACGGTTTCCCCCTCGTCCTGCTGTGCGACGCCGACGGCGGCCGGATGCCGGACGTCTCAGGCTGGCGCTTTTCCGGTCTTCCCTTGGACTTCACCACGTTCCTCAAGCCGCCGCCCGGTCAGCCGGTGGTGCCGAGAGCCGCGGCCGTGCTCGGTCCGAGCTACGGCGACTCCGCCCTGCACGCCTCGACCGCCCACTTCGTGGTGATGGTGCGCAGCGGGTCGATCGCGCTCTCAGGTCCGTCGGTCGTGGAGCCGGCGATCGGCGAGAAGGTCACCGACACCGAGCTCGGCGGCCCGGCCGCGGCGACCGAAGCGGGCAACGCGCACCTCGTCGTGGAGACCGAGGCCGACGCGATGGACGCCATCGCCGCGTTCCTGTCCTACCTGCCCCAGAACTCGACACTGAAGCCGCCGCTCGCGCCGCCGCGCCCGCCGGCCCGGGACCCGCGTGAACTCGAGTCGATCGTGCCCCTCGGCCCGCGCTCGGGTTACGACATGCGTGACGTGTTCGCGTGCATCGCCGACGAGGCGAGCGTGCTGCCCTGGGCCGACGGCTGGGGGCCGAGCCTGCTGTGCGCCCTCGCCCGGATCGAAGGGCGGCCGGTCGGGCTCATCGGCAACCAGCCGATCGTGCGCGCCGGGGCGCTCGAGCCGCCGACGCTGGCGAAGGAGCGGACGTTCGTGAAGCTGTGCGACACGTTCGGGCTGCCACTGGTGTTCCTGCACGACGTGCCCGGTCTCATGATCGGCACCCAGGCCGAGCGCGGCGGCATCCTGCACGGCTACGAAGGGCTCGTGTCCGCGATCGCCGAGGCAACCGTGCCGAAGGTCGGGGTGGTGCTGCGCAAGGCCTACGGTGGTGGGCACTTCGCGATGGGTGGGCGCCCGACCAAACCGGATTTCCTCTACGCGTGGCCGAGTGCAGAGCTGGGGTTCATGGCGCCCGAGACCGGCATCCGCACGATCCACCGGCGCCGGCTGGAACGCGTGCTGGCCGAGGAAGGCCCCGAGGCGCACGCGGTGCTCGTCGCCGAGCTGACCGAGGAGTGGATCAGCGAGGCCGAGCCGTGGGAGGCCGCCGCGCACCTGTCGCTGGACGACGTCATCGAGCCCGCCCGCACGCGGGAGGTCATCGCGACGAGCGTCGAGATCGCCTCGGGAGGACTTGCGTGAGCACCTGGAATCCCGCCGCGGCCCGCACCTTGCGCGTCGAGGTCGACGACACCGGCGACGGCTCGGGCGCGGTCGCGGTGCTCACGATGGACACCCCGGGCAAGCTCAACGCGATGGGCCGCGAATTCTGGCCGGAGCTGCGGGAAGCGTTGGCCCACTTGGCCTCCGACGGCCGCACGCGAGCCGTGATCATCACCGGCGCGGGTGACAAGGCGTTCTCGGCCGGCGGCGACATCGCGAGTTTCGCCGACCTCACCGACGTCGTCGCCAAACGGGAGTTCCAGCAGGACTGCATGCGAACCTTCGCCGCGGTGGAGGAGTCGCCACTGCCGATCGTCGCGGCCGTGAACGGGTTCGCCCTCGGCGGCGGGTGCGAGCTGGCCCTGGCGTGCGACGTGGTGGTGGCCGCCGAGACGGCGACGTTCGGGATGCCGGAGTGCGGTGTCGGGTTGGTCCCGGGGTTCGGGGTGCTGCGCGCGCCGTCGGTGATCGGGCGGCACTGGACTAAGCTCATGATGTTCGGCGGCGAGCGGGTCGACGCGCCCACGGCGCTGCGGATCGGCTTGGCGCAGAAGGTGGTTCCCGCCGCCGAGCTGATGGCCGCCGCACGCGAGCTCGCCGGGCGGTTCGCGTCGATGGCCCCACTCGCCGTGGCCAGCGGCAAGAACCTGGTCAACCGCGGCGTCGACCGCGGCGAGTTCGACCACTCGACCGCCGCGCTCACCACCCTGCACGCCACCGCGGACGCCGCGGAGGGCATCGCCGCCTTCCTCGGCAAACGGCCGCCGAAGTTCGAGGGCCGCTGATGACCGCCCGCCCCGACCCGTTCGTGGCGCTGATGCGCCGCTACGTCAACGACTACACCAACCGCCACGATGTCTCCGTGTGCGCGGAGATCATGGAGCCCGGCTACGTCCTGCGCATGGGCCCGCACGAGGTCGCCGGGCGCGACGACGCGTACATCCCGGCGGCGCAGCGGCAGTTCGAGCAGTATCCCGGGCTGTGCCTGACGGTCCACTCGATCGTCACCGACGGCCGGAAACTGGCTCTGCGGTTCTCCGAACACGGCCGGCGCGCCCGCGACGGGCAGGTCGCCGTGTGGACGGGCATCGGGCTCTACCGTTGGAACGGCCGCCGGCTGGAGACGAACTTCGTGGAGCAGGACTACCTGTCCCGCCGCCGTCAGCTGAGCTCCGGGAACCCGTCCCCGGTCGACCCGCCCGCACCGGCGCCGTGGGACACCGAAGCCGAACCGGCGAACCCCACCGCGGAATCCCTCGTCCGGCACTGGATCGCGTCCGGCGGGGCCGTGCAGCCGCAGGACTCCCCGGCCGCGGTCCGCTTCGACGACGGCGCCGCCGGGCCCGCCTTGCTCACCGACGTCACATCGAGGATCGACGAGCTGTTCTCGGCGGGCGAGCACGTCGCTTTCCGGATCACCGCCACGGGCGCCTACGCCGGCGGGCTCGGCCCCGACGGCGGTGAGGCGGCCCTCGGCACGCCCGCGACCCTGCACCTCGTCGGTCTGGTCTCTGTCGAGGGCGGCCGGATCGGCGGCTGGATCGTCCGCGACCGGCTCGGGCTGGCCCGCGGTCTCGCGCAGCCGGCCGCCGCCGGCTCCTGAGAGGACACCCATGTCTGCCACCGAAAACCCCGCCGTCCCCGACGACCTGCTCGAGCCGTCGGCGAGCGCCGACCCCTACCCCGTCCTCCGCGAGCTGCGCGCCGCGGACCCGGTGCACTGGAGCGAGAAGCACCGCGCGTGGCTGCTCACGCGCTACGAAGACGTCTCGGCGGCGTTCCAGAACAAGGCGTTCTCCAGCGACCGCGTCCGGCCGCTGCTCGCCGCGCGCGCCGAGCGGCCCGACCAGCCGGAGGCGACGACCGCGGTGCTCGGGCTGATGGCGAGCTGGATGGTCGTGTCCGACCCGCCGGCGCACACCCGGCTGCGCAAGCTCGCCGCGGGAGCGTTCAAGGGCCAGGGGATCGCGCGGATGGACGGCATGATCACCCGGATCGTCGACGAGCACATCGACGGCTTCCTCCGCGGCTCGGGCCCGCAGGACCTGATCGAGCACATCGCGTATCCCTTGCCCACCACCGTGATCGCCACGATGCTCGGCGCGGCGCCCGAGGACCGCGACCGCTTCCGCGAGTGGTCCGACGAGCTCGCGCTGGTCGCGTTCGGCGCCGGCGGCACCGCACGGGCCGAACGGCACGAACGGGCGTTGCGCGGCCTGCGGGAGATGGACTCCTACATCCGCGAGCTCATCGCGAAGCGCCGCACCGACCCGGGCGAGGACATGCTGTCCGCGCTCATGGCGCACGACGGCGACGCCGACCACCTCTCCGACGACGAGCTCGTGGCCATGTGCGCCCTGCTGCTGTTTGCCGGCCACGAAACCACGACCAACTCCATCGCCAACTCCTTGCTGGCCCTGCTGCGACGGCCGGACCAGCTCGACCGGCTGCGCCAGGATCCGGCGCTGATCGGCCCCGCGGTCGAGGAGCTGCTGCGGTTCGACGGGCCGATCAAGGTCCTGATTCGCTGGGTCGTCGCGGAGACCGAGGTCGGGGGACGGACGATCTCGCCCGGCGAACGCGTGCACCTCGTGCTGGCCGCCGCCAACCGCGACCCGGCGAAGTTCACCGACCCCGACGCGCTGGACCTCGGCCGCGCCCCCAACCCGCACCTGGCGTTCGGCAAAGGCATCCACGCCTGCATCGGCGCGCAGCTCGCGCGGATGGAGACGCGGATCGCGGTGAGCCGGATCCTGGCCCGCATGCCCGAACTCGCGCTCGCCGGCGATCCACAGTGGAAGGCGAGCCTGGCGTCGCGGGCCATGGAGACGCTCCCCGTCACGCACAGCGCCGGGAGGACCTCGTGAAGATCGGCCAGGTGCCCGACGTCTGCCAGGGCCACGCGCAGTGCTACATCATCGACCCGGAGCTGTTCCCCCTCAACGACGACGGCTTCTCCGGCGTCGCCGCGGAACAGGAGGTGCCGCCTGGGGAGGAGGACACCGCCGAGATGGGCGTCGAGGCGTGCCCGGTCGCGGCGCTGCGGATCCTGCCGTGAGCGCGCTGGACGTCCTGTTCACACCGGTGCGGGTCGGGCGGCTGACGTTCGGCAACCGGCTCGTGATGGCGCCCATGGGCACGTGCTTGGACCAGGGCGGCTACATCACCGACGACACGGTGGCCTACTACCGGCGCCGCGCCGAGGGCGGCGTCGGTGCGATCACCGTCGAGGGCTGCCTGGTTTCCGCGGACGCGGTCGGGCCAGAGCCGCGCCTGTGCGCGCCGCAGTTCGTGCCGGGGTTGCGGCGGATCGTCGAGGCGGTGCGCCCGTACGGATCCGTGGTGGGCGTGCAGCTCATGCACCCGGGCCGCCAGGTGGTCGCCGGCCCGTCCGTGGCGCCGTCGCCGGTCCCGCTGAACTCGGCCGCGCCCACCCCGCACGAGCTGACAGGGCCCGAGATCGAGCGGATCGTCGCCGACTACGCGCAGGCGGCGCGGTTCGCGGCCGAGGCGGGGTTCGACTACCTGGAGGTGCACGGTGCGCACGGGTACCTGCCCTCGAACTTCTTGTCGCCCCGGCACAACCTGCGCACCGACGGCTACGGCGGGAGCCTCGAAAAACGTGCCCGCTTCTCGCTCGAAGTGGCGCGCGCGATCGTCGCGGCCGTGGACCTCCCGCTTGTCTGGCGGCTCAACGGGACCGACGCCGAGCCCGGCGGGTTCGACCTGGACTCGGCCGTCGCGGTGGCGAAAATGCTGGAGGCCGCAGGCGTCGCGTCGATCTCCGTGTCCTCGGGCACCTGGCTGACCCTGCACGAGACGCTGGCGCCGATGGCGGTGCGGCGCGGCCACATGCGTCCGCTCGTCCAGGCCGTGCGCCGGGCCGTGTCGGTACCGGTGATGGCCGTCGGCCGGCTGGACGACCCGGCGCTCGCCGCCGAGATCGTGGCTTCCGGCGACGCGGACCTGGTGCTGCTCGGCCGCGGATTGATCGCCGAACCGGACTGGCCGGACCTCGTGCGCGCCGGCCGGCTGGGCGAGGTGCGTCCGTGCATCGCGTGCAACGCGTGCGTGGACCTGGTCGGCCGCGGCGAGCGGGCGCGGTGCTCGGTGAACCCGGAGGTGGGCCGCGAGCTCACGTGGTCCGTCGAGCCCGCCGCGGCACCGCGAAACGTGATGGTGGTCGGCTCCGGGCCGTCGGGGCTGGAGGCCGCGCGGATCGCCCGGCTGCGTGGGCACCGCGTGTCCGTGTGGGAGGCCGACGACGCGCTCGGCGGCAAACTGTCCGTGGCGGGGGCGGCGCCGAGCAAGCGGGAAGTGTTGCGGTTCCGGGATTTCCAGGCTCGTCGGCTGGCCGAGCTGGGGGTCGAGATCCGCACCTCGGCCCGAGTCTCCGCGGGGACGGTGGCCGAGGAACGGCCGGACGTCGTGGTCGTCGCGACGGGCGCGGTTCCGTTGGTGCCGCCCGTGCCCGGCATCGACGGGCCGGACGTGTACGACGCGCAACGGCTGCTGCGCGGGGAGGTCGAGGTGGTGCCAGGGACCCGGCTGGTCGTCGTCGGCGGCAGTGCCACCGGGTGCGAGACCGCGGAGCTGATGCGGGCCGTGGGCGCCGAGGTGACGATCGTCGAGATGCGCGGGAGCATCGGCCGCGGCATCGAGGCGATCACGCGGCGGCAGCTGGTGAAACAGCTGCGCCACGACGGTGTCCGTATCCTCACCAAGGCTGTGGTCGTCGGGATCGAGCCGGGCTCCGTCCGCTGGCGCCCGGCGGCCGAGGACACAGTCGACACCGCGGCCGACGAGATCATCGAGGCCGATCTCGTCGCGCTGGCCATCGGCTGGCGCGCGACCGGCCCGCAAGTCGCCGCCGAGCTCGCGGCCGACGGCGTCGACGTCCGCATCCTCGGTGACGCCGAAAACCCGGCGGATTTCGTACGCGCGATCAACGCCGGCGCCGACACGGGGCTCGCCGTCTGAGTGCCGGTCGCTCGCCGACGGTAGCGTGATCGCCACCCGCCGGGACCACGGCCGGTGGTTGACTAATCGGTCGTTTGGTAGATTGATGGTTTCGAAAGGTCCGCTCGTGCCCAGTGCGCCCGGCGGCGAAGCTCACGAATGAGGGTGGTCCGGGTGCGGCAGCCGGCGGGCAGGGCGGAGCGACGCGGCGGTGGTTCGCGCAAACCCCGTGAGGAACGGTGGGCGGAGCTGTTCGCCGTCGCCACCGAGGTCTTCTACGAAAAGGGCTACGAAGGCGCTTCGCTGCAGCACATCGCCGACCGGCTCGGGCTGCTCAAGGGGAGTCTCTACTACTACATCCACTCGAAGGAAGACCTGCTCTTCGAGGTCATGAGCGAGGTCCACCGCCAGGGCCTCGCCAACATCGTCGAACTGGCGAGCCGGCCGGGTGACCCGTTGCAGCGCCTGCGCAACGTGGTGATCGGGCACGTCGACCACATGTGCAGCAACCTCACGGGGACCACCGTGTTCCTGCACGAGATGGCGGCGCTGCCGGAGGAACGGCAGGCCGAGATCCTCGGCGGCGAGCACGCGTACCGCTCGGTGTTCCTCGACCTGGTCCAGAAGGGCAAGGCCGAAGGCCTGGTGCGCGCGGACATCGACCCCAAGCTGGCGAGCCTGTCGATCCTCGGGTCGGTGAACTGGGTGTACCGCTGGTTCCGGCCCGGGGGAGAGTTCACACCGAAGCAGATCGGCGAGCACTTCGCCGACCTGATCGTCCACAGTCTCGCGGCCGACGGCGTGCTGCCGGCCGAAAAGCCGGCCAAACCCAAGCGGGGCAAGGAAACCACGGCGTCGGAAAGCTGACTCGCCGCGAGCCGGGTGGTCCCGGCCCGCAGCGGGTGAGGGTCAGGCGTCGAGGAATTTCCGCAGCGCGGCGTCGAACTGCTCGGGCTGCTCCAGGAACGGGCAGTGCGCGGCCTTCTCGATGATCTCCAGCCGGGATCCGGCGATGTGCTCGTGCAGGTAGGGCGCGTTGCCCGCCGGCACCGCGACGTCGTCCGCGCCCGTGATGACCAGCGTCGGGACCTTGATGAGCTCCAGTACGTCGCGGTAGTCCTGGATGATGAAGTCCCACGACGCCAGCGCCATCGCCGCCTGATCGCAGTGGCGCATCTCGGCCAGTGTGGCTTCACGGTCCTCAGGCGATAGCGGGGCGGCGAAGAACGCCGGCAGCAGGCTTTCCGCCGCGGCGCCGAAGTCGCTGCCGACCAGCCCGACCCATCCGAGCAGGCCTTCGAGGTCCGCGAAGCCCAGGTCCCAGCCTTCGGACTTCAGCAGCTTCGGGCTCGCGCCGACCAGCGTCAGCGTGCGCAGGCGGTCCGTCCCGAACAGCTCGACGTACTGCAGAGCCGTGGATCCGCCGCCGGACCAGGCCACCAGGTGCACCGGCTCGTCGCCCGTCCACGCCACGACCTCGGCGAGATCCGCCGCGAGCCGCGCGGTCCGCTGACCGCGGGTGGTCTTGTCCGACTCACCCTGCCCGCGCGGGTCGTAGGACACGACTCGGAACGAGGCGGTGAGTGTCTCGAACTGCTTGCGGAACCACCACGTGGAGACGCCCCAGCCGGGCAGGAGCAGCAGGGTGGGGCCGGCTCCTTCGTCCCGGACGTGCAGCCGGGTGCCGTCGCGCATCGTCAGGTCGGGCATCGTTGCCTCACTCGAATCTACCGGTCGTTTGGTGGCCGAGCTTAGCAGTGGCCCGGGCCACATCCAAGACGGACGCGGCGCCCGCTCGGGTCAAAAGCCCAGCGAGCGGCCGATGATCTCTTTCATGACTTCGGTGGTGCCCGCGTAGATGGTCTGGATCCGGCTGTCGGTCCAGGCCCGGGCGATGGGGTACTCGGCCATGTAGCCGTAGCCGCCGTGCAGCTGCACCCCGCGGTCGACGACGCGCTGGCACAGCTCGGTGGTCCACCACTTCGCCTGCGCCGCCTCGACGGCGTCCAGCTCGCCGCGGCTGTGGGCGAGCAGCAGCCGGTCGACGTAGGACTGCGCGATCTCGGTCTCGGTTTTCATCTCGGCCAGCACGAACCGGTTGTGCTGGAACGAACCGATGGGGCTGCCGAACGCCTCGCGGCTCTTCGCGTACTCCACGCACAGCTCGTAGGCCCGGCGCGCCTGCGCGGTGGCCTGCACGGCGACGGCGAGGCGCTCCTGGCTGAGGTGGTTCATCATCAGGTAGAAGCCGCGGCCCTCGTCTCCGAGGAGGTTGGCCGCCGGCACGCGGACGTCGTCGAAGAACAGCTCGGCGGTGTCGGCGGCGTGCTGCCCGACCTTGGCCAGCTTCGCGCCGCGGCGGAACCCCGCGCGGTCGGCCTCGACGACCAGCAGCGAGATGCCCTTGCGGCCCGCCGCGGGGTCGGTTTTCACCGCGGTGATGACGAGGTCGGCGTTGAGGGCGTTGGTGATGAAGGTCTTGGCGCCGTTGACGACGTAGTGCTCGCCATCGCGCACGGCTCGCGTGGTGATCGCCGCGACGTCGGAACCCGCGCCCGGCTCGGTCATCGCCAGCGCGAGGATGGCCTCGCCGGTGACCACGCCGGGCAGCCAGCGGGCGGCCTGGTCCGCCGTGCAGTGGTCCACGAGGTAGGGCAACGCGATGTCCGCCTGCAGCGACAACCCGAGCCCCGCGCCCAACACATCCGCGGCGGCCAGTTCCTCGTTGAGGATGGCGTTGAAGCGGAAGTCCGCGCTGCCGCCTCCGCCGTGCTCCTCGGGTGCGGAGATGCCGAGCAGCCCGACTTTCCCGGCGGCGCGGAACAGCTCGCGGTCGACGCGGCCGTCGGTTTCCCACCGTTCACGGTGCGGAACCACCTCGGTCGCCACGAACCGCCGGACGCTGTCCCGGTACGCCTCGTGTTCGGCGTCGTACACCGCGCGCTGCACCGCCCCACCCCGCTTCTGTCGGCTGGGGCGAAACTACCTGACGTCTGTTTGGTGAGTAAAGGCGACGACTGGTGCGTGCCGGCGGGGACGAGCGGGGTAGGCGGGCCGGTGTTCCCACAACGAGAGCCCGCTTACCCCGCGCGCCTTCCGCCGCGAACTCGCCGAAGGTGCCCGAGCGCACCCGCGGCGGGGGATCCGCGGTAGCTCGCCGTCCGCGTCCGCGGCGCCCGGGGGAAAGCGGCGCGGACGCGGACGGGGGGTCACTTCGTGGCGATCTTCTGCCCGACCAGGATCAGGTCGGCATCGGGGACGTACGCCGAGTTCAGCTGCTGCAGGTGCTGCCAGCCACCGGCGATGCCGGTGCGCGCGGCGATGCCCGACAGGGTGTCGCCCGCGACGACGGTGTAGTCGCCGTTGGGGTTCGACCGCGTCGCGCCGGCCGCGGGCGTGCTCTTGACCTGCGGCTTCGCCTGCTGCTTGACCTGCGGCTTCGCCTTGGCCTTGAGCTGGGTCTTCGCCTGGGGCTTGGCCGCCTTGGCCTTGCTGCGGCCGGTGGCGGCGCCGCTGTCGGCGGACCCGGTGCTCAGCTGGCCCGAGAACGAGCCGAAGCCGGCCGGGCCGGAGCCCGTGCTGCACTCCCACGGCGCCGAACCCGACCTGGCGTAGATCCGGTCCGCGACGACCTGCTGCTGGGCGGGGGAGGCCTTGTCCGCGGTCGGGGCGAACTGGCCGCCACCGTTGGCGAGCCAGGTTCCGGTCACGATCTGGAACAGACCGGCCGGGCGTCCGGCGCGCTGGCCGGCCGCGGTGTTGTTGACCGCGGTCGGGTTGCCGGAGCTCTCGCACTTGACCAGTCCGGCCTGCCCGGGGAAGGCGTTGGCCGTGCCGGCGCTGACGAGGCCGATGCCGCCGAGCGCGGCGCTCGCGAGAGCCGCGGTCGCGCCGGTGCGTTTCAGGACGGTTTTGGTGTGGCTGGGTTTGCTGTGTCGCCCCACGGGGGTGGGCTCCTTCGTTTTCACACCGCGCGCCCGGCTCCGCGGCCAGGGGAGGGCCGCGTCTGCCGGAGTCTCGCGGTGGCTTCCGGCCGCTGATCCTCGGGGGTGGATCGCAGGTCACCGCGAAAGCACGAGAAGGTTAAGAACAAGCAACGACATGTGTACAGACTCCGTGGGAAGCGACACAGATCATCAACGCGCGTAGTGGTGAGGCAACAGTGTGTCATGTCAGGTGGTGGTCAATTGGTGAGTAGATCTTGGCTTTGCCGCAACGAAATTCGCTCGACAAGACGTCGATTCGGCACGAAATCGGTAACGGCGAAAAATTTCCCACTTCACCCATAGACTGCCAATCAGCACTAGTTTTCGACTCCGATGCGCTCGGGTGTTCCGTCTCGGCGAAACGCAGGCGGGCGCGGTGGATCTTGCGCCATGCTGATCACATGGAATTCTCCGAGGTTCTGCGCCACCGCCGGATGGTCCGGGCCTACCGGCCCGAGCCCGTGCCCGAAGACGTCCTGCGTCGCGTGGTGCGGGTGGTCCGCCGCGCGCCGAGTGCGGGTTTCAGCCAGGGGCACCGGCTCGCGGTGATCACGGCGCCCGACGTCCGCGCCCGCATCGCCGAGATCGCCGAGAAGCCGTACCTCGACCTCGGCCTCCCGGCGTGGATCTCCGAGGCGCCCGTGCACATCGCCGTCGGGATCCGGGAGGCGTCCTACCACGAGCGCTACCAGGAAGCCGACAAAACCGACGACGACGGCGCGGAAGGGGAGTGGACCGTCCCGTACTGGTGGTTCGACAGCGGCGCGCTGCTGTCGCTGCTTCAGCTCGCCGCCACCGACGAGGGCCTCGCCACGGGCTTCTTCGGCCCCGGCGAGCGGGCCCAGTTCGAGGCGGTCCACGCCCTCACCGGCTTCCCGGAAGACGTGTCGCTGACGGGCGTCCTGACGCTCGGCTACTCGGCCGAAGACCCGGGCGCGCCACCCAGCGGGAGTGCGGGAAAGCGTCAGAAGCTGCCGCTGGACGAGCTGATCACCTGGCGGACCTGAGCCGTCAGATCAGGTTCAGGCCACCGTCGACGGTCAGCACGGCGCCGGTCGTGTACGGGCTGTTCAGCAGGCTCAGCACGGCGGCCGCCGCGTCTTCGGGTGCGCCCAGCCGGCTCAGTGGCGCCCGCTCGCCGACGGTGTCGCGCAGGTCCGTCCAATCGTGGGTGAGCGGGGTGTCGATGTAGCCGGGGGCGATCGCGTTGACGCGGATCTCGGGCGCCAGCGCGACCGCGAGCAGCTTGGTCAGGTGGATCAGCCCGGCTTTGCTGACCGCGTACGGGATCGAGCTGCCGCTCACGGTGAGCCCGGCCACCGATGCCACGCTGACGATCGCGCCGCGAGTGGCTCGCAACGCGGGCGCCGCGGCACGCGAGAGGTGCCAGGGACCGAGCAGGTTGACGCCGAGGACCTGGTCCCACCATTCGTCCGGCACGGCGTCGAGGTCCCGGTGCGGGATCTGCCGCGCGATGCCGGCGTTGTTCACGACCACGTCGAGCCGTCCCCACCGCTCGACGGCCGCGGCCACCAACTTCGGCGCCACCCCGGGGTCGGAGATGTCGCCGTCCACGTACACGGCGTCCGGAAGCTCCGCGACGAGCGCGTCGCCCGCCTCGGGTTTGCCGAAATCGTGCACCACGACGCGGTGCCCCTGCCCGGCCAGCGCGCGGCACACGGCGGCGCCGATGCCCCCGGCCGCGCCGGTCACCAGCGCCACCGGGCTCTTCGTCGTCACGTGACGGCTCCCTTCGTTCTCGCCGCATTGTAATGCGCTGACTATTGACTGACCCAGTCAGTCAATCAATACTGGGCCCGTGCGAGGGAGAGTGCCGGCGCGGCCGGTGGGGGAGATCGCCGAGGCGGCGGCCCGGGTGTTCATGACCAAGGGCTACCAGGCGGCCGGGGTGTCCGACGTGTCCGCGGCCCTCGGGCTGAGCCACGGCGCGGTCTACACCTACGCCAAGAGCAAGGAAGCGTTGCTGTACCTGGCTTTGCTGCGCCTGATCCGGCCGGACGCGCTGGACACGCTGGCCACCCCGGTGCCCACGCCGACGCCGGAGGAGATCGTGGCGCTGATCGACGGCTGGGCCGACGACAGCGGCCTCCCCGCGCTGGCCGCGTCCGCCGGCCGCCGGCAGCGACCCGTTGCCGACGAGCTCGGCGCGATCGTCGACGAGCTCTACGGCTTCATCGAACGCAACCGCCACCTGCTCGCCCTCGTCGAACGATGCGCGGCGGACCTGCCCGAGCTCGCGCAGTACTACTTCGTGCAACGGCGCCGCGGCATGCTCGACACCCTCGCCGACTACCTCACCCGGCGGATCCGCTCCGGCGCGCTGAGCGCCGTCCCCGACGTGCCGGCCGCGGCGCGCTTCATCGTCGAGACTATCGCGTGGTTCGCCTGGCACCGCCTCGGCGACCCCGACTCCGCCCGCCTCGACGACGACGCCTGCCGGGCCACGGTCCGCCATCTGGTGCTGGCCGCGTTCGTACCCCGTCCCTCGTCCTGACGTGAACGTCGAGATGTCCTTCGCGACAAGGGAAAGTCCGCGAGGGACAGACCGGCCGTCCATGCCTGCAGTGTTCGTGCCCCGTCCCCGTCCTGACCGGAAGGCGAGAAGCCATGCATGACACGGGAAAGCTCGAAACCGACAGGCCGGCCGCCCGAGCCGAGCGGCTGGCGTGGCGCCCGGTACTCGCGGTGGTCGCCGTGGCCGGAGTTGTGCACCTGGCGGTGGCGGCGCGCTTCGGCTGGCACCGCGACGAGTTCTACTACGTGGTCTCCGGCCGGCACCTCGCGTGGGGCTACCCGGACCAACCGCCGCTGACGCCGTTGCTGGCGCGGCTGGCCGCCGACCTGCCGGGTGGTGTCCTGCCCCTGCGGCTGCTCGCGATCGCCGCGCAGCTGGGCTGCGTCCTGCTGGCCGCCAAGCTCGCGGCGGAGTTCGGCGGCCGCGCTCGTGCCCAGACCATCACGGCCGCGGCGATCGCGGCGTGTCCCGTGTTCGTCGCCGGCTCGATGTTGTTCGGCACGACGGTGACGGACCAGCTGGCCTGGGCCGCGGTGTTCGTCACGGTGGCGAGAGCGCTGCGGTCGGGCACCGTCCGCGCGTGGCTCCTGGCCGGCGCGGTGGCCGGGATCGGGCTGGAGAACAAGTACACCGTCGGGGTGCTGCTGCTCGGTGTCGTCGTGGGGTTGGCCCTGTTCCGGCGCACTGTGCTGCGGACCCTCGGGCCCTGGCTGGCCGGTGCGCTGGCCGCGGTGCTGGTCGCGCCCAACGTGGTGTGGAACGCGCAGCACAGCTGGGCGCAGTTCCGCATGGCCGGCGTGCTCTCGGCCGAGCAGGGCGGGCCGCTGGGGGCGCTGCCGAACGTGCCGCTGCTGCTGCTGGTGCTCGCCGGCCCGCCGCTGATCGCCCTGTGGATCTTCGGGGTGCGGTGGCTGGCCGGGAACCGTGATCACCGGTGGGTGCTCGTCGTCGCGGTGACCGCCGTGGTCGTCTTCACCGCGGGCGGCGGCAAGAGCTACTACGCGGCGCCGGCCTTGATCGGCCTGTTCGCCGCCGGCGGGGTGTGGGCCGAAACCCGGTACGCGGTCACCCCACGGCGATGGCGGATCGCGATCGCGCTCTCGGGGGTGTTCGCGGTGCTGATCGGACTGCCCGTGTTGCCGGTGAGTGCGGAACGCGTGTTCGCCTCGGTCAACCCGCAGCTGGTGGAGACTTACGGCTGGCCCGATTTCGTCCGCCAAGTCACGGCCGTCGCCGACACCCTGCCGCCCGGCTCGAGCGTCTTCACCAGCAACTACGGCGAAGCCGGCGCCCTGACCCTCCTCGGCCCAGACGCGGGCCTGCGGCTGCCGGTTTCCAGCGCCCACAACGGCTACCTCCTGTGGGGCCCGCCGGTGGGCACCCCGGACACCGTGCTGTGCGTGGGGGAATGGGGCCCGGACTACCTGCGCCGCTTCTGGTCCGACGTCCGCGAGATCGCGCCCATCACCACCCCCGGCGGCGTCGCGAACGAAGAAACCACGAACCACGCGGCGATCTACCTGTGCCGCCAACCCCACGGCACCTGGGCGCAGCTGTGGCCGGGACTCAGCCATCTCGACTGAGCGCCTCAGCGGCTGCAGCTGGGCGCGGTGACGCGCGAGCCTTTCTCCGGGATGGGGGCTGATCGCCGTTAAAACGACAGTGGTGTAGAAATACTACATCGTTGTCGAAGATCTGGGCCTCCGGGGAAGGCGGCTGCATGAATCCGTTGAGCGCGACGTCGTGGCTCTCGAGCCTCGGCACGGCGGGGGTGTTCCTCGTGCTGTTCGCCGAAACCGGTTTGCTGATCGGGTTTTTCCTGCCTGGTGACTCGTTGCTGTTCACCGCCGGGCTGTTCTGCACCACGAGCGCCACGGCGGCGGTCCACCTGTCTCTGCCGCTGGTGCTGGTGGCCGCGGTCGCCGGTGCGCTGCTGGGGGCGCAGGCCGGGTTCGTGCTGGGCCGCCGCGGGGGCCGGGCGTTGCTGGCGCGGACGGGCAACGCGCATCTGCATCGGGGGATGAGCCGGGCCGAGGAGTTGTTCACGCGTTACGGCCATGCGAAGGCGATCGTCCTGGCCCGGTTCATCCCGGTCGTGCGGACTGTGCTGAACCCGCTCGCGGGCGTTCTCGACGTGCCCGCGCGGACGTTCACGCTGTGGCAGGTCCTGGGTGGGCTGTTGTGGTCGGTCGGGGTCACGGTCGCCGGGTATCTTCTCGGGGCGAGCATCCCGGGGATCGACCAGTACTTGCTGCCGATCATCGCGCTCGTGGTGATCGTTTCGCTGATCCCGCTGGCGCTCGAGGTTCTCCGGAGCCGCAAGCAGAGCCGCGGCGCCGGTTCCTGATGTTCTCGTCGCACGACAAAGGAAAAACGAAGTGAGCGCGATCGACCTCGGCCAGTCCGTGATCCTCGGGATCGTGGAAGGCTTGACCGAATTCCTGCCCGTGTCCTCCACGGGGCACCTCAAGATCGCTGAAGGGCTGCTCGGCATCCCCGTCGACGAGCAGTCCGTGGTCGGGTTCACCGCGGTGATCCAGGTCGGTGCCATCGCCGCGGTGCTGGTGTATTTCTTCCGCGACATCGTGCGGTTCGCGGCCGCGTGGGGTCGCGGGCTGGTCAACGCGCGGGCGCGCCAGGAGCACGACTACAAGTTCGCGTGGTGGGTCATTCTCGCCACGATCCCGATCGTGGTCGCGGGGTTGTTGTTCCAGTCGCTGGTGAAGGGGCCGCTGGCGTCGTTGTGGGTGGTCGCGATCTCGCTCATCGCGGGCAGCGGGATCATGTGGGCGGCGGACCGGTTCGGGGCGGGTAAGCGCGGCGAGGCCGACACGACGTTCGCCGACGCGATGCTGGTCGGCTCGTCGCAGATCCTCGCGCTGCTGTTCCCTGGGTTTTCCCGTTCCGGCGCGACGATCTCGACCGGTCTGCTGCGGGGCCTGGACCGGGTCGCGGCCACGAGGTTGTCGTTTTTCCTGTCGATCCCGGCACTGACCGGCGCCGGCCTGTACGAGCTGAAGGACGCGCTCGGCGGCGGCCTGGACGTGCTGCCGCTCGTGGTCGGGACGGTCGTGTCGTTCGTCGTGGCCTACGCGGCGATCGCGTGGCTGCTGAAGTTCGTCGCGGCGCACACGTTCACGGCGTTCGTGATCTACCGGCTCGTGGTGGGGGTCGCGCTGCTGGCCGCGCTGACGTCGGGCGTGCTGTCGGCCTGAGCCGCGCCGGGCCGGCGTGGGAGTCAGGACGCGCGCAACCGGCGGGCCGGAGTGGTCCGGCGGCGGCCCAAGCCGATCGTCTCGGCGTACAGCGCCAGCAGCTGTTCCGTGGCCGTGCCCCACCCGGACCCGGCGGCGTGGCGGCGTGCCTCGGTGCGGTGGTCGGCGCTCAGCAGCGTGCGGGCGTGGGCGGGCAGGTCGGCCGGCCGGTCGACGGGGAAGAACTCGGCGGCCGTGGTGCCGGAGAGCGTCGAGCGCGCTGCGGGGCTTTCGGCGGCGAGCACGGGCAGGCCGCTGGCGAGGGCCTCCAGCAGAACGAGGCCGAGAGTGTCCGTTGTGGACGGGAAGACGAACAGGTCTGCCGTGCGGTAGGCCTCGGCGAGCGCGTCTCCGTGGAGCGTGCCGGTGAAGACCGTGCCCGCCGGCAGGGTGCGTTCGAGGTGGGCGCGGGCCGGGCCGTCGCCGACGAGCACCAGACGGAAGCCCTCGGCCAGTGGCGCGAGCCGGTGCAGGCCTTTCTCCGAGGCCAGCCTGCCGACGTAGAGCGCGACCGGGCGGCCGGCGGTGTGCCGGCTCGGCGCGGGGCGGAAGCGCTCGAGGTCGACGCCGCGCGGCCACAGGCGGACCCGCTCGATGCCGTGGCGCGCCAGGTCTTCGACCGACGCGCTCGACGTCGCGAGGTTGAGGTGCGCGCGCCGGTGCAGGGCTCGAAGCAGTGTCCAGATCAGCGGCACGGCCGCGCCGAGCCGGTAGTGACGCGCGTAGCGGGCGATGTCCGTGTGGTACGAAGCGACGATCCGCCTGTCCTGTTGCCGCGCGGCGAGCAGCCCCGCGACGCCGAGCAGTACCGGGTTGACCAGATGCACCACGTCGGTGTCGAACTCGCGCAGGTGGTCGGCGACGCGGGGGAGCGGCAGGCCCCAGCGTTTGCCGCCGTAGAGGAACTTCGCACCGACGGTCGGGACGGTGCGTACCCGCGCGCCGGCGAGGCCGCTCGGGCCGCCGGCTTCCGGGGCGATCACCAGCACGTCGTGGCCCCGCGCGTGCAGTTCGCGCACGGTGGCGACGAGCCTGGTCACGATCCCGTCGGTGGACGGCAGCCACGTCTCGGTCACGAACGCGATGCGCACGGTGTCACCGGGTCCGTCGGCCGGCAGCGCGCGTCGCGCCCACGAGCGCCGCGATCACCAGCAGCAGAGCGAGGCTCACCGGACCGGTGCCCAGTCCGACGCCGCCGCGCTCGGGCCCGACGCCGAGCCAGTCGGCGAACGAGGCGCCCAGCGGCCGGGTCAGGACGTAGGCGGCCCAGAACGTCGCGACGGCCCCGAGGCCCGCGAACCGACGGGCCAGTGGCGGGACGGTGATGACAACCGCGAACACCAGTCCCGAGCCGAGGTAGCCGAGGCGCAGCGTCGTGGCGGTGAGGTCGCCGAGCGCGGTGCCGAGCGCGAAGGTCGTGCCGACGGCGAGCCAGTAGCACGCCTCGCGCCGCGGCGTGGTGATGTCGTGAATGGACAGAGTGTGTTCGAAGCGGTGCCACAGCAGGAAAACGACGGCAAGCGCGACCGCGAACACGCCCGCCGACACCGCGTAGGGCACGCCGAAGCCGACGTGGGCCGCGTCGGCGGCCATCGTGCCGAACACGCTCACCAGCACCACGGTCGTCCAGTACAGCCACGGGCGGTACGCGCGGGACCGGAACTGCGCGGTGAGCGCGCCGGCGAGCACGAGGCCCGCCCCGGCCACCGCGATCACGGGATCCACGGTGTGGGCGAAGAAATCGCTCGTCGTCTCGCCGACGCCGGTCGTGAGCACTTTGATCACCCAGAACAGGGCGGTGACTTCCGGGACCTTGCTCGCCGGGCGGCGCCCAGCACGAGGACCGCCGCCGCTCAGTTCCGCTGTCGTCATGGGGAAATTCTCCCAGGTGCCGAGTTTCTTCCCGACACCGGAATGATTGTTCCTTCGATGTTCTCGATGATTGTTTTGCCGGTTTACCGCTTGCGGAAAAATTGCTTCCGGCAAACCTTCCGCTAACCTTCAAGACGGTATCTTGTCGCCGGTTTTCCCTGCTGCATCCGGAAAGTAATTTCACGCTTTGTTCTCTCCGGCGTTTCCCGGAGTCCTCTTCCGGGGCTTGGAATACCCCGGGCGCCGCAGCCGGCGGGCGCCGGATGACAGGAGGAAGATCCGTGTCGCGTACTCCTTTGTTCGCTCTTCTCGCCGCCGCGGGATTGTTCGCCACGGCGGTGCCCGCCGCCGCGGCGCCGCCCGAGCAGCGCCACGTGCTGCTCGTCTCGGTCGACGGCATGCACCAGTCGGACCTCGCCTGGTACACCGCGGCCCACCCGCACTCGGCGCTCGCGAGCCTGGTGGCGCACGGCACGCAGTACACGCACGCGAACACGCCCGTGCCCTCGGACTCGTTCCCCGGCCTCGTCGCCCAGGTCACCGGCGGCAACCCCGCGACGACCGGCGTGTACTACGACGCCACCTACAACCACGCGCTGCTGCCCGCGGGCACCACGAACTGCGCCGGCGGGAAACCGGGCGCGGTCGTGGACTACACCGAGGATCTCGACCTCGACAAGAGCTCCGTCGACGCCGGGCAGGGTCTCGCCGGTCTGCCCGGCAGCGTGCTGAAGATGACCGGGAACCCGCGCACGCTCATCGACCCGGCGAAGCTGCCGGTCGACCCGCGAACGTGCAAACCTGTTTACCCGCACCAGTACCTTCAGGTGAACACGGTCTTCGAGGTGGCTCGCCAGGCCGGGTTGCGCACCGCGTGGTCGGACAAGCACCCCGCCTACGAAATGCTGAACGGCCCGTCCGGCATCGGCGTCCAGGACCTGTTCACGCCGGAGATCAACAGCCAGGTGCCCGGCGGCGGGTCCGGAGCGGACTGGACCACGGACAACGCAGCGACCCAGCGCTACGACTCGTACAAGGCCCGCGCGGTGCTCAACGAGATCGACGGCTACGACCACAGCGGCACCGCGAAGGTCGGCACGCCGGCGGTGTTCGGGCTGAACTTCCAGTCGGTGTCGACCGCGCAGAAGCTCCCCGTCTCCGGCGGTCAGGCCGGTGGGTACCTGGTCGGCGGCGCGCCCGGCCCGGTCGTGCGCTCGGCGCTGGACTTCGTGGACCGGCAGCTCGGTGCGTTCACGGCGGAACTCAAGCGGCGTGATCTCGACCGCAGCACGACCATCGTGTTGTCCGCCAAGCACGGTCAGTCGCCGATCGACCCGAACGCGCTGACCCGCATCGACGACGGCGCCCTGCTCGACGGGCTCAACGCGGCGTGGCGCGCGGCCCACCCGGGCGCGGCCGACCTCGTGGCCCAGTCGACCGACGACGACGCGCTGCTGCTCTGGCTCACCGACCCCTCGGCCGCGGCCACGACGTTCGCGAAGAACTACTTCCTGGCCCAGTCCGGCACGGGCAACGGGGTCTCCGGCGCGCCGAAGCCGTTCGTCCACTCCGGACTGACGACCGTCCACGCGGGAGCCGACGCGGCTCGGTACTTCGGCGTGCGCCCCGGCGACGACCGGGTGCCCGACCTCGTCGGGCTCACCGTGCCCGGTGTGGTGTTCACCGGCGGGCAGTCGAAGATCGCCGAACACGGCGGCGCCGCCGCCGACGACCGGTCCGTCCCCCTGGTCGTCGGCGGCACCGGTCGTGGGCGGAGCGTCGGCGCCGCGGTGGAGACCACACAGATCGCGCCGACGATCCTGCGGCTGCTGCGCCTCGACCCGCGGTCGCTCGCGGCGGTGCGCGCGGAAGGCACCCGCGTGCTGCCGGAACTCGGCCGGTAGCGGGGCCGGCGCCCGCGCCGCGCGTGCGGGCGCCGGAGACCGGACGAAACAGGCGCCGGCGCACCCGGAAGCCTCGACTGACTACATGAATGTAGATTTACTACATGCCTGTAGAAATTTACGAAGGCGATCGAGTGGTGATCGTGTCCGCGCGGGTCGGCGCCGGACACGACGGTGCGGCGCGGGAGCTCGCCCGATGGCTGGCCGAGCGGGGAGTGCGCGCCGACCGCGTCGACTTCCTCGACCTGCTGCCGGGCCGGCTCGGGCAGACGCTGTGCGGCGCCTACCACCGGCAGCTGCAGGTCGCCCCGCGCAGCTGGGACTGGCTGCTCGGGGCGCTCGGCTCACCGGCGCTCGCGGCGACTGCCCGGCGGCTCGCGGCGCTCGCGTCCGCCGGACTGGCCGAGGTGGTGGGCGACGACGCCCGGCTGGTCGTGTCGACCTACCCGCTCGCGACGCACGCGGCGGCGTACCTGCGGGCGCGCGGACGGCTCGCGCCGGGGCTCGTGGCGTACCTGACGGATCCCTCGGTGCACCGGCTGTGCGTGAGCGCGCAGGCCGACCTGACCGTGGCACCCAACGAGACCGCGGCACGGCAGGCGCGAGCCTGGGGCGCGGGCCGCGTGCTGGTCGCGCCGCCGCTGGTCGCGCCCGCATTCCGGCCGGTCGCCGGCACGGCCGAGCGGACACGGCTGAGGTTCGCGCACGGCCTGCCCGCGGATCGCGCGCTGGCCCTGGTCGTCTCCGGGTCCTGGGGTGTCGGCGAGGTCGAGCGGACGGTCGCCGATCTGCGCGCCGACGGCTCGGCCGAGCCCGTGGTCGTCTGCGGACGCAACGACGCGTTGCGCGAACGCCTGCGCAGCGCCGGCCTCCGGCACGTGTTCGGCTGGGTGGACACGATGGCCGACCTGATGCGCGCGTGCGACGTCGTGGTCCAGAACGCAGGCGGGCTCACGACTTCCGAAGCCCTCGCGACGGGGCTGCCGGTGCTGACCTACCGCTGCCTGCCCGGCCACGGCCGCGCCAACGCCGCCGTGCTGGACCAGGAGGGCACGGTGCCGTGGGTGCGGACGCCGGACGCACTCGGCCCGGCGGTGCGTGCCGCGCTGGCCGGGGAAATCGCGCCGGCACTGCCGGTCGAGGTGGCCGGGTGATCCGCGCGGCGGCTCTGGCCGCGCTCGCCGGCCACGCCGCTCCGGCCGCGCTGTTCTTGCCGGCCCTGCGCTCCGCTGCGCTGGCGGGAGTGGGCGACCCCGGCCACGTCGCGCTCACGTTCGACGACGGGCCGCATCCCCGCTCGACGCCGCGTTTCCTCGCGTTGCTGGCGAAAACCGGGACGCGGGCGACGTTTTTCGTGCTCGGCCGTGAGCTCGCCCGTTGCCCGGAGCTCGGACGCGAGATCGTCGCCGCCGGGCACGAGGTCGCGGTGCACGGCTGGGACCACCGCTGTTTCCTGCGCCGTTCGCCCTCGGGCCTGCACGACGACCTCGCGCGCACGGCCGAGCTGATCGCCGAGGTCACCGGCGTCCGGCCGCAGTGGCTGCGGGCGCCCTACGGGGTGTTTTCGACGAACTCCCTGATCACCGCGCGGAAGCTGGGCCTGCGTCCGGTGCTGTGGACGACCTGGGGGTTCGACTGGTCCGCCCGCGCGACCCCGGCGTCGGTGGCCGCGACAGTCCACAAGGGACTTCGCCCCGGCGGCACGATCCTGTTGCACGACTCCGACGTCGCTTCCTCGACCGTCGGTTCGTGGCGCTCAGCGCTCGGCGCACTCCCGGCGATCCTGGCTGGCTGCGCGGACCGCGGCCTCGCGGTGGGGCCGCTGCGCGACCACGGAGCCGGAAACGCACGAGGCCAGCTGGGCGGCCTCGATGTCGGCGTGCAACGAGATCGCGGCCTGCGCACCGGCACCGGCGGACCAGCCGCAACAGCCGAGCACCACGGCGACCGCCAGCCAGGTCAGCACAACGCGCGGGCGCGGCGGTGACACGGGGGCGTCGAGCAGCGCGCGCACCCGCTGCGGCACCGGGCCGCCGCCGGCGGCGAGCGCGTACGAGCCGTGCCCGCGGTCCGCCAGCGCGGCCTTGGCCACCGCCGTCGCGACCACGCGCCGGTCGCCGACGCAGGACGCGGCGGCTTCGTCGGCCCAGCGTTCCATCGCGAACCGGGCCGCCGCCGTCAGCGGGCGAACGAGCGGGTTCAGCGCCGCGGCGAGAACACCGACCGCGGCATAGCTCGGATGACGCAACCGCAGATGCGCCCTTTCGTGCTGCAGCAGGGCGGCCCGCTCGCCGGGTTCGAGCGCGGCGAGCATCCCCGTGGACACGGCGATGCGGCCGCCGCGCCCGGCGATGGCGAACGCCACGGGCTCCGCTCCCGGCAGGACCACAACGCCGCCTTCGCGGGAATGCTCGTCCAGCTCCGCGTGCACCCGCCGGTACCAACGCCAGTGGCGGTGGCACGCGTGCACAGCCGAGAGCGCCGCGGCGATCAGCAGCGCGCAGCAGACGATCGCCACCGGAATCGGCATGCCGGTGGTGAACGTCGCGGGAGTGAAGTGCCCGAGCTCGGCGACCACGGGCACCAGCGACAGCCCGGCGAAAGCACCCACGGCCAAAGCCCCGCTGCTGCCCGCCGCGAACACCAGTGCCAGGAACGTCAGCAGCCGCGTCGCGGCCCGCGGTGACAGCCGCGGCGCGAGCCAGCGGGCCACCGGCCACGACGCCACCGGAAGGACGAGCGGAACGAGCAGGCCGGCGCCCACGGTCTCACTCGCCTTTTCGGTCGTGCTGAAGGAGGTTGAGCAGCGCCTGCTCGTCGTCGGCCGACAGGTTCGACACGAACCGGGCCAGCACGCTCTCGCGGTTGGCCTCTCCGTCGAGTACGGCGCGCATCCGCCGCGCCGCCAGCCCCGGGGCGTCTTCCGCCGGGCTGTAGACGAACATGCGGCCCCGCTTCTCCCGCGTGACGACGTCCTTCTCGTAGAGGCGGGACAGGATCGTCACGACGGTGGTGTAGGCGAGCGTGTCGTCGCCGAGCCGTTGCCGCACGTCCGCCGCGGACGCCGCCCCGTGCTGCCAGAGCACGGCCAGCACTTCGGCCTCGAGCTCACCAGGTCCCCTGCGCATGGCCTGAATCTACACTGGTGTCGTAGTTCAGGGTGCCGTCGGCGGCCGGAACCGGAGCGACGTGGCGAAGAAGTCACGCTGGTCGGCCTGCAGGTAACGGGTGAGGTTGCCGGGCATCGTCGGCAGGAGCTTGTCCGGCGCGAGGCCCGGCGCGTCGGGGCGGTAGCTGGTGAAGGTGACCATCGGGGAGTGGATGTCGAGCTCCATGCCCTGCTGGATGCCGGCTTGGACCATGGCGTCGGCGAGGGTGTGCAGGGTGAGCCCGGTGCCGCCGACGTAGAGGAGGTTGCCGGCGCGGTCGGTGCCGAGGCCCGAGCGCCAGGTGTACTGGAACTGGTTCGACGCGCTGCCCCAATGGCCGGCCGGATTGAGGTCGAGGCCGGGCACGGGGGCGCCGTGGTCGATCACGAGGTCGAGGTTCTGGCGCACGGCGGTGAGGTTCGGGTTCATGGTGGCGTCACGGCCCCATTGGGCGACGGAGACGCGTCCGGTGTCGTCGATCACGACCGATGCCATGCCGTCGTGCAGGGGCGCGACTGTGGTGCCGTCGAGGTAGTAGCCGCCGTTGCAGTCCTTCAGCTTGAAACCGGAGTTGAACGCGGCGACGAGGGTGCCGCGCAGTTCGGCGGGAATCGCGGCCGGGCCGGGACCGCCGGGGTCTTTCGTGCCGGAGAACAATTGTGTGCGCACCAGTGACTGGTTCAGCCAAGCGACTCCGGCGACGACACTCGCGTGGGCGGGATCGGGTTGGAGGAAGGTCGTGTATTCGGCCACCTGGCCGCCGCTGCGCGCGCCCGGGAGCCATTCGCCCGCGCCGGCGGCCGCGCCCGGACCGACGGGCAGGTTCCGGGGGTGCGGACCCGCCCCGCCGGTCGCGGTGCCTCCGGTGGAGGGCAGGTCGCCGGGCGGCGGCGGTGCGCTCGAGGGCGGGTGCTGCGTGAACCACCAGTCCTCGACGGCGTTGACCACACCGCCGAGACCGAGGTCACGCAGCCAATCCACGGTCCGGACGGCGACGCTCGCGTCACCGGGATAGGTGAGCGCGTAGCCGTAGGTGCCGGCGGGGTAGGCCAGCAGGGCCGCGATCACCAGGAGCACGAGCCGGCGCCGGCGGCGCTTCGGCCGTGGGGCCAGGGGTGCCTGCGGGGACGGAACCGGGCGTGGGAAGGGCTGATCAGCGGACATGTCCGCAAGCTATTCCGGGCCTGGTGCACGCCCGGAAAGCCGCGGGTTAGCGAACGGGCAAAACGCATTCGACGGTGAACGGGAACGCATTTCACCCGGGTCGGAGGTAAGAAATGGTTCCAGTCAGGTTAGCGGAAGGCAAAATGATCGCCGCCCGCACCGAAACCCGGAAACACGGATATTCTCGGCGCATGGCCCGAGTTCTCCTCGTCGAAGACGATCGCACCATCGGTGAGGTCCTGCACACGAGCCTGGCCCAGCACGGGCACGAAGTCGCGTGGCACACCCACGGCCGCACCGCCCTGCACGACGCCGCGAATCAGCCGTGCGACCTGGTGCTGCTCGACCTCGGCCTGCCCGACCTCGACGGCACCGAGGTCTGCCGCGAGCTGCGCGGCGCGCTGCCTGCCTGCGTGATCGTGATGCTCACCGCGCGCGCCGACGAGATGGACGTGGTCGTCGGCCTCGAAGCGGGCGCCGACGACTACCTGGTCAAGCCCGTGCCGCTCGGCGAGCTGCACGCCCGCCTTCGGGCGCACCTGCGCCGCCATTCGACCGACCGGAGCCAGGGCGAGATCACGCTCGGCCGGCTGCGGATCGACCCGGCGGCGCGGCGGGTCACTGTGGACGGTACCGAGTTTCCCCTGCGGGCCAAGGAGTTCGAGCTTCTGCTGCGGCTGGCACAGGAACCGGGCAACGCCGTGAGCCGGGAGACGCTGATGGCCGACGTCTGGGACGCGCACTGGTTCGGCTCGACCAAAACGCTCGACGTCCACATCGCCACGCTGCGGCGCAAGCTGGCCCACGCGGGCGGGCCGGACCCGATGCCGGAGATCGCCACCCTGCGCCGGCACGGCTACCGGCTCGAGGAACCGGAAGGGTGAGCTCGTGCGCCGCCGCATCGTCCTGACGACGGTGCTCGCCGCGTTGGTCGCGATCGGGCTGTTCGGCGTCCCGCTCGCCGTCGCCGTGGCACGCTACTTCGTCACGGCCGAGCGTGCCGAGCTCGAACGCGCCGCCGACGCCTACGCGCTCGACGTCTCGGGCGACCTCCTGCGCCACCGCACGCCGGATCGCACTCCTGAGACCGAAGATCCCACCTCCGTCGCGGTCTACAGCCCCCAAGGCGCATTGCTCGCCGGCGTCGGCCCGCCCGCGCTCGCCCCGGCCGGGGAAACGGACGGCGTCGTCACCGCGGACACCGACGACGACCTCGTGGTGATCGTCCCGCTCGACGACGACGGAACGGTCGTCGCGCAAATCCGCGCCGCCACCTCGCGCACCGAGGTCTACTGGCACACCGGCCTGACCTGGCTCGGCATGGCCGGCCTGGCCGTCGTCGCGTTGCTGTCGGCGTACCTGGTGGCCCGCCGCCAGGCGCGTCGGCTGGCCCGCCCGCTCGAACAGCTTTCGGCGACCGCGCGCGACCTGGGCGACGGCGACTTCAGCATCCGCGCGGGCCGGGCCGGGATTCCCGAGATCGACTCGGTGGGCGAGTCCCTCGACTCCACGGCCGTCCGGCTCGACGACCTGCTCGCCCGTGAACGTGCCTTCTCCGCCGACGCGTCGCACCAGCTGCGCACCCCGCTCGCCGGCCTTCGCCTGCAGCTGGAGGCCGCGCTGGAGAACCCTCGCGCGAACCTGCGCGACGTGGTCCAGGCGGGCGTCGCGACGACCGGGCGGCTCGACCGGACCGTCACGGACCTGCTAGCCCTCGCCCGCGACACCCCGCCGGTGCGCGACGCCACCGCCGCGGCCGACGAGCTCGCAGCCCTCGAGCTGGAGTGGGCGCCCGCGCTGGCCGGGCCCGGACGCGAGCTCGTGCTGACCGTGGAACCCGTCGTCGCGGGCGCGCGGCTGTCCGGTCCGGTGCTGCGGCAGATCATGACCGTGCTCTTGGACAACGCGCTGCGCCACGGCGCCGGCACCGTCACGATCACTGCCCGCGACGCCGGCGGAGTGCTCGCGGTCGACGTCGCCGACGAAGGCGACGGGATCACCCCGGGCACGGACGTGTTCCACCGCCGCTCACCCGGCGCCCGCGGTACCGGGATCGGCCTCGCCCTCGCGCGCCGCCTGGCCGAGGCCGAAGGCGGGCGGCTGCGCCTGACGCGCCCGCGGCCGGCCGTCTTCACCCTGCTGTTGCCGCTGGAGCCCTGAGCCGAGGTAGCCGCGACGCGACCTTGGGGCCGGTGTCGTGAGAGAAACGGTCACCGCTGGGGTAGCGCCGACGCGTACTCCGTCAGCTCGGTGTGCCCGGTGTGGCCGGGCTTGGTCATCGCAGGATCGGTACCACGGCCGGGGTGACCAACAGCGCGCCGAACAGGTTGGTCTCGATCTGCGCGCGGGCCCGCTCCTCGCCGACCTCCTCGATGGCGCCGACACCCCGGTGCTGGACCTGTCCCTCGCCGCGGGCGCGCCGGTGACGGGCGCGCTGGTCGGACTGCTCGCCGGCCTGTACCCGGCGATGCGGGCGGCGCGAATGGAACCGGTGGAGGCGCCGCGTTCGGGCACCTGAGGCGCTCGTGGCCGTAGGATCGGTGATCATGAGGTACGCGATCGCGATTCCGCAGTACTACTCCGACGGCTCGTTCGATCCTGGTGCGTTCCGGGACTACCTGGTGCGCGCGCAGGAGGCAGGCTTCCACAGCGCGTGGACGCAGGAGGCCGTATTCGGCAGGCGCCCGCAGCTGAGCCCGATGGAGGCGATGACCTTCGCCGCCGCGTGCACCGACACCCTGCGCCTGGGCTGCACGGTGTTCGTGTCCACGCTGCACATCCCCGCGCAGCTGGCGAAGAGCACCAGCAGCCTCGACCAGCTGTCGCGGGGCCGGCTCGAGGTCGGCGTCGGCTCCGGCGGCAAGAACCGGCCGTTCCCGGCGTTCGGCATGCGGCCCGAGCGCTACCTGGCCCGGTTCACCGAAGGCGTCGAGCTCCTCAAACAGCTGTGGACACAGGACAGCATCGACCACGACGGCGAGTTCTGGCAGCTGTCCGGCGCGACGATCACACCCCGCCCGTTCCAGAAGCCGCACCCGCCGCTGTGGTTCGGCGGCAGCGGGCCGAAGGCGCTGAGGCGCGCCCTCGACCTGGGCACGGGATTCTTCGGCGCGGGCTCGACCCCGACGGCCGACTTCGCCGAGCAGGTGCGGTTCGTCCGGGCGCAACGCGATCGCCCGGACTTCGAGATCGCCAAACGCGTCTACCTCGCGGTCGAAGCCGACGCCACACGCGCCCGGGAACGCGTCAACGCCGAGCTCACCGCGCTCTACGGCGGCCTCCCGCCCGCCATCGAAGCGGCCGCGATCGCCGGCACCCCGGACGACTGCGTCCGCGCCGTCCGCGAGGTGATCGACGCCGGCGCCGAGCTCATCCTGTTCACCCCGCTGTACGACCAGGCCCGGCACGCGGACGTGATCGCGAAGGAGATCATCCCGGCCTTGAGGTGACCGTCACGTCGTTGCCCTGAAACGACTTCGCGGTTTTGGTGATCACCTTCGGTTGCCCTGCCGGAAAAACGCTCCTGGCCCGGCTGGGCGACCGCAAGGCTTTCCCTCACCTCGGAGGCGAGCGGCGTGCTCGTACCCTTGGAGAAAGCGTTTTCTGGCGGCGCGGTCTTGACCATTTCCTGCATCGTGACCCCGGGCTTGTTGGGCGTCGGCGGCGCAGACCTGGAACGGCCCTTCGGCGGCGGCTCCTTCGTACTTCCCGGCGCCGACCGGTCCCGTGGCGAATACCTCGGCGAATCGCTCTTCGACGCTGCCGTCTGACCAGCGCGGCTGTGCGCCCGGAAAGCGCCGCCTCAGACCGCCTGCAACCCCGAGAAAACCGCCGCCACAAGCCGCCGCCCCTGGGCGGCACCGGCGTCGTTGTTCGGGACCCGCCAGAGGAAGCTCATCAGCAGGATGATGTCCGCCGGGTCGTGACCCGGTGCGATGGTGCCCTCCGCGACGCACGCGTCGACGAGCTTGGTCACCGCCGCGGTGGCCGGGGCCCAGGAGGCGGTGATCAGGTCCTGGGCGGCGGCGCTGTGCAGCGCGTCGCCGAGGCCGTGCTTGATGCGGATGTACGCGGCGAGCGTCTCGAACCACTCGATGAAGGCGGCCTTCGCCGAGGGCTGGCGGGCCAGCACCTCGTCGGCGGTGGTGGTGAGGCGGTCGATGTCGTGCTGGTAGGCCGCCAGGATCAGGTCTTCGCGGGTGGGGAAGTGGCGGTAGAGCGTCCCGGCGCCGACGCCGGCGCGCTTGGCGACCTCGCTGAGCGGCACGAGGGGGTTCTGCGCGAACAGCTCGTGCGCGGCTTCGATGATCGCGACCCGGTTGCGCGCGGCCGCTTTGCGCTGTGTGCCGTAGGTGCTCGGCGTCCCGTCGGTCATGCCTCCGATCATGCCCCACCTTTGACTCGCGGAGAATCCTCCGCTAGTTTCGGAGGCACTTGCGGAGGATTCTCCGCGAGTTTGCCTCGACAGGAGACACTCCCCATGCGTTATGTGAAGCTCGGTACCACCGGCCTCGACGTCTCGCCCATCGCGATCGGCGCGATGACCTACGGCGAGCCGGACCGCGGCCATCCCGTCTGGTCCCTGGGCGAACAGGACGCCCGCCCGCTGATCAAGCACGCGCTCGAGGCCGGCATCAACTTCTTCGACACCGCCAACATGTACTCGAACGGGTCCAGCGAAGAGATCCTCGGACGCGCGCTGAAGGACTTCGCGGATCGCGACGACGTCGTCATCGCCACCAAGCTGCGCCACCCGATGCGTCCCGGTCCCAACGGCAGGGGGCTCTCGCGCAAGGCGATCATGTCCGAGGTCGACCACTCGCTGCGGCGGCTCGGCACCGACTACATCGACCTGTACCAAGTGCACCGCAACGACCACGCGACGCCGCTGGAGGAAACCCTCGAAGCGCTCGGCGACCTCGTGAAGCTGGGCAAGGTGCGCTACCTGGGCGCGTCCTCCATGCACGCCTGGGAATTCGCGAAGGCCCTGCACCTGCAGCGCGAGCACGGGTGGGCGCGGTTCGTGTCGATGCAGGACCATTACAACCTGCTGCAACGCGAGGAGGAGCGCGAGATGATCCCGCTGTGCCTGGACGAAGGCGTCGGCACGATCATCTGGAGCCCGCTGGCGCGAGGCCGCCTCGCCCGCGCCTGGGACGACGCGAAGGCGACCGCCCGGGCCGCGACCGACGGCGACTTCGCCGACCTGCTCTACTCGCCCGCCGAAGAGGCGTCGAACCGCGCGATCGCGGACGCCGTCGGCAAGGTGGCCGCCGCACACGGCGTGAGCCGCGCGCAGATCGCGCTGGCCTGGCTGCACCGCCAGCCGGTGGTGACCGCCCCGCTCGTCGGTGCCGGGTCGGTGCAGCAGATCGACGACGCAGTGGCCTCCCTGGACGTCGTCCTCACCGACGACGAGGTCCGCTCGCTCATCACGCCGTACACCCCGCGCCACGACTGGCAGGGCATCTCCGACGAGGCCGAGCTCGACGCCATCCGCGCCCGGGTGCCGGGCATGGCCCTTTCGTAGCCGGCCGGTGTTCGGCAGGGCAGGTCCACAAGCGACACACCCGGACCGAGGACTTGCCGTTCAGACGCTCGCCACCGAACACGGGTCGTTGTTCTGCAAGGACATCAGCGACGTCGAACACGACCGCGGGAATCCGGCGGTACCAGAGCGGTGCCGATCTCAGTTCCCGGTGGGAAAGCCTGGCGCCGCAGTACCGGTCAAGAGCCGGCTGCCGAGCCGTGAGCGGCACGCGAGAGACCGTCCCACTTCTCCCAGCCCTCGAGGCGCCGCGCGTACTCCGCGCGGACCAGGTCCAGGCCGCCGGTGCCGAACAGCACCCGCAGGGGCGGTTCCTCGGCGTCGGCGAGTTCGAGCACGGCCTGGCCGGTGGCTTCGATGTCGCCGGGGACGAAGTGCGTGGCCCTGTCGTCGTGCGCTTCGCGAATGTGGGCGTAGGCGTCGTCGGGCCGGGTCTGCGGGGAGTTGGCGGCCAAGCCGGTCTGGAAGACGATCGGCTCGATGAGCGTCACCTTGATGTTGTAGGGGGCGACCTCCGCCGCGAGCGACTGGCTCACCGCCTCCAGCGCCCACTTCGACGCGTGGTAGAGACCGAGCGCAGGGTAGGCCACGACCCCGCCGAGCGAGGAAACCTGGAGGATTCGGCCCCCGCCGCGGGCACGCATGCCCGGCAGGACGGCGCGGGTGGTCCACATCGCACCGAAGTAGTTCGTCTCCATCTGCTCGCGGACCTGCTCGTCCGTCGCTTCCTCCACGGCGCCGACGAGCATGTGCCCGGCGTTGTTCACCAGCACGTCGATGCCACCGAAGTGCGCCTCGGCCGCGGCCACGGCTTCACGGACGGCCGTCGCGTCGGCGACATCGAACCCCAGCGGCAGCACCTGGTCGCCGTAGGCGTCGACGAGCGGCTTCAGCGACGCGGCATCCCTGGCCGTCGCCGCGAGCCGGTCGCCGCGCCCCAGCACGGCCCGCGCCCACGAAGCGCCCAGCCCCCGCGACGCCCCGGTCAGAAACCAGGTCTTCGGGCCTTGTTCGGTCATCACGTGCTCCTCTGTCGTGGGAAGCCGGTGGTTCCGGCCCCTCATCCACCACATTCCGGCGCGGGCGGCCACGCAGGCAGAGCGAGCTCTTCCCAGGGACCGGCAGTCCCTGGCTGACCGGGGCTTCCGGAGCGACACTGGGCCGATGGACTCCGGACAGCTCTCCCACTTCCTGCGGGTGCGACGCGAGGCGCTCACCCCTGGCGAGGTGGGGGTCACGTCCTCGACGCGGCGTCGCACGCCCGGCCTGCGCCGGGAGGAGGTGGCCGGGCGCGCGGGCATCTCCACCGACTACTACACCCGCCTGGAACAGGCCCGTGCCCCGAAACCGACGTCGTCGGTACTGCGCGGCCTGACCCGCGCGCTGCGCCTGACGCTGGACGAGCGGGACCACCTGTTCCGGCTCGCCGGGCACACCGCGCCCGACCGGCTTTCGACCGACGACCACGTTTCCCCCGTGCTCCTCGGCCTGCTGGACCGCCTGCACGACATGCCGGCGCAGGTGATGACCGACCTCGGCGAGGTCCTGGCGCAGAACGCCCTCGCCACCGCCGTCTTCGGCGATCACACCCGGCTCGACGGGCCGGACCGCAGCCTCGTGTACCGGTGGTTCACGTCGGAGGACGCCCGGGCCGCGTACCCGCTCGAAGACCGGGCCCAGGAGTCCCGGCTGCTGGCCGCGGACCTGCGCGCCGCACTCGTGCGCCGAGGCGACGCACGAGCACGGGCACTGGTCGAGAAGCTGCTGCGGGACAGCACGGAGTTCGCCGAGCTGTGGTCCGCGCACGACGTCGCGGTGCTGCGCAGCCGCCGCAAACGCATCCTGCACCCCGAAACCGGCGTCCTGGAGCTCGACTGCCAAGCGCTCCTGGAGGAGAACCGGTCGCAGATCCTGGCGCTCTTCGTGCCCGTCCCCGGCACGGACACCGCCGACCGCCTCGAGCTTCTCGGCGTACTCCGGGCCGGCCAGGACCGCTGACGACCGGCCGGTCAGCGTCGGCGTCGAGCGACGGCCCGGTCAACCGGATATTCGGAGCATGCCTGTGCGCCGAGGGCCGTCCCGCTCGATGGCGCGTGGCTTCCCCGGACCCAGCACACGTTGCCGCCGGCGGGCGCGGCGAACTCCTCGCCATCTGAACCCTCCTCGGTCACACTGAGCCGATGGACTACGTCGGCCGGGTGCCCGCGCCGCCGCTGGACCGGTTCATCGACGACATCTACTGCCTGACCGGGGTGCCGCGCCATCGCCGGATGACCGTGCCCCCGATGCCGTCGGCGCATTTGTTCGTCAACTTGGGCGGACCGTTCGTGGTGCGCGAATCCGACGCGCCGCCTGTGCTGGTGGCCGGTGGGTTGTTCACGGGAGTGCGGACGAGGCGGTTCGTCGTCGAGTACCCCGGCTGGGTGCGGCTGGTCGGGGTGCACTTCAAGCCGTGGGGGATTTCGCCGTTCGTCGACGTGGCGGCGACCGAGCTGCGGGACCGCTGGGTCCCGGCCGACGCCGTGTGGCCGCGGTCCGCGGATCGGCTGCGCAACCGGCTCGGCGACCTCACTTCGGCCGCGGAGGCGTTGCGGGTCGTGGAGGAGGAGCTGCGTGCGCGGCTGGCCGAGACCGCCCCGCGCGGTCTCGACCTGGTCCAGCACACCGGCAGGTGGCTGGAGACCGCCCACGGCACGATCCCGGTCGGTGCGCTCAGCGATGCCGCCGGCGTCAGCGGCAATCACCTGGCCGCGCAGTTCAAGTCCCATGCCGGGCTCACCCCGAAGCGGGTGGCGCGGATCTACCGCTTCGCACGCCTGATCCTGTCTGTCGACCCGCGGGGCCTGGTCGACTGGCCGGACCTCGCGCACCGGGCGGGCTACTTCGACCAGGCACACTTCAGCAAGGAGTTCAAGGACTTCACCGGCCACACGCCGACCGGATACCTGACCCTGCGGCGCCGATTGCCGGCCGAGGAAGGGTTCCCGCCGGACAGCGGCCCGATGCCCGCCGAGTGAATTTTTACAAGCCCGTCGCCCACCGGGGACGGCAGGATCGGGGCATCCGCGCGAGGAGATCCGAGGAGTACTGGTGGGCACGGTGATCATGCACAACGTGGCGTCGGTGGACGGCTTCATCGCCGACGACAAGGACGACGTCGGCCCACTCCACGAGTGGTACTTCAACGGGGACAACCCGATCATCGAACGCCCCGGCCGGCAGGGAGAGCAGGACTTCGACCATTCCGGAGCCGGAAACGCCTTCAAGGTCTCCAGCGCTTCAGCGGACTACGTCCGGTCGATGTGGGAGAAGATCGGCGTGATCGTGATGGGCCGCCACCTGTTCGACCTCGTGAACGGCTGGGAGGGCAAGCCGCCCGCGGGCGACCACGTGGTCGTCGTGTCGCACCGGCCCAAGCCCGAGGGCTGGCACCCCGAGGCGTCGTACCACTTCGTCGGCGATGTGGCGACTGCGATCGACAAGGCCCAGGAGCTCGCCGGCGAGCGGACCGTCGCGGTGAACGCCGGCGACGTGGGCGGCCAGATCCTCGCGGCCGGCCTCGTGGACGAAGTGGCGATGGACGTGGTGCCGGTGGTCTTCGGGTCGGGCAAACGCTATTTCGGCGGCATCGACGGCCAGTATCTGCTGGAGGATCCCCACATCGTCATCCAGGGCGCCGGGGTGCTGCACCTCGGATTCAAGGTGCGCCGCTGACGCTGTCCACTGTGGCCGGCCAGGCGAGGCAGGGGCTTGGAGACCGCAACGAGCCCGGCGTGGCCTGTGGGCAAGCACGCCGGGCTCGTCGTCCGGAGGGGTCCTCGTGGGACCTCGGGGTCAGTTCTTGTTGGTGCCCGGAGTGAGGACCTTGTCGATGACGAAGACGGTGGCGTTCTTCGTCGGGATGTTGCCGCAGAGGATCTTGGCGCCGTTGACAGTCATGTTGTCGCCGGTGCCTTCGATCTTGAGCGGGCCGCCCGCGGTGTTGAGCGAGGTGACGGAGCCCGCGGCGGCGAGGCCCTTGGCGTCGTAGCGCTTGCCGACGACGTGGTACTGCAGGATCGGCGCGAGCTGGTCGGGGTTCTGGGCCAGTTCGGTGAACTTCGCGTCGCCGAGGGCGTTGAACGCCGGGTCGGCGGGGGCGAAGACGGTGATGGCCTGCTGGCTGTTGAGCGTGTCGACGAGGTTGGTGGCCTTGACCGCGGCGACCAGCTTGGTCAGCAGCGGATTCGTCGACGCGGCCGACGCGACCGGCTGCGGGCCCATGGAGTCGAGCGAGCCGGGGGAGTTGCCCTGCGGCAGCTGGGAACACGCCGGGCCGAAGACGTCGGCGTTGGTGGTCATGCCGTTGGAGGCGCCGGAGTCGTTGCTCGACGACATCGGAGCCGACGACGACGGTGCCGGGGCGCTGCCACCGGACGAGCCACTGTCGGTGCTGCTGCCACAGGCGGCGAGGGCGAGGGCGGCGACAGCGGTGACGCCGATTGCGGCGATACGAAGGGATTTCACGGGATAGCTCCGTTCACAGTGGACAGATGTGCCAGGACCGGCCGCAGTGGGGTCGGCGGGTGTTTCTCATGAGGGATTCGGTGCCGGTCGGGGAAAGGATTGGTGCGGATGGCAACTCTTTCGAGTGAGCCGGTCAGGTCGCGATGAACGTGGTGGAGTGCCAGCCGGTGGCGCCGTCGGGGACGGTGCCGGCGCGCGCGTCGGTCTGGGTGTAGCCGGTTTTGTCGGTGGCGCGGACGAACACCTGGTGGGTGCCGGGTTTCACGGCGATCTGGGTCCACCACATGCGCCAGGTATTCACGTTGACCTCGGTCGAGAGGGTGGTCCGTTGCCACGGGTTGTCGTCCACTTTGATCTCGACGTCGGCGATGCCGTTGTGCTGCGACCACGCGACACCGGCCAGCCGCACCGCGCCCGCCGGCACGGTGTCGAAGCCCTTCGGGGTGTCGATGCGTGATTCGGTCTTGATCGGTGCCTGCTCGCCCCAGCCGCGTTTGAGCCAGTACGCCTGCCGGGCCTTCCAGGTGGTCACCTCGATGTCCACGACCCACTTGGTCGCCGACACGTAGCCGTAGAGCCCCGGCGTGACCAGCCGTGCGGGAAATCCGTGTTCCAGCGGAAGCGGTTCCCGGTTCATCCCGATCGCGAGCATCGCGCCGCGGCCGCGATCCAGGGCCGCCGCTACGGGGGTGCCGGAGGTCCAGCCGTCGACACTCGTGCAGAACAGCTGTTCCGCTCCCGGCCGCACCCCGGCTTCGGCCAGCAGGTCGGCCAGGTCGACCCCGATGAAGTCGGACGTCGACACGTAGTCACCACCGACCTCGTTGGACACACAGGTCATGGTGATCGTGCGTTCGACCAGCGGGCGGTTTCGGATGTCGGAGTAGCCGTAGCGAAGCTCGCGCTCCACCATGCCGTGGATGCGCAGGCTCCAGTCCTCCGCTCGCAGCTGCGGTACCGACAGCGCCGTGTCCACCCGGTAGAACTTGGGGTTGGGCGTCAGGAACGTCGGTGTCCCCAGCTTGGCGAAGTCGGCGTCGGCCGGGATCGCGGGCGCGGATTTCGCGGGCACGAGGGCACCGATCGCCGCCCGGGACGCCGTCGCGTCCCGGGTGCCGCTGACCAGCTGGCCGGCCCCGCCGAGTACCCCGGCCCCGACGAGAGCACCCGCTCCGCCGAGGAGAAAGGACCGCCGCGACGTACCCCCGGACCGCTCGGCCGGCGGGTTCTTGCGGGGCGCGATCCGGTGCAGCAGCAGGAAAACGGCCACGCCCACCACCAGGCTCGCCGCCGGCGCCAGCAGTGCCACGGTGGTCAGGTCCGGCCGCTGGTACACCGCGAACCCGCCGAGCAGCCCGAACAGGGCGACGATGACCACGCCCGGCCGGGGCGAGCGCAGCGACAGCACCCCGGCGACCGCGGCCGCGGCCACCATCACCGCGGCCATGCCGCCGAGCAGCACGACTTTGTCGTAGGTGCCGAACGTCCGCACCGCGAAGTCCTTCAGCTCCACCGGCGTCAGGTCGATCGCGCCGTTGCCGACCGCCAGGTAGGGCGAGGCGTTGACGCTGATGAACCCGGCGACGAGGTGCCCGGCCGCCAGCGCCGCGAACAGCGCCAGCACGCCGCAGAGCGCCGCGGAGGGGATGCGTAGCCGTGGGGGCGCGGCGCTCGGCACGGCGGGGGCTTCGGTGGTGGCCATACCGGTCATTCGGCCCCGCGCGGCTTCCGGATGGGCATCTGCTCGGGTGAGTTTTCCGATCGGCACCCATACACCGCGCAACCGGTGGCGAATACCCGGTGACCCGCCGGCCGAGTGCCGGCGGCTTACTCGGCGCTTCGGCCGGGAGGGATCTGACATGGCCGGTCACGCCGGGACGTTGACGAGGACACTGCCGCCACTATCCACAGTGGAGGAACCGGTGACGTCCGAGTCCCTGCTCGCGAGGGTGGCGCACGGGGACGAGGCGGCGTTCGCCGCGCTGTACGACGAGCTCGCGGGCCCCGTGCTGGGCATGGCGGTGCGGGTGCTGCGGGACCGGGCGCAGTCCGAGGAGGTCGCGCAGGAGACGTTGCTCGAGATCTGGCGCAAGGCCGCGACTTTCACGGCCGGACGGGGGAACGTGCGGTCGTGGGCGCTGACGATCGCGCACCGGCGGGCGATCGACCGCGTGCGTTCCGAGCAGTCCGGCTCCGACCGGGAGGCCCGCGCCGGCCGCCTGGACCCGCGCCGGGACTTCGACGAGGTCGCCGAGCAGACGATGCTGCGCCTGGAACGCGACGAGGTCCGGGCCGCGCTCGCCACGCTCACCGACCTGCAGCGCCGTTCGATCGAGCTCGCGTACTACGACGGGTACACCTGTCGCGAGGTCGGCGACCTCCTCGACGTCCCCCTCAGCACCGTCAAGTCACGCCTGCGCGACGGACTCCTCCGCCTTCGGCACGCCCTGGGAGCACGAGCATGACCGCCGCCGAAACCCACGCCCTCACCGGCGCCTACGTGCTCGACGCCATCGGCGACTTCGAGCGGGCGCAGTTCGAACGGCACCTGCGCGACTGTGAGGTCTGCGCCCAGGAGGTGAGCGAGCTGCGGGCCGTGGCGGCTCTGCTCGGCGTCGCCGCCGACGCCGAGCCGCCGGCCCGGGCGCGCGCGGTCGTGCTCGCGCGGATCGCGGCGACGCGCCAGGCTCCACCGCTCGTTCACGAACCACAGCCCGCGGCCGGCGTCCCTCGTCGGTGGCGAACGCGGGCGGCGATCACGGTCGCCGCCGTCGCGGCAGTGGCCGCCGGTGTCGTCGGAGGCATCACGCTGGGCGGCGGCCCGGGCGGCGAGCGCGGCTCGGCGGTCGTGACCGCCGACGCGCGGATCCTCGCCGCACCCGACGCGGTCACCGTCACCGTGCGCGCGGCCACCGGCGGGACCGGTACCGCCGAGGCCTCCCGCGGCGTCGCACAGGTCGCGGTCTCGCTCGACGGCGTCGCGGCGCTCGACCCCGCGCACGCCTACCAGGTCTGGCTGATCGGCCCACGCGGCCCGCAGTCGGCCGGCCTGCTCCACCCGGACTCCGGCGCGCTGGTCAGCGCACTGCCCGCCGACGTCGACCACATCGCCGTCACCACCGAACCCGCGACCGGATCACCCCGGCCCACGACTCCGGGGGTGCTCCGATTCGACCTCGGGTGAGCAACTGTCCATTTCGTACCTGGCTGTGGAAAGTCCAGCTTGGAAGTCCCTGTTTGAAAGTCCCTGTTTGAAGGTCCACAGTGGAGGAAAACACGTGGCTGCGCACGCGTACGATCCGGTCCACCACGTCGCCGACGGGAACGAGCTGGCCCGCGAGCTGGACTGCTACCTCGCCGACGGCTACGACATCGAGTGCGCGGCCGACGGATGGCTGGTGCTGCGCCGCGGATCCGCACGGATCACGGTCGTCACCGCCGCCGCACTCCCCGGCTTGTCCGCGACCAGCGCGACGTCGGGGCGGGCCGCGTCGTCGAGGGTGTCGGGTGCGAGCGCGACGAGGCTGCCCTGGGGCGGGCGCGGGGTGATCAGCGGTCCTTTGACCGAGAAGGTCTCGCCGTCGAAGTCGACGTGGTGCACTTTGCCGGGATCGAGGTAGCGGCCGGTCTCGACGTCCTTGATGACGGCGTCGTCCTCCCACGAGTCCCACAGCCGCCGGACGACCTCGACGACGTCGGCCACTTCCTGTCGCAGCGCGTCGGACCCGAGCGGCGGCCGGCCGACGGTCGCCAGCGCCTCGGGCCGGGCGGTCGCGCCGACCAGCCACGCGGCACGCCCGTGGGTGGCGTGTTCGAGGCCGGCCAGCTGGGCGGCGAGGTGAAAAGGTTCGGCCGTGGTGACGTGGGACGCCGGGGCGAGCCCGATCCGGTCCGTCAGCGTCGCCACGTACACCGCCCGCGTGGTGGCGTCGAGCCGGTGGCCGCCGTCCGGTGGCAGCGGTGAGTCGTCGAAGGTCGCCAGGGTGACGCCCGCGCGCTCCACACCGGCCACCACCTCGGCCAAGTCCCTGGGGGACAACGGATCGGCGCCGGGATTCGCCGTCGACGTGCCGTCGATCTCCAGCGCGATGTGCAGGGGACGGCTTCGTGTGCGGGAGGTCATGCACCACCACCTCGGTCGTTTTCCCCACAGCTACTGCCTTTCGGTGCTCGGTCGCACCCGAGCTCAGGATGTGGGCGGTTTTGTTCTCCCGCCGGGTGGACGGGGCTGGACACGGCCGTGTCCGCGACGAGAATGGAAGACCGGTCTGGTGCGGGAGGCTGAGGACGATGAGGCGAGCGATCCGGGCAATGGCACGAGCGGTCACCGGCTGCGGCTGGGTGCTTGCACCTCCGTCCGCGCCGCTCGACTTCGGATTCGTCGTGCCCGCGCCCCGCCCGGCGGCGGCCGATGTGCCGAGCGTGCCGCTCTCACGCCGGGAGCGCGAGACGTTCCGGCGGATCGTGCAGGACTACGTCGCGTCGGAGTGACTGTCCACAGTGGCATCCGCGGTCAGGCCAGGCCGCCGAGGACTTCGAAGGTCCGGGCCTGGTCTTCGGGACTGCCGAGATCGGTCTGCGTGAACACCACTTCGGTCGCCCCGGCGTCGAAGTACCTGCGCGCCGCGGCGGCGACGGCGGTTTCGTCCCCGATGACGGCGAGCTCACCCGCAGATCGCCCATGACGTCGCCGTGATGTGTCAGGGGCGGATCGTGGAAACCGGCACCACCGAGGACCTGTTCACCAACCCGGGCCACGAATACACCCGCGAACTCCTCGCCGCGATCCCCGGCAACCGGCACCCGCTCGCACCGGCCGGTGACGGCGGGAGCGCGGGACCTCCGTGATGCGCACGGTGTACGGCAGCCGAGGTTGGCCGCCTGGGTGACTTGTGAATCGACAGCCGGCGCGAGCGGTTACGCGGCCGGGTCGTTGTTTCTCGCCACTGTCCGTGACTCGCGGCTATCCTCCGTCAGATGCAGAGCGAGGCGGGTGTGGTCCTGGCGGGAGGGCGCTCATCCCGGATGGGCCGGCCCAAAGCGGGCTTGGAGTGGCACGGCTCGACGTTGCTGTACCGGACGTGCGCGGTGCTGGGCCGGACGATCGACGGCCCGGTCGTGGTCGTCGCGGCGGCCGGGCAGGAGCTGCCCGACCTGCCGGCGGGGGTCGCGGTAGTTGAGGATCCGGTCGAGGGCCTCGGGCCGATGCAGGGTGTGGCTGCGGGGTTGGCAGCGGTGGCGGAGCGGGCCGAGGTCGCGTTCGTGTGCTCTACGGACATGCCGTTGCTGCATCCCGCGTGGGTGCGGCGGGTGCTGCGCGGGCTGGCGGAGACGGGCGCGGACATGGTCATGCCGTTCGCTCGGGGATTCCGGCAGCCGCTGGCCGCCGGGTACCGGACGTCGCTGGCCGGGCTGATCACCGGGCTGATCGGAGAGGGGAACCTGCGGCCGGGGATGTTGTTCAAGCACTGCGACGTCATCCAGCTCGACGACGCGCAGCTGCTCGACGACCGCAACTTGGCGCGGCTCGATCCGCGGCTGGAGTCGGCGGTCAACGTGAACACGCCGGAGGACTACGCCGAGGTGCGCAGCCGCCCGGCGCCGGAGGTGACGGTCGAGCGGTTCGGGGCGCTGGCGGGCAAGGACGGGCATCGGCCGCGCACGGGCCGGGCGGCGACGCTGGGTGCGGCGGCCGCGCTGGCCGGGCTGGCGTTGGACCGGCACGTGGTCGCCGCGGTGAACGGTGAGCAGGTCACGCGGGATCCGTTGATGCCACTCGTGACGGGGGATTCGGTGGCGTTCCTGTCGGCGGACGCCGGCGGCTGACCGCGCCACAACCGCCCGAACGGGCCTACAGTCAGGGCATGGCGCCGGGAGGCTTTTTCGGACGGGCACTGGTCGTCAACGTCGGCGACGACACGGCGACCGGCGAGACGTGCGAGCTGGACGAGCGGGTGCTGCGCGCGTACCTCGGCGGTGTCGGGCTGGGTACGTGGCTGATGCACCGGTTCGCGCCGCCGCGGGTGGATCCGCTGGCACCGGAAGCGCCGTTGGCGTTCGTGTTCTCGTCTCTCGTGGGCACGCCGCTCACCACCAGCGCGAAGTTCGCCGTGGTCGCCAAGTCCCCGTTGACCGGCTTGCTGACCGACGCGCTGGCGTCGAGCCAGTTCGCGATCGCTGGGAAACTGACCGGGCACGACGCGATCGTCATCCGGGGCCGCGCGGCGCGGTTGTCGGTGCTGCTCGTCGACGGTGCCGGGGTGCGGCTCGAGCCGGCGCCGGAGCTGGCCGGGTTGTCCGCGGCCGACGCCGAAACGCAGGCCCGACAGAGGTTCGGGCGCGGCTGGCGCACGGCGGCGATCGGGCCGGCCGGGGAGCGGCAGGTCCGCTACGCGACGATCAGCCACGACGGCCGCCATGCCGGACGAGGTGGGCTCGGCGCGGTGCTGGGGGCCAAGAACATCAAGGCGGTCCTCGTGCGGTCGGCGACCAAGGTGGCGGTGGCGGACCAGGCCGGGGTGCTGGCCGCGGCGAAGGATCTGCGGCGGCGAAGTTTCGGCCCGGCGACGGCGAAGTACCGCGAACTGGGCACGCTGGCGAACCTGCTGGCGTTCAACGCGGTCAGCACGCTGCCGACGCGCAACTTCACCTCGGCCACCTTCGACGGCGCGCCGAGGCTGGCCGCCGAGGAGCTGCACGAGCTGCGCGGGGTGGCCCGCAACAGCTGCGCGTCCTGCTCGATCGGCTGCGAGCACATCTACTCCCGCAAGGGCGGCGGCAGCCAGCGGATGGAGTACGAGAACGTGTTCGCCCTCGGCCCGCTGTGCGGGGTCTCCGACCCCGATGACGTGTTCGCCGCCAGCGCGAAGTGCGACGAGCTGGGCCTGGACACGATCTCGGCCGGCGGCACCATCGCGTGGGCCATGGAGTGCGTCGAGCGCGGCCTGATCGACGAACCGTGGCTGAAGTTCGGCGACGGCGCGGCCCTGCTGCGGGCACTCGAGGCGATCGGTACCCGTGAGGAAGGGCTGGGCGAGCTGCTGGCCCAGGGGTCGCGGCGCGCGGCGGGGGTCGTCGGGCATGGCTCGATCGGTTTCGCCCCGCAGGTGAAGGGCCTGGAGCTGCCGGGTTACGAGCCGCGCAGCCTGCAGTCGATGGCGCTGGGCCTGGCGGTGAACTCGCGCGGCGCCGACCACAACCGGTCCGGCGCCTACGAAGCCGACCTTTCGGGCGAGGTGAACCGGTTCCGCGGCGGCGAGGCCCACGTCGGCGCGGCGATCGGCACGGAGGACCGGGCCGCGGTGATGGACTCGATGATCCTGTGCAAGTTCCTGCGCGGGGTGTTCGAGGACCCGTTCAGCGAGTGGGCCACGCTGTTGTCCCTGGTCACGGGGTGGCCGGTGGACTCAGCCGAGCTGCGTACCACGGCCGCGCGGATCGTCCGCGCGAAGCGGGCGTTCAACCAGCGCGAAGGGGCGACCGCGAAGGACGACACCCTGCCGCCCCGCCTGCTGGAAACGCCGCTGGAACTGCCTTCCGGCCGCTCCGCGACGTTGACCGCTCAGCGGTTGCAGGCCATGGTCGACAGTTATTACGTTGCCCGTGGGCTCGATGAGGAAGGCCGGGTGCGCGCGAGCGACCTTCCCGATCTTCTCCTCGACGCCTGACTTACGAGGGTATGTTGTATGCAGCATCCGCTCGCCTGCGACGGAGGTCAGTGATGACGACAGTCGACGAGCCCGCCACGGCGGTGCGCACGGTGACCACGACGATCGACGGCCACTCCGTGACGGTGCCCGAAGGAACCAGCATCTACAACGCGGCGCAGCAGGCCGGCGTGGACATTCCCGTGCTGTGCCACAACGAACGCTACGACCCCGTCGGCGTCTGTCGGATGTGCGTGGTTGACACCGGCGGCCGGGTCTTCGCCGCCGCGTGCGTGCGCCCGTGCGAGGACGGCATGGAAGTCAAGACCAGCACGCCCGAGCTTGAACGCAACCGCGCGACGCTGACGGAGCTGCTGCTGTCGGACCAGCCGGATCGCGCTGAGGACCCCAAGCAGACCACGACCGGCGACAACCTGTTGCTGGAGCTGGCCGACCGGTTCGACGTCGCCAAGGAAACCACCGACCTGCCCTGCGGATCCGGGCGCGGCACGGACCTGTCCAACCCGGTCATCAGCGTCGATCACGACGCCTGCATCCTGTGCGACCGGTGTGTGCGGGCGTGCGACGACATCCAGGGCAACGACGTGATCGGCCGCTCCGGCAAGGGCTACTCGACGAAGATCGCCTTCGACCTCGACGACCCCATGGGCTCCAGCTCGTGCGTCACCTGCGGTGAGTGCGTGCAGGCCTGCCCGACCGGTGCGCTGACCAACAAGGCGATCAACCTCATCCCGATCCAGCCCCGCGAGCAGCTCGACGCCGTCGACAGCGTCTGCCCCTACTGCGGCGTCGGCTGCGCGCTGACCTACTACGTCGACCGCGACCGTGAGGCGATCTCCTTCGCCGAAGGCCGGGACCAGCCCGGGTCGAAGAGCCGGCTGTGCGTGAAGGGCCGGTACGGCTGGGACTACGCCGCCTCACCACAGCGGCTCACCATGCCGCTCATCCGCATCGACTCGTCGTACCCGAAGGGCCCGCTGTCCGCGGACGTGCGGGGTGACGCCGAGAACGACCGCGGGCGCAGTGGAGGCGGTGGAAACCGCAGTGGTGGTGGCCGGAGCCAGAAGCGCGGCCGTGACGGCCGGCGCAAGCCGGGCGGGCTCGTCGACTACGACGAGGTCATGCCGCACTTCCGCGAGGCGACCTGGGACGAGGCACTCGACCTGGTCGCGCGGCGGCTCAAGGAGATCCACGCGACCGGCGGGCCGGGCGCGATCGCCGGGTTCGGCTCGGCGAAGTGCTCCAACGAGGAGGCCTACCTCTTCCAGAAGCTGATCCGGGCGGGGTTCGGCACGAACAACGTCGACCACTGCACGCGGCTGTGCCACGCGTCGTCGGTCGCGGCGCTGTTCGAGGGCGTCGGCTCGGGCGCGGTGTCCACGACCTACGGTGACGTGGTCAACGCGGACGTTGTGATCATCACCGGGTCCAACCCGACGGCGAACCACCCGGTCGCCAGCTCGTTCTTCAAGCAGGCCCGCCGCCGTGGCACCAAGATCGTGTACGTGGACCCGCGCGCCAGCACGGTGGCCGAGCACGCCGACTACCACTGCCAGGTCAAGCCCGGCACCGACGTCGCGTTCTACAACTCGATCATGTACGAGGTGATCCGCCTCGGCCTGATCGATCGCGAGTTCATCGCCGAGCGGGTGTCCGGCTACGACGAGCTCGCGCGCACGGTCGCCGAGTACCCGCCGGAGCGCGCCGCGCAGATCACCGGCGTGGACGCGGACCTGATCCGCCAGGTCGCCCGGGAGTGGGGCGAGGCGGGCGCGGGCGTCATCTACTGGGGCATGGGCATTTCCCAGCACACCACCGGCACCGACAACGCCCGTTGCCTGATCGCGCTGTGCTCGATCACCGGCAACGTCGGGCGGCCCGGCGCCGGCCTGCACCCGTTGCGCGGCCAGAACAACGTGCAGGGCGCCTCCGATGCGGGTCTGATCCCGATGTTCTACCCGGACTACCAGGGTGTGGACCTCGACGGCACCCGGAAGCGGTTCGAGCAGGCGTGGGGCACGGAGCTGGATCCGAAGCGCGGGCTGACCGTCACCGAGATCATCGGTTCCGTGCTCAAACCCGGTGGCGTGCGCGGGATGTACATGCTCGGAGAGAACCCGTTCCTGTCCGACCCGAACATCAACAAGGTCCGCAAAGCCTTGGCAGCGCTGGACTTCCTGGTCGTGCAGGACATCTTCCTCACCGAGACCGCCGAGTTCGCCGACGTGATCCTGCCCGCGTCGTCCTACCTGGAAAAGAACGGCAGCTACACCAACACCGACCGGCGGGTGCAGCTGGGCCGCAAGGTCATGGACCCGCCCGGGCAGGCGAGGGTCGACTGGGAGATCGTGCAGGACATCGCCCGGCGGATCGGCCTGGACTGGAACTACTCGGCGCCCAGCGAGATCTTCGACGAGATGGTCGCGCTGATGCCGTCGTACAAGAACCTGCGCCACGACAACCTCGGCCTGTCCGGCAAGCTCTACCCCAATGCCGATCCGGAGCACTCCGACGGCACCGTGGTGCTGTTCGACGAGCGGTTCAACACCGACGACGGCCTGGCCCACCTCGTCGCCGCGCACTGGCTGCCCGCCAAGGAACTCCCGGACGCGGAGTACCCGCTGGTGCTCAACACGGGCCGGCTGCTGGAGCACTGGCACACCGGGTCGATGACCCGGCGCTCGTTCGCGCTGGACTCGATCGCCCCGATTCCGGAGGTGTACATGCACCCGAAGGACGCCGCCGACCGGGGCCTCGCCCACGGCGAACGGGCCCGCGTGCGGTCGCGGCGCGGGGTGATCGAGCTGCAGGTGCGGATCTCGCACCGCGAACAGCTCGGGAACTGCTTCATCCCGTTCCACTTCCGGGAAGCCGCGGCGAACCTGCTGACCATCGACGCGATCGACCCGTACGGGAAGATCCCCGAGTTCAAGTTCTGCGCGATCCAGGTCGAGGCCCTGGGCGCGGCGCACACGGAATCCGTCACGGCGGCGGGAGTCGCGGAATGACCTTGAGTTCCGAGCGGGTGCCCGGTGTCGAGGCGCGGGCGGGCAAGTTCCCCGGCCCGTCGCTGATCCCCGCGCTGAACGCGATCCAGGCCCGGCTGGGCTGGCTGCCGCGCGAGGAGCTGGAGGAGCTGGCGCGCGATGTGCGCCGGCCCCTTTACGAGATCGAGGGCCTGATCTCGTTCTACCCGCACTTCCGCACCACGCCGCCGAAAAAGGTGCAGATCAGCGTCTGTCACGACCTGTCGTGCTGGCTGCGCTCGGGCGAAGACCGGATTTCGGCGATCAAGCGGCAGTACGGCGAAGACACCGACGTCGAGCTGGTCGAGGTCTCGTGCCTGGGCCGCTGCGACGCCGCGCCCGCGGCCGCGGTGAACGAGCACCCGGCGCCGGTGTCCGAAGTGGACACTTTGGTCACCGCCGCGCGGGGCGGGCGAGTCGGGCCCGCGACGGCGACGCGGCGCGAGGAACCGTGGCCGAACGACCCGTACCCGGGCGGCTCCGGTGTGGGCGACCGCTACCGGTCGTTGCGCGCGTTGCTGGCCGGTGAGGTCAGTGCCGAGGCCGTGGTGGCGACGCTGAAAGACTCCGGGCTGCGCGGCATGGGCGGCGCCGGGTTCCCGACCGGGCAGAAGTGGAGCCTGGTCGCGGGCGCCCAGCCGGGCACGGTGAAGTACGCGATCTGCAACGCCGACGAGTCCGAGCCGGGCACCTTCAAGGACCGGCAGATCCTCGCCGAGCAGCCGCACCTGGTGCTGGAAGGGCTGCTCCTGGGCATGGCGGTGGTCGGCGCCGAGCAGGGCTGGGTGTTCATCCGACACGAGTACGGCCCCGAGGAACACGTGCTGCGCGAGGAGATCGATGCGCTGCGCGAGGCCGGGGTGATCGGCCCGGACGCGTGCGGCAGCGGGCGCCGGCTGGAGCTGGACATCTTCGTCTCGCCTGGCGGCTACATCCTCGGCGAGGAGACGGCGCTGCTCGAGTGCATGGAAGGCCACCGCGGCGAGCCCCGCAACAAACCGCCGTTCCCGGGCAACTACGGCCTGCACGGCCGCCCGACGCTGATCAACTCCGTGGAGACCTTCGCCGACGTGCCGGTGATTCTGCAGCGGGGCGCGGACTGGTGGCAGTCGCAGGGCGTCGGCGACTCGACGGGCTGGAAGTTCTTCGCCGTTTCCGGGCACGTGACCAGCCCGGGTGTCTATTGCGTGCCGATGGGCACCACCGTGCGGGAGCTGATCGACACCGCCGGTGGTGTGCTCGACGGCGCGGCCGTGGGCGCGGTGCAGCCGGGTGGGGCGTCGTCCAATTTCATCGGTCCCGACCGGCTCGACCTGCGGCTGGACTTCGCGTCGCTGGCCGAGGCCGGCACCATGCTCGGCTCCGGCGCGCTGGTGGTGCTGGCGGAGGGCACCGACCTGCTGGCCGCGTCGACGAACGTGCTGCGGTTCTTCCGCAACGAGTCGTGCGGCAAGTGCGTGCCCTGCCGGGTCGGGTCCACCAAAGCGCACACGCTGCTGAGTGGTGTGCTCGATTCGGGCTCCGAGCTGGACGACGCCGGACGGGGGAAGGTCCTGCAGCTGGAAGAGGCCATGCGCAAGACCTCGATCTGCGGGCTCGGCCAAGTCGCGCTCGGGCCCGTGGTGTCCGTGCTGGGCTTGGCCAAGGGCGCCGCCGCGGCCCGTCCGCACCCGAAGCCCGAGGGCGCGAAGGACCAGCCGGATCGGTGAGCGGACGCGAGTTCTTCACCACCCGCACCGTCGCCGAGGCCCTCGCGGGGTTCCGCCCTTCGCACCGCACCGCGGTCGAGACGGTCGCGTTGGCGGCGGCTTTGCACCGGGTGCCGGCCGGGGACATCCCGTCCCCGCACGCCCTGCCCGGCTTCGTCAAGTCCACAGTGGACGGATTTGCGGTCCGGGCGGCGGACACCTACGGCGCCTCCGACGGCCTGCCGTCCTACCTCGACCTGCTCGGCGCGGTGCGGATGGGTGCGGCGCCCACAGTGTCGGTGCGGCCGGGCGGCTGCGTGGCGATGCCGACCGGCGGCGTGCTGCCCGAGGGGGCGGACGCGGTGGTGATGGTCGAGTTCACCGCCGAAACCATGCCGGGCACGATCGAGGTCACCCGGCCGGTCGCGCCGGGCGGCGGGCTCGTGCGTGCCGACGACGACGTCGCGACCGGCGCGTCGCTCGTCCCGGGCGGACGGCCGCTGCGTGCCCCGGACCTGGGCCTGCTGGCCGCCGCCGGCGTGGTGACCGTGTCGGTGCACGCACGGCCGCGGGTCGTGATCATCTCCACCGGCGACGAGGTGGTTCCGCCGGAGACCTCGTCGCTGAGTGCCGGCCAGGTGCGTGACGCCACGGCGTCCGCGTTGGCCGGCTTGGCGCTCGACGCCGGTGGCGAACCCGTGCTCGGCGGCATCGTGTCGGACGAACCCGGAGCGTTGAAGGACAAGCTGACCTCGGTCCTGCCCAAGGCGGATCTCGTGGTCGTGTCGGCCGGGTCGTCGGTCGGGGCCCGGGACGAGACCGCGGGCGCCGTCGCCGCGGTCGGTGAGGTGTGGTGTCACGGCCTGGCGATCAAGCCCGGGAAGCCCACGCTGCTGGCCGAGTGTGCTGGGGTTCCGGTGATCGGCCTGCCGGGCAACCCGCTGTCCGCGCTGGTGGTGTTCGGGCAGATCGGGATTCCCCTGCTGTGGCGGCTCAGCGGCTGCGAGATCCCGCCGGCCCGGCCGTCGACGCGGGCGCGGCTGTCGCGAGACCTGGCCTCGGCCGCCGGGCGGCTCGACGTGGTGCAGGTGCGCGTGCGTGACGGCGTCGCCGAGCCGTTGTTCGGGCCGTCGGCGCTTCTGTCGGTGCTGACCCGGGCGGACGGGTACGTGGTCATTCCTGAGCCGGCGACCGGGCTGGACGGCGGCCTGGACGTCGATGTCACGCTGTACGCATGAACAGCCCGTTCATCTCCGACGTCCCCGCCGCCCAGGCCCACGACGCCTGGCGGGAAGCGCGGGCCGCGGCCGGGTGCCCGGCGCGGGTCGAGGCGATCCGGGTCCCCGTCGGTGCCGCGGTCGGCCGGGTCACGGCGGAACCGGTGTGGGCGCAACGGTCTTCGCCGGCGTTCGACTCGTCCGGGATGGACGGCATCGCCGTGCGCGCGGCCGACACCGTCGGGGCGTCGGAGACGACGCCGGTGGTGGTGACGGACTTCGAGGTCGTCGACACCGGCGACCCGCTGCCGCCCGGGTACGACGCGGTGGTCATGCGCGAGCACGTCCACCACACGCCCGACGGTGCCGAACTGCACACCGCGGTGCCGCCGTATCAGCACGTGCGCTCCATCGGCGAGGACATCAGCGCCGCCGAGTTGCTGTTGCCCGAGGGCCACCGGCTGCGCCCGGTCGACGTCGCCGCCAGTGCCGCCGCCGGCGTCATCGAGCTGTCCGTGCGGCGGGCGCCGATCGTGGTGATCATCCCGACCGGCGACGAGATCCGGCCGATCGGGACCGAGCTGCGGCCGGGCGAGATCGCCGACACCAACTCGGTCATGCTGGCCGCGCAGGCCCGCGAGGCCGGCTGCGACGCGCGGGTCACCGCCATCGTCGCCGACGACCCGGCCGCCATCACCGCCGCCGTGCGCGCAGCCGCGTGCGAAGCCGACCTGGTCATGCTCATCGCGGGATCCAGCGCGGGCCGCGACGACTACACCGCCCGCGTCGTCGCCGAAGCCGGAACCGTTGCCGTGCACGGAGTCGCGGTGCGGCCCGGGCATCCCGTGGTGCTCGGGACGGTGACGGGCGAGAAGGGCACGCCGATTCTCGGTGTTCCCGGCTATCCCGTCTCCGCGGCTCTCACCTTCGACATCTTCGCCGCGCCCCTGCTGGCCGAGCTCGAAGGTGCCGCACCGCGCGAGCGGCCCTCGACGACCGCGCGGCTCGCCCGGAAACTGCCGTCGGTGGTCGGGATGGACGACTGGGTGCGCGTGCGCCTCGGCCGCGTGCGCGACCACGTCGTCGCGACGCCGCTCCCACGCGGCGCCGGTGTGCTCACCTCGCTCGTCCGCGCGGACGGGCTGCTCGTCGTCCCGGCCGGCGTCGAAGGACACCACGCCGGCACCGAGGTCCAGGTGGAGCTGCTGCGCGGGCTCGCCGAGATCGACCGCACCATCGTTGCCATCGGCTCGCACGACCTCGTCCTCGACCTCGCGGCCTCGGCGTTGCGCGCCGCCGACCCGCTGGTGACGCTCGCTTCCTCCAACGTCGGGTCACTCGGCGGCCTGGTCGCCCTGCGCGACGGGCTCTGCCACCTCGCCGGTTCACACCTGCTCGACCCGGCCACCGGCGAGTACACCCTGCCCTACGTGGAGCGGTTGCTCGGCGACGACGCCGCGGTGATCCGGCTCGTCCACCGCGACCAAGGCCTACTCGTGGCGCCCGGAAACCCGCTGGGCCTCAAGGACGTCGACGACCTCACGCGTCCCGGCGTGCGCTACGTCAACCGCCAGCGCGGCGCCGGCACCCGCGCCCTGCTCGACCACGAACTGGGCCGCCGCGGCATCGATCCCGCCGTCATCCCCGGTTATGCCCGGGAGGAACACACGCACCTCGCCGTCGCCGCCGCGGTCTCCGCCGGCCGCGCGGACACCGGGCTGGGCATCCTCGCCGCGGCCCGCGCCTTCGGCCTCGACTTCGTGCCTGTCGCGCAGGAACCCTACGACCTCGTGATGCGCGCCGCGGACGTGTCGCACCACCTGCTGGCTCCCCTGTGGACACTGCTCGCGGATCCGGGCTTCCGAACACGCGTCGAGAAGCTCGGCGGCTACTCCTGCGCCCAGACCGGCGAACGCATCCGCTGAGTCAGGCGGTTCCGTCCTCCGGCTCCTTGTGCCGGGGCTTCGCCGAGGGTCAGCGCAGATGTGACCGTGCCGTGGGACGTAACCGCAGCTGTTGCATGGGCAACGTGGCGCTGTGTTCGAGAACCGGCAGCACGTGCTCACGCCATCCGGCCGACGCGGCGAGGCGGGTGTGGTGGGCGCGGTAGGCCGCATCATCGTCGAAGCGGTTGATCCACACGACGACGTTCTCCTCGCGCAGGGGCAACGCCGGGAAGTTGTTGACGGACGGATCGGTGACGAACACAGCGATGGGTACGCCGCCGGCCGCAACGAGTTCGGGGAGGACCGAGTCGAGGACGACCGCGCGGAACGGTTCATCGATCGGCCGGTCGCGGTGGACGACGGTGACGCCGACCACCGAGCGTGGCTGTGTGGCGGAATCGCGAGCAGTACCGAACCGCGGATACCCGTCGGCCAGCCGAAGCGGGTTCAGCAGCAACGCGTTGTCCGAGTCGACCATGGTGGCGTTCGCCCGGTCCCGATGTGCCTGCCACACCGGCCCGCCGTAGAAGGCCGGCAGGCTCGCACCGCGGGCGGCCATCGAGCCGAAGCCGCGCAACCACACGAACCGGTCCGGGTCGTCGAGATCGCGGAACTGTCCGACGACGTGCATGCCGACGTCTTCCTGTCCGTCGACGAAATATCTGTCGAACAGATCGATCAAGGTGTCGCGGCGACCCGGCCGGAGCGTGTACTGCCGCAGGTCGACCACTTCGGAGCGCGGGATGCTTGTCACTGGGCTTCCCGGGTGAAGCGCATCTCCCAGTTGTCCACCCACGTCGTGCCGCCGTCGACGCTGAAAGCCTGCCGCCAACGCGCGGTCGTGTCCGAGATCTCGGACCACACGAACCGCACTCGCACCGGCCGGCCGTCCACCTCGTCGGTGCCGTAGAACGTCCCGACGCCGTCGGTGAACCGCCCTCGCACCGGTGGCTCGAGCCGTCCGACCCGGTTGTTCACCCAGTAGATCGTCCAGTCTTTCCGCTCCTGGTCGTACGTGCGGATGGTGAAGCCGTAGTGGCCTGGCTCGGCGAGGGACACCTCGTCGACGTGGATCGCTCCACCGTGATGGGTGCGCGCGTTCGTGATGCCCTCGAATTCGATCCAGTCCGAAGTGCTGTCGAGCGGTGAGCTCAGCCGCCGGTGGCGCACCTGCCAGGTTCCGGTGAAGAAGTCGAAGTCGTAGGCGGGGCGCCGCTCTGTCTGCGTCATGCGAGCAAGTCTGCTGGCCAACGCTGACACCGTATGGCAGCTTTAAGTCGATGAACCAATCCGGCGTCCGTTCCGGGCGCCTGCTCTCGATCCTGCTGCTGTTGCAGGCGCGCCGCACCGCCACCGCCCGCGAACTCGCCGCCCACCTCGGCGTCTCGATGCGCACCGTGTACCGCGACGTCGAGGTGCTGTCTCAGATGGGCGTCCCCCTCTACGCCGAGAACGGTCGCGGCGGCGGCTACCGGCTGGTGGATGGGTATCGCACCACGCTCACAGGCCTGACCTCGCAGGAATCTCTGGCACTGTTCCTCATCGGACTCCCGGCGCCGGCGGCCTCACTCGGACTGACCGAACAGGCCCGCTCGGCCGAGGCGAAGCTGCTCGCCGCCCTCGGACCCCATCACGAAGAGCGAGCGAACCGGCTACGCGATCGCTTTCTGCTCGACCTGCCCGCCTGGTACAGCTACGCGACCACCCCCGCGGCTCTGCCCACGCTCGCCGACGCGCTGCTGACGAACCGGCGGGTGCACGTGAGCTACTGGCGCTGGGCCGAACCACGCGAAGTGCGCCGGACCCTCGATCCGCACGGCCTCGTCGTCAAGAACGGCGTCTGGTACCTCGTCGCCGCCGACCGCACCCGCGGCACCACGTCACCACTGCGGACCTACCGGGTGAGCAACATCCTGGAACTCCACACCGAGGACGTGACATTCGAGCGCGTCACCCCATTCGACCTCGCCGAGTTCTGGCAGCACCACCTGACCGACTTCGATCGCCGGCGCCTCACCGCGACAGCGCACATCCGGGTCGCTCCCGAACTCGTCGCAGAACTGCCGGACCTCGGCGACAGCAGCCTCGCCGACGCCGTCCGCCACGGCTCTCGCGACGAGCAGGGCTGGGTACTGGCGGAACTGCCGATCGAATCGGCAGCGAAAGGCGCCGTACAGCTGATCGGGTACGGCGGTGGTATCGAGGTGGTGTCACCACCTGAACTTCGCACCGAGCTCGTCGCCTTGGCCAAGGCTGTGCTGAAACAGTACGCGAACGGTTCTGGGCTGTCCGAAGGTTGACGCACGACCAGTGAAGCGGGGCAGAGCACTGCATATGGCCATAATTGTTGACTGTATTGAATAATGATCAACTGCTAGTGTTTTCCATGCGGGGCAGTTGAAATCGGGAAGGCCCAACCCGGGTTGGCCGTTCACATAGTCACCCGGGCGGCTGGCTGTCCTTGGACGGGTCGACGACGAAGTGGTTGTCGATGTTCGCGGGATAATCGAGTTTTTTCGAGGAGAACGCGACCGCTTTCGAGTGCGGAGTTCATTTCGGTGGGCATGCCCATTCGGGCTTACGCCGTCGCTTGCTGCGCAATCAGCGGAACCGAAACGCTCTGGGATCCGGAGACTTGCTCGCCAGCCCGGCCAGCTGCCAGCGCGCCCCGATGGTCCCCGGTGGTCAGCGAGGGCGGTATGGCAGGTGGGTAGCAGTTCGCCGGTACCCGCCACGTCTTGGCCCCGAGCACCAGTTCACGACGGCGGAACTGGTGGTGGAGCATCAGCGGCGCACCGTGGCGAAGTTCCTCGAGTTCTCTGCAAGGGAACCAGGCTGGGCCGCCGCAAGCCTCAATCGATCGAATCCGTGGCATACCGGTATCGGAAAACCACAGCTTCCCGCATGCCCTCCCAGCTCATGGCGACGTCCCGATGCAGGAGTTGCCCGAGTTCCCGCATGAATCCCTGGAGCGTCACGACGTGATCGTCCTCGGTCAACTGCCGTGGGTCCAAATCGATTTCGAGTTCATCGTCCAAGAACCAGGCATTGAGCTGACCTGGAAGATTGCCCCGGGCTAGAAGGCGATCATCAGGAGTCGCAGCAGCGTAGTCGGCGGCCATCTGGCCGGCACGCTCGAATCCAGCGCATGGGGTCCACACCTCAGGATGGGCCTTGAAATTCGCAAAGACCCTGCGCCAGGCATCGGTCGTCATGTCCGAGACCACGATGTCGATCAGTGCTCCGCCGGTGTCGAACGACTCAGCCCAGCCAGGATTGCTCAGCGCCATGCCGCGAGCCTCCCAGATCGAGGCGTCACGAGATCCACCATCCGACGAGCAATCCTGGCAGGGCTGGAAGCGGTATCTCTGGCGAAGATCGCCACAATCCTCGGTCTGGTCGAGGACGAGTAGGCGCCGGCCCCTCCGCCGCGACGAACGTGGACCGCGAATAGACCGCGCGTAGCCGTACTTTGCCGGTCGCCGTCGCGCGGCACCGGTTGACACAAGATCGGCCCCTGACTGAGTTGCGCCTGGTCATGGGCCGGTTTGCGCTGGTGGAAAGGGGTCCATGAGCAGCGATTACGCTGCTCAAGGGCCCTACGTTTCGTCCGGTCGGGCTGACAGGATTCGACCCTGCGACCTCTTGACCCCCAGGATTTCGCGGACCACGGACCGCCCCTTCGGTCGTCGCGGTCGGCCGATCAGGTCAGCGCGCACCGCAGGACGATCTCGCCGTCGTCGATCTCACCGGTCGGCTGGAAGCCGAAGCCCCGGTAGAACGGCCATGGTTCGCCCTTTCCTGGTTGGTAACTGGTGAATAGTTCGGTGCCACCGTCCGCCCTGACCAGTTCGATGACTTTGGCCAGCGCGGCGCGCCCGTAGCCGCGGCGTTGGAACTGCGCTCCGACGAGCAGCCGCCACAGGACGTACGAGCCGGCCACGCCGCGCGTACCTGGGGACACCGCCCAGTTCAGCATGACGAAACCGACGGGCACGTCGTCCGCGTACACAGCGCGATACCAGGGCGACAACTGTGGTTTCTTGCCCGCCTCCTTCAGCGACTTCTTCACCGATGCGACGAACTTCTTCTGGTCCGGACGGACACGCACGGCGCATACCTCGTCGCGGTTGGCGTCGGTGATTTCACGCAGTTCGACGTGTGCGGTCACCTGGCCATTATCGCGGTCCGGGGCCCGCCAGTCCTGCCATCCGGCAGTCCCCAGGCGAGAGGGGTGAACGTAGGTCGGGGTCGTTGGTCTTCACGCCGGCGCCGAGCACGGCCGAGCCGATGGTGATGACCAGCGTGGCCGCGGCGCCGTCGAGGGCCGGCCGGTCGCGGTCGCGGTCGCGGTCGCGTGCCACCGGTTGACACAAGATCGGACCCCGACCGAGTTGCGCCTGGTCAGGGGCCGGTTTGTGCAGGTGGAAAGGGGTGCCCCCGGAGAGATTCGAACTCTCACTGGACGGGTTTTGAATCCGTTGCCTCTGCCAGTTGGGCTACGGGGGCGAGCGCGAGGAACTTTACGCGATCACCGGTGACGCGCGTGTGGCGGGGCGGGGTGTCGCGCCCGCCACTTCGTGGTGAACGCCATCTTGGGAACTGGATCGTTCCCGGTAGGCTGACCTTTCGCGGGTCACCGCGAGTCAACCGTCCCGCCGAGCCTTCAGGAGGACCCCGGTGACCGAACAGGCTACCGAGGCCAACGGTGCCGCCACCGTGCCGCAGCGTCGGGTGCTCGTCGCCGAGGACGAGGCGCTCATCAGGCTCGACCTGGTCGAGATGCTGCGTGAGGAGGGCTACGAGGTGGTCGGCGAGGCCGGCGATGGTGAAGAAGCCATCAACCTGGCCACCGACCTCAAGCCCGACCTCGTCATCCTCGACGTCAAGATGCCGAAACTCGACGGCATCGAGGCGGCCGCCAAGATCACGAGCGACCGCATCGCGCCGGTCGTCATCCTCACCGCGTTCAGCCAGCGCGACCTCGTCGAGCGGGCCCGTGACGCGGGCACGATGGCGTACCTGGTCAAGCCGTTCGCGAAGCGTGACCTCGTGCCGGCCATCGAGCTGGCCGTGAGCCGCTTCTCCGAGCTGCAGGCGCTGGAGGCGGAAGTCGCGGGCCTCACCGATCGGCTCGAGACCCGCAAGGTCATCGACCGGGCGAAGGGCCTGCTGATGAGCCGTCAAGGCCTCACGGAGCCGGACGCGTTCCGGTGGATACAGCGCACGGCGATGGACCGCCGCACGACGATGAAGGCGGTCGCCGAGGCCGTGGTGGAGAGCATCGGCTAGGCCTCACCCATCCGAGTGGCAAGACGGGCGTGACCAGGGGGTCGCGCCCGTTTTGGTGTGGTCTTCCGTCGCTCTGCGCGGTGCAAGAGGGCAAGTTTGCTACCTTCGAGTCTGATCATGGCTTACCGCCCCTTCACCAGCCGAGTGGAGTCCCTAGACTGCCAACATCGATCTGGCCGCACGTCAAGTGCTCCGATCGAGGTGCCATCCGAGTACTCAGTGTAATCACCCGGTTGTCAGATTGCGACAATCGGGTGGATAACGTCCATTACTGCCGGTGACGACCGTCACGATGTGGATACAAGACAGTGGGTAACTCTGTGCAACACCTCACGGGGCGGCTACTTTCAGCGGCCAGTCAGTTCCCACATAGGGACGAGCCGTTCGCTTCGAACGGTTGGTTGGCATTTGGAGGAAGAGTGCAGAGAGCACGACTCACGAAGATCATCGTGCTGGCGGCTGCGGGGGCCATCTCCCTGAGCGCGTGCGCGGCGCGTACCGACAGCGGTTCTGGCGGAAACGACAGCGGAGCCCCGCAGGCGGCAGCGCCTTCGGCCGCCGCGGACGCCGCCGACCCCGCGGGCGACGGCAAGGCGCAGTGTTCGCCGACCTCCATCGCCTACGCCGGCACCATCAACGGCGCCAACGCGGCCCTCGGCATCAACATCCTGAACGGTGCCAAGCTCGCGGTCGACCAGCACAACAAGGCGAACCCGGGCTGCCAGGTCAAGCTGGAGCAGTACGACACGGAGGGCACGCCCGACAAGGCGCCCGGCATCGTGACCCAGATCGTCAACACGCCGGCGATCATCGGCGTGGTGGGCCTCCCCTTCTCGGGTGAGTCCAAGGCGGCCGGCAACATCTTCAACACCGCCGGTCTCGTCACGGTCACCCCGTCGGCCACGAACCCGACGCTGAGCGAGAACGGCTGGAAGACCTTCTTCCGCGGTCTCGGCAACGACAACACGCAGGGCCCCGCCGCTGCGAAGTTCATGACCGGTGACCTCGCAGCCAAGAAGGTCTGCGTCATCGAGGACGACTCCGACTACGGCACCGGCCTCGCCGCCTCGACGATCAAGGCCCTCGGCCCGGCACTGTCGTGCCAGGACAAGGTCAAGACGAAGCAGACCGACTTCTCGGCCGTGGTCAACAAGATCAAGGCCAACGCGCCCGACGCGGTCTTCTACTCCGGCTACTACCAGGAAGCCGCTCCGTTCGCGCAGCAGCTGAATGACGCCGGCGTCACCGCGAAGTTCGTGGGCCCGGACGGCGTGAAGGACGACGAGTTCGTGAAGGGCGCCGGCGAAGCCGCTGCCAACGCGTACTTCACCTGCCCGTGTGTGCCGGCGGACCAGTTCACCAAGTTCACCGACGCGTACAAGGCCGCCACCGGCAAGGACCCGGGCACCTACTCGCCCGAGGCCTACGACCTCGCGACGATCCTGCTGAAGGGCATCGACTCGGGCAAGACCACGCGTCCTGCGCTGCTCGACTTCGTCAAGACCTACGACGGCCAGGGCATCACGAAGCACTTCAAGTGGAACGACAAGGGTGAGCTGTCGTCGACCACCGTGTGGACCTACAAGGTCGAGAACGGGAAGATCGTCCGCAACACCGAGATCAAGTAGTTCCGGCTTCCGTTCCAGTTACCGGGGTGCGTGTCCGGCGGCTCGATCCCGCCGGACCCGCACCCCGGACCCACATGGAGAACTAGTGTGTCGATGACCCATGACCTGAGCTCGCTCGTCCTCGCGCAGGGCGACAGCTGGATCACCTTCGACGTGAAAGGCTTCCTTGACCAGTTCTGGGCCAACACGATCGACGGTCTTGCCTACGGCAGCATCTACGCGCTCGTGGCGCTGGGCTACACCCTCGTCTACGGCGTCCTGAAGCTGATCAACTTCGCCCACTCCGAGGTGTTCATCTACGGCGCCTACGCGGTGTGGTTCACCTTGTTCGGCCTCGGTTTCCGGCCCGGCGACACGCCTGAGCTGCCGGTCTTCGAGGTAATCGGGTTCTTGCTCCTCGCCTTGCTCGCGGCGATGGCCGTGTCCGGCGGTACGGCGGTGCTCCTCGAACGCGTGGCCTACCGTCCACTGAGGAAACGCGGCGCGCCGAAGCTGGTCTTCCTGATCACCGCGATCGGCGCTTCCTTCGTTCTGCAGCAGATCCTCTTCATCTGGCGCGGCGGCAACGCCGAGCAGGGCATCCGCCTGATACGCAACGAACCGGTGTTCAAGCTCTTCGGCGCCGACGTCACCATCGTCACGATCATCACGATCATCGCGTCGGTCGTGCTGATGCTCGCCACCAACATGTTCGTGAACCGCACCAAGTTCGGCCGCGGCATCCGCGCTGTGGCGCAGGACCCGGACACCGCGACGCTGATGGGTGTGAACAAGGAGCGCGTCATCACGCTCACGTTCCTCATCGGTGGCCTGCTCGCCGGTGCGGCGGCCCTGTTCTACATGATGAAGGTGCCGCAGGGCGCGTCCTACCAAGGCGGGTTCATCCTCGGCATCAAGGCGTTCACCGCCGCGGTGCTCGGCGGCATCGGCAACTTGCGTGGCGCGCTGCTCGGCGGTCTGCTGCTCGGGGTCGCCGAGAACTACGGTCAGTCGCTCTTCGGCGGAGGCTGGCGTGACGTCGTCGCGTTCGTGCTCCTCGTGCTGGTCCTGATGGTTCGCCCGACCGGTATCCTCGGCGAGTCGCTCGGAAAGGCACGGGTATGACAGTGACCTCGACGCCTACCGCGCCTGCCGCGGCCAAGCGCAGGCGGCCCATCTCGGAGTGGTGGAACAACCTGCCGCGCGTGCAGCAGTGGCTCGTGCTCGTGCCGCTGGTGGTGCTGATCTACCTGCTGCCCGTGCTGAACCCGCCGATCCTCTCCACGCAGCCGGGGTACAACTTCCCGATCGCGATGTTCGAGGTGTCCCGCTACGCGCTGGTCGCCATCGGGCTCAACATCGTGGTGGGCCAGGCCGGCCTGCTCGACCTCGGGTACGTGGGCTTCTTCGCGGTCGGCGCGTACGTGATGGCGCTGTTCACGAGCCCCGACTCGACGTTGCACAAACTGCCGTTCCTCATCGTGCTCCCGATCGCCATGGTGGTCACGATGATCTTCGGCGTGATCCTCGGGACACCGACGCTGCGATTACGCGGGGACTATCTCGCCATCGTGACGCTCGGGTTCGGCGAAATCGTGCGCCTGCTGGCCGACAACGTCGACCCGTTGCGCGGTAACAGCGGGTTCCAGGCGGTGGGGCACCCACCGGGCACCAACGCCGACGGCAGCGCGTTGTTCAACAACTCCGACGGCACGCCGTGGTACTGGCTGTGCGTCACGGTCATCATCATCGTGCTGTTCCTGGTCGGGAACCTCGAGCGCAGCCGGGTCGGCCGCGCGTGGGTCGCGATCCGGGACGACGAGGACGCGGCCGAGATCATGGGCCTGCCGACGTACAAGTTCAAGATCTTCGCGTTCGTCTCCGGCGCGGCGGTCGGTGGCCTGTCCGGCGCGCTCTATGCCGGGCAGCTGGGCTTCGTGAACAACCAGAAGTTCGACGTCGTCACGTCGATGTTGTTCCTCGCCGCGGTGATCCTCGGTGGGGCGGGCAACAAGGTCGGCGTGCTGCTGGGTGCCATCGTGGTGGCGTACGTGCCGCTGCGGTTCCAGGCGATCGCCGAGTACAAGTACCTGATCTTCGGCCTCGCGCTGATCATCCTGATGATCTTTCGCCCGCAGGGCCTGCTCGGTGCGCGGCAGCGGCTGCTCACGTACGGCAGGCAGGCGTACCAGCGGCTGCTCGGTCGCGGCGAGCAGATCTCGAGTGACGGCTCACTGGCCCCCGAGACCCCGGGAGAGAAGGCATGACCGGCCCTGGCAACGGCACGGGCCCGGAGGTCCCGGCCGAGGGCGGCCTCGTGGCGGAGGTCGCCCAGATGAGCGCGGAGCAGCTCGCCGAGCACGAGGCGGAGGTCGCCGAGGTCGTCGCACCGGACCGTGAGATCGACGTCGCGGTCGGGCAGACGCTGTTGAAGGTCGACGACGTCACCGTGCGGTTCGGCGGTCTCGTGGCGCTCGACGCGGTGTCGTTCGACATCCGTCGCGGCGAGATCCTGGGCCTGATCGGGCCCAACGGCGCGGGCAAGACCACGTGCTTCAACGCGATGACCGGCGTGTACCGGCCGACCTCGGGCCAGGTGCTGCTGGAGGACAAGCCGCTGGGCAAGGCCTCGCGCCACGCCATCACGCAGCTCGGCATCGCGCGCACGTTCCAGAACATCCGGCTCTTCTCCGAGATGACGGCGCTGGAGAACGTGGTGGTCGGCACCGACGCCCGCCACAAGACCAGCCTGATCGGCGCCCTGCTCCGCACGCCTCGCCACCACCGCGAGGAGAAGCAGGCGATCGAGAAGGGCATGGCGCTGCTGGAGTTCGTCGGTATCGCCGACCGGGCGGCCGACCGCGCGAAGAACCTGCCGTACGGCTATCAGCGGCGCCTGGAGATCGCGCGGGCGCTCGCGACCGAGCCGAAGCTGCTGTGCCTCGACGAGCCGGCCGCCGGGTTCAACCCGGCGGAGAAGGAAGAGCTCATGGGGCTGATCCGGACGATCCGCGACGACGGCTACACCGTCCTGCTGATCGAACACGACATGAAGCTGGTCATGGGCGTGACCGACCGGATCGTGGTGCTGGAGTTCGGCAAGAAGATCGCGGAAGGGGTGCCCGCCGAGATCCGGGCGAACCCCGCCGTGATCGCCGCCTACCTGGGGGTGCCCGACGATGACGTTGCTTGAGCTGTCCGAGGTGTCCGTCCACTACGGCCGGATCCAGGCCGTGTCGGACCTGTCCATCCGGGTTGACGAGGGTGAGATCGTCACGCTGATCGGGGCCAACGGCGCGGGCAAGTCCACCACGATGCGGGCCATCTCCGGGATCCGGGCGATCTCGGGCGGCACGATCCGCTTCGACGGCGAGGACATTTCGCGGCTGCGCGGTGACCTGCGCGTGGTCCGCGGGATCTCGCAGTCGCCCGAAGGCCGAGGGATCTTCCCCGGCATGACGGTGCTCGAGAACCTCGACATGGGCGCGTATGCGCGCAAGGACCGGAAGAACCTGCAGCCGGACTTCGAGCGGGTCTTCGAGCTGTTCCCGCGGCTCGCGGAACGCAAAACCCAGGTCGGTGGCACGATGTCCGGCGGCGAGCAGCAGATGCTGGCCATCGGGCGCGCCCTGATGGCGAAGCCGCGGCTGCTGCTGCTCGACGAGCCGTCGATGGGGCTCGCGCCGCAGTTCATCCAGCAGATCTTCCGGATCATCACGGAGATCAACCGCCAGGGCACCACGGTGCTGCTGGTGGAGCAGAACGCGCAGCAGGCCCTCTCGCGGGCGCACCGCGCGTACGTGCTGGAGACCGGGCGCATCACCAAGTCCGGCACCGGGAAGGAACTGCTGGCCGACACCAGCATCAAGGAGGCCTACCTCGGCGTCGGCTGAGGTAGGAGGCCCTGTGCGACGGCCCCTCGCCCTGGCGGGTGAGGGGCCGTTGTCATGGCAGCGGGTGGGTCAAGCGCCCGGCGGGCGGTCGCGCACGACGCAGGTGAGGCGGGCGGTGCAGGTGCGCCGGCCCTCGTCGTCGGTGAGCACGATCTCCGCGGTGATCGTGCCGCGCCCGACGTGCAGCGGGGTGGCGACGCCGGTGACCGTGCCGGAGCGGACGGCGCGGTGGTGAGTGCAGGACAACTCGAGGCCCATCGCGGCGCGGTCGGCGCCGGCGTTGAGCGCGGCGACGTACGAGCCGAGCGCCTCGGCGACGGTGGCGTTGGCTCCGCCGTGCAGCAGGCCGTAGGGCTGGAGGTTGCCCTCGACGGGGATCGTGCCGACCACGCGCTCGGGGGTTGCCTCGAGGATCTTCAGCCCGAGCTTGTCGTTCAGTTGCTGGTCGGCGGCGGCGGGGTCGATCCCCGCGCGAGTTTCCAGCGCCAAGTCGCCGGCCTGCTCGGTCACGCAATGCTCCTCAACCTATGCGACACGTAAGAGTGTCGGACCCTCACCTTAGACTCGCTCCCGTGAGCCCGAGTGAGAACCGAACCGTAGTGAACGCCACAGCAGCCACGACCACGGCCGAGCGGCCCCGCCTGCTGCTCATCGACGGTCATTCGATGGCCTACCGCGCCTTCTTCGCGTTGCCCGCGGAGAACTTCAAGACGAAGACCGGCCAGGTCACCAACGCGGTGTTCGGGTTCACCTCGATGCTCATCAACCTGTTGCGCGACGAGGAGCCCACGCACCTCGCCGTTGCGTTCGACCTCTCGCGCAAGACCTTCCGGTCCGAGACGTTCGCCGACTACAAGGCCAACCGCAGCACCACGCCCGACGAGTTCCGCGGCCAGGTCGACCTGGTCAAGGAGGTGCTCGACGTGCTGGGCATCCCGTCGCTGGTCAAGGAGAACTTCGAGGCCGACGACATCATCGCGACGCTCACCACGCAGGCCGGCGCGGAGAACTTCGACGTGCTGATCTGTACCGGCGACCGCGACGCGCTGCAGCTGGTCAACGAGCACGTCACCGTGCTCTACCCGAAGCGCGGCGTGTCGGACCTGGTCCGCTTCACGCCTGACGCCGTGGAGGAGAAGTACGGCCTCACGCCGACCCAGTACCCCGACTTCGCGGCGCTGCGGGGCGACCCGTCGGACAACTTGCCGGGCATCCCCGGGGTGGGGGAGAAGACGGCGGCGAAGTGGATCCGGCAGTTCGGCACGCTGGCCGACCTGATCGACCGCGTCGACGAGGTCAAGGGCAAGGTCGGCGACGCGCTGCGCGAGAACCTGACGTCGGTCACCCTCAACCGCCAGCTCACCGAGCTGGTGCGCGACGTGCAGCTCGACCTGGTGCCCGACCAGCTGGAGCTGCGGCCGTGGGACCGCGACGCGGTGCACCGCCTGTTCGACGAGCTGGAGTTCCGCGTGCTGCGCGACCGGCTCTTCGCCACGCTCAGCAGCGCCGAGCCGGAGGCCGAGGAGGGCTTCGACGTCTCGGGCGAGGCACTCGCGCCCGGCGCGCTCGGCGCCTGGCTCGCCGCGCACGCCGGCGAGGGCGAGCCGGTGGCGCTGGCGTTCCGCGCCACGGGCACGTCGATCCGCTCCGACCTTCGGGCGCTGGCGTTCGCGTGCGCCGACGGCGAAGGCGCGTACGTCGACGTCACGGCGATGGACGAGGCCGACGACACCGCGCTGGCCGCGTGGCTGGCCGACGAGAAGATCCGCAAGATCGGCCACGACCTCAAGGTGGCGCTGCACGCGGTGCGCGCCCGCGGCTGGACGCTCGCGGGGCTGGTGCTCGACACCGCGCTCGCGGCCTACCTCGTGCGGCCCGGCCAGCGGACCTTCGAGCTCGACGACCTGGCACTGCGCTACCTGCACCGCGAGCTGCGCTCGGAGGCCGCCGAGGGCGACGGCCAGCTGTCGTTGCTCGACGGCGGCGCCGAAGGCTTGGAGCAGAAGGAAATCTCCGACGAGCTGGTGAAGGCCCGCGCGATCTTCGAGCTCGCCGGCGCGCTCGGCAAGGAGCTGGAGGACCTCGGCGGGGCGAAGCTGCTCGCCGAGCTGGAGCTGCCGCTGCTCGAGGTCATCACCGAGCTGGAGGCCGCGGGCATCGCCGTGGACGTGGAGCAACTCACTGAGCTGGAGGCCCACTACCTCAGCCGTGTCACGCAGGCCGCCGAAGAGGCGTACAAGGTGATCGGCAAGCAGATCAACCTCGGTTCGCCGAAGCAGCTGCAGGTCGTGCTGTTCGAAGAGCTCGGCATGCCGAAGACCAAGCGCACCAAGACCGGCTACACCACCGACGCCGAGGCGCTGCAGAGCCTGTTCGAGAAGACCGAGCACCCGTTCCTGCAGCACATGCTGGAACACCGCGACGCCACGCGGCTGCGCACCACCGTCGAGGGCCTGATCAAGTCGGTCGCCGACGACGGGCGCATCCACACCACGCTGCAGCAGACCATCGCCGCGACCGGGCGGCTGTCGTCGGTCGACCCGAACCTGCAGAACATCCCGGTGCGCACGGAAGAAGGCCGGCGCATCCGCGACGCGTTCGTGGTCGGCGAGGGTTACGTCGAGCTGATGACCGCGGACTACAGCCAGATCGAGATGCGGATCATGGCGCACCTGTCGAAGGACGAGGGCCTGATCGAGGCCTTCAACAGCGGCGAGGACCTGCACACGTTCGTCGCGTCGCGCGCGTTCTCCGTGCCCGCCGAGGAGATCACGGCGGAGCAGCGCTACCGCGTCAAGGCGATGTCCTACGGTCTGGCCTACGGGTTGTCGGCCTACGGGCTTTCGCAGCAGCTGCGCATTTCGACCGAGGACGCGAAGTCGCAGATGGAAGCGTACTTCAACCGCTTCGGCGGCGTGCGCGACTACCTGCAGTCCGTGGTCGGCGAAGCCGGGAAGACCGGCTACACCGAGACGATCTTCGGGCGCCGCCGCTACCTGCCCGACCTCACCAGCGACAACCGCCAGCGCCGCGAGATGGCGGAGCGCATGGCGCTCAACGCGCCGATCCAGGGCAGCGCGGCCGACATCATCAAGGTCGCGATGCTCAACGTGCACCGCGAGCTGGTCAAGGCGAAGCTGCGCAGCCGCGTGCTGTTGCAGGTGCACGACGAGCTCGTGCTGGAGGTCGCCGAGGACGAGCGCGCCGAAGTCGAGAAGCTCGTGCGCGAGGGCATGGGGTCGGCCTCCCACCTGGCCGTGCCGCTGGAGGTTTCGGTCGGCTACGGCCGTTCGTGGAATGAAGCGGCGCACTAGAACTCCGAACGGACCAGAAAGGCTCCTTCCCCGCGGGGAAGGAGCCTTTTCGGTTACTTCGCGTCACTAACGAAATCACCGGGTCGGGCCGGGGGAGAACCCGGGTGCCGGTGCAGGTGATCTTGAGTCGCGACAACGCTGAGCTTCGCCCACGGGGTCCCCGGCCAAGGGGGATCGGAGAGAGGACGGCGAACGATGGCGAGTGAACTGCAGAGACGCAAGATCTCCACGGTGTTCGGGGCGATGGACGTCGACGGCGACGGATTCCTCACCGAGGCCGACTTCCAGGCGCTCACCGACCGTTGGACGAAGGCGCGCGGCCTCGCTCCCGACTCGCCCGAGGCGGCACGCCTGAGCGAGATCATGATGGGCTGGTGGACCACGCTGCTCGCCGCGTCCGACATCGACCGCGACGAGAAGGTGACGCTCGACGAGGTCCTGCTCGTGGTGGACCAGCTGGGGGACATGCCTGACTCGGTGCGCGGGACGGCGGCCGCGATGTTCGAGGCCATCGACGAGAACGGCGACGAGCGCATCTCGCGCGAGGAGTACCGCCGGCTGATCGAGACCTGGAACGGCACGGCCACCGACACCGACACGGTCTTCCCGGTGCTGGACCTCAACGGCGACGGCTACCTCACGGCCGACGAGTTCACCGAGCACTGGCTCGAGTTCTGGGCCGGCGACAACGCCGACGCCCCGGGCACCTGGGTGTTCGGCCGGTTCGACCTGCCCCTGGGCGTCCGCTGACGACCCGCGCGCCGCGGCCGCACCTCCGGCGGCCGCGGCACGCGGACGGGGAGACGTGATGTACGAGATCTCCGATCTCACGAAGAACGGCACCGCTTCCGGTGCCGGCTTCTGGCTCCACCAGGCGGCCCTGGCCTGGCGCGCCGCGCTCGACGTCCGCCTGAGCCCACTGGGTCTCACGCCCACGCAGTTCCTCCTGCTGTCCGCGGCCGCCGGCCTCGAGCGCACCGCCGGCCCGGCCACCCAGCAGGAGGTCGCCGAACACGCCGGTGCCGACCGCATGATGACGTCGAAAGTCCTGCGGGCACTGGAAGTCCGCGGCCTGCTCACCCGCACAGCCCACGAACGCGACGCCCGCGCCGTCCGCGTCTCCCTTACCCGCGCCGGCCGCGACCTGGCAGCCGACGCCGCGGCCATCGCAACCGAGTTCGACAGCGCTTTCTTCGGCCGCGCCGCGGAACGCCTCGCCCGCGAACTCCGGTCCGTCGCCGAAAGCCGGGGAAGGTCCGGACCACTGACGGCGGAGGAAGCGTTGCCGACGGCGCCGAACGGGTGAGTGTGCCGGTCCGGGATGGCGCTTTTCCGGAGCGGGGCCCCATCGGGTTCGCCGGGCTTGGACGACGGGCTCGCCAAGACCGGCGTGGAGGTGCAACTCGAGATCAGGCTCAAATGGCGCCGCGCCGGCGTGCGTGAGACCGCAGGTCCTGTGTGGACAGTCCGGCTCAGAACAGCGTCGGCGGTCCCACCGGCATCGGCTCGGCGAGGGGTTCCAGTTCGGGTACGCGCGCCCGCACCTCGTCGTGGAAGCGGCGGGCCAGGAGCAGCGCGTCGGCGTTGTCCGGGGTGTGGAGGAAGACCGTGGGGGAGCGGCCTTCGCGCAGCCAGTGCACCACGGCGTCGGCCCAGGGGCGCCAGCCGGCGGCCGTCTCGTCGGGGTCGTCGCGGCCGATGTAGCGGACGACGGGGTCGGCGGTCAGGGCGCGGATCCGCTGGGGCATGCGGGGCTTCTTGAGCCACGCCTCCTGCTCGGCTTCGGATGTCGGCGGCTGGGAGAACAACACCGTGGTGTCGAAGGTGATCCACTCGGCGCCGGCGACGGCGAGGACGCGTTCCAGGGCCTGGGCGGCGCGCGCGTCTTCGAAGAACGCGCGGTCGCGGACCTCGACGGCGTAGTGGTACTCGCGGGGCAAGCGCCGCAGGAAACCCGCGAGGGCGCCGAGGGCCTCCGGCGAGAACGACGGCGGGAGCTGGATCCACAGGGTGTGGGCGCGCTCGCCCAGTGGCTCGATCGCCGCGAGGAACGTGGCCAGTACCGTGTCGACGTCGCCGAGACCGCGTTCGTGTGTGATCGGCTTCGGCAGCTTGAGCACGAAGCGGAAATCGGGCGACGTCTGCTCGGCCCAGGTCTCGACCGTGGCGCGGGACGGCGTGGCGTAGAACGTCGTGTTGCCCTCGACCGCGTTGCACCACGTCGCGTACGCGCGGAGGCGCTCGCGGGGTGCCAGGGGGTGCGGCAGGAGCCGGCCCTGCCAGGGCGCGTGCGTCCACATCGCGCAGCCGACATGGAGTTTCACGCGGGCGAGCTTAGCGGGAGCGCCGGTCGCCTCCGTGAGGTGATTCACCCGGGTCACCCGCCCGGTCAGCGGTACCCGCGTCACGGTCGCCTCACTTAGCGTGACATGCGCAGGTGTCGATCGATAGCGGAGGACCGAGAGATGATCAAGCGGCTCTTCAAGTTCGTCATGCGCCACGGTTGCTGCGCCGCGTGCACCGGCAAGGGCTGCGGCTGCTGCGCCAACTGCGGCTGACCCGGCGCGCGAAAGAACAGTCCGGGGTCTCAGCCGCGACCGAGGCCCCGGATCAGCACCATCACCGAGTCACGCACGTCGGCCCGGGTGCGGGCGGGCTGGAAGACCTGCCAGTCGAGCGCGACGACCAGCATCGTCCCGAACAGGCCCGCCGCCGCGGTCTCGATGGCGACGCCCGCGGGCAGCCGGCCGGCCTCGTCGAGGCGGTGCAGCTGCCCCTTCACGATCGAGATGATCTCTTCGCGCAGCAGCGCCAGCGTGTCGTGCCACTGGCCAGGCGTGCGCCACAGCTCGCTCACCACGATCTGCGAGAACCCCGGGTACTCGGCGATGAACTGCAGCGTCGTGTCGACCTGCGCTTCGATGACGTCGAGCGGCTCGCCGTCGGTCACGGCCGCGCGCAGGCGCCCGGCCAGCAGGTCGACGCCGAAGCGGAGCAGGCTGTCGACCAGCCCGTCCTTGGAGCCGAAGTTGTAGTACACCGTGCCCTTGGCGACGCCGGCCTCGGTCGCGATCTCGTCCACCGTCAGCCCCACGAGGCCCCTGCTGGCCGAAAGCCGCAGGGTCGCCTCGAAGAGCTTCCGCTTGGTCGTCTCCCTCACAGGCTGAGCTCGGGTTTGAGCGCCGACACCGTCCAGACCCGGTGCTTGCGGGCCGCCAGCGTCGACAGCACGATCCCGCCGACGAGGTAGGCCAGCAGCACCCCGACGTCACCGAGGATCTGCAGCGACGCGCCGGAGTAGAGCAGGTGCCGGAAGCCGTCGATGGCGTAACCCATCGGCAGCACGACGTGCAGCGGGTAGAGCGCGTCGGGGATCGTCTGCCACGGGAACGTGCCGCCCGCGCTCACCAGTTGCAGCACCAGCAGCACCAGCCCGAGGAACTTGCCGACGGCGCCGAAGAACGCGTTGAGCGCGTGCACCACCGACGTGAACGCCAGCGAGACGAGGATCGCGAACCCGATCGCGCCCAACGGGTGCGCGATGTGGATGCCGACCAGCCACGTCACCGCGGCGAACAGCACGATCACCTGCGCGATGCCGAGCACGGCCGAGGACAGCCAGCCGCCGAGCGCCACCCGCAGCGGCGCGGCGCCCGCGGTGAGCGCCCGCGTGGACAGCGGGCGGATGAGCAGGAACAGCACGAACGCGCCGATCCAGGTGGCCAGCGAGATGAAGAACGGGGCCAAGCCCGCGCCGTACGTGCCCGCGGAGGCGACGCCGTTGGCCGTGACCGCGACCGGGTCGGCGATGGTGTTCGCCGTGGCGGTGCGCGTCGGGTCGTCCGGGTTCGGGATCTGCGACAGGCCCGAGGACAGTCCGTCGCGCAGCTGGTTCGCGCCGCTCGCGAGCCGGTCGGTACCCGTGACGGCGGTCTTCTCCCCGTCGTCGAGCTTCGCCGCACCGTCGCGCAGCTGGTTGGCGCCGTCGGACGCCTGAGCGATCCCGCTGGTCAGCTGCGGCGTGGCCGAGGCGAGCTGGTGGGCACCGTCCGACACCTGACGGGCGCCGCTCGCCAGCTTGGCGAGGTCGCCGTTGGCCGACTGGATCTTGGTGTTCGCCTGGTCGACGGGCGAGCGCAGCTGGTCGAGCTGAGCCAGGATGCCGTTGACCTGGGTGTCGGACAGACCCGCGTTGTGCAGGTCGGTGTCGAGCTGGGTCCGGTAGCCGTCGAGCTTGCCCTGGATGTCGGCCGACGCGGACGCGGCGAGCGAGGCGGCGTCGGCCACCTGCTGGTTGCCGTCGGCGACCTGGCCGGCACCGGTCGCGAGCTGCTGGGTCTGGCTCGGCAACTGCGCGGTGCTCGTCTTCAGCGTGTTCAGCCCGGTCGCGAGCGTGCCGGAGCCGGTGGCGAGCTGGCTCGCCCCGTCGGCGAGCTGGTTTTGGCCGGTCTGCAGCTGCGTGGCGCCGTCGGCGAGCTGCTTCGCGCCGTTGGCAGCGTCGGAGATCTTGCCGTAGATCGTGGAGAAGCCCACGAGGAACCGGTCGGCCGCCTCGCCGCCCACCTTCTCGGCGATGGTCTTGCGCACCTGGTCGGCCACCTGCTTCGCGATGGTGCCCGCGAGGTAGTTGTTGGCGTCGTTGGTGGTCAGCGTGATCGTGGCCTGCTGCGGCGTGAAGTTGCCCGACGACAGCAGCGCGGTGGAGAAGTCGCGCGGGATGCCGATGGCGAAGGAGTACTTGTCGTCGCGCACGCCGTCGCGGGCGTCCTTTTCGGACACTTCGTGCCACTGGAAGGTGCCGGACTTCGCGAGCTCGTCGGTCACCTCACGCCCGACGTTGCGCGTGGCACCCGTCGAGTCCTTCGCACCGACGTCGCTGGTGAACACGGCGGCGGGCAGCTTGTCGAGGCGGCCGTACGGGTCGTAGTTCGCGTACAGGTAGAAGGAGGCGTAGAGCAGCGGCACCAGCACGAGCGCGGCCATCGCCAGCTTCGGCAGCGTGCCGGCCGAGAGCCGGCGCAGTTCGTTGAGGGCGATGCGGAAGGCGTTCAGGCCGCCGGCGCGCTTGTCGGGGGCGGTCATGCCGGTTCTCCTTCAGCGCTGACGTTTGCAGCGGCGGGCTCTTCGACTGCGGGCTTTTCGACGGTGGGCTCCTCGATGCGGGGGAGCAGGCGCACCGGCCCGGGCTGGTCGGTCGACCCGATGCGGGCCGGGGGGTATGGGAGGGCGGACGCGGGTGTCGTCGCGGTGAGCACGGCGACGGCGAGGCCGCGCTTCGCGTGGTCCTCGGCGACCGCGGTCCACGTCTCGACGAGGCTCGTGTGCCGGTCGGGGGTGTCGAGCACGAGCACGCGCACGCCGGTGCGCTCCGCGGCCAGCTCGGCGAGCAGCCGGGTGCGCAGCGCGGGCTCGAGGTTCTCGAAGCGGGTGCCGGCGAAGGGAGCGGCGTCGTGCTCGGTGAGCCAGCGCGCCACGTCTTCCTTGCCCGCGGCCCGGTGCGCCAGGGCGAGCTCCTCGCCGGCTACCACGCGCAGCGGCAGCGCCTCGTCGGGCTCGCTCACGCCCGGGGCGTCGACCACGGCGACGAGGTCGCGCAGCAGGCCGGGGACGTCGGCGGTGACCGTGCCGGTGCTCGGCTTGACGCGGCCGGCCAGCGCGAGGCCGAGCGCGGTGATCCCGACGCCGGGCTCGCCGTGGACCAGCGTCACGCAGCCGTCTTCGACGGTCAGCGAGGTGGGTGGCAACAGTGTGCCGTGGGGGCCCTCCAGGGACACCCGGTCGGCTCGTACCTGCACGGGGACACTCCAATTTCTCCACTGACCGGACTTTTGAACTGACCGGTCAGTGCAAAAATCTAGCGCACATGATCAACGAGCGGCAAGGCGGGTGGTCGCACGTCACACGACCGGGGTGGCGGTGTCCCGGTGAGCGGGCCTGGTCAGCGCAGCGCGGTCGCCGGGTGGGCTTCCCACGACGTCCACAGTGGACGATAGCCCTGCCGGTGCCAGAACACCGAGGACAGGGGGTTCATCGGGTTGTAGTAGAGGTACGCGCCGACCGTGCCGGAACGCAGCAGCTCGCGGTGCACTCGGTCCATGAGGACGCGCCCGATCCCGCTGCCGCGGTGGCCGGGCGCGGTCACGACGTTGTTCACGTACGCCCACAGCCCGGGCGGCAGGAGCTCGGCGGCCTCGGTGCCCGGAGCCGAGTCCACCCACGCGCACTGGGCGAGCGCCACCGGACGGCCGCCGGCTTCCGCGAGCCAGGTGGCCGGTTCGTCGAGCGCGCGGCGCAGCGCGGGCGCCAGCAATTCGGCCGTCTGGTCGCGACGGCGGTGCGCCACCAGCCCGGTGTAGTCGAACGTGGCGGCGCACAGCCGGAGCACGGTGTCGAAGTCGCCCGGCCCGGCCAGGCGCACGGCGATCCCGTCGGTGCCGGCGGCATCCCGTTCAGCCGGCGGCGGGTCCGTCCGCACGGCGAGCGCGGACATCGGGGCGAGCCCGTGGTCGAGGAACGCCCGGATCGCCTCCGCGTCACGGCTCGGCCAGTTCACCACGCACGCGGAGTCGGCTTCGGCCGGCTCGGTGTCCACGAGGGACCGCAGCTCGCCCAGCAGGAGGTCGAACCCCTCGGTGCCGGCGGTGTCCGGGTCGGGGAACAGCTGCCACACCTGCGCGGCCGACCACAGGAGGGGAGTGTCGCCGGGGCCGTGGCGGTGACGCTGCACGACCCCGGACACGCGCGCGCCCGCCCCCGTCACCGCGCCGACCCGCTCGCCGGCGGCGTCGCTGATCGACGGCGGGGGCGGCGGTAGCAGCGGGTCGAGCGCGGCGAACCGCGCCGCGGGTTCGGTGGTGGCCACGAAAGCGCAGCGTAGCCGCTCAGGAGCGGCGCGTGCGGAAGATCGCCGTGCCGGGGAAGAGCTTGCCGCGCAGCGGGCTCCACTGGCCCCACGTGCGGGTGTGGCCCTCGGGCCACTCGGGCTCCAGCAGATCCTCGAGAGCGAAGCCGCCGGCGGCCAGCGCGCGCACGTAGTCGCCGAGTGTGCGGTGGTACTCGACGTAGGTGGCCTCGCCGTCGTCGTCGACCTCCACGTACGGCGTGCGGTCGAAGTACGGCTGCGTGACGGTGAGCCCCAGCGGGCCCGGGTCGTCGGGGAAGATCCACCGCATCGGGTGGGTCACCGAGAACACCCACGGCGAACCCGGGCGCAGCACGCGGTGCACCTCGGCGAACACCGTCGCGAGCGAGGGCACGAACGGCAGCGCGCCGAACGCGGAGCACGCGGCGTCGAAGCTGCCCGAGACGAACGGCAGGTACTCGGCGTTGGCCTGGACCAGGGGCACCGTGACGCCGGTGCGCTCGTTGCCCTCGCGCGCGTGGCGCAGCATCCCGCCGGACAGGTCGGTCGCCACGGCGTCGGCTCCCGCCGAGGAGAGCCAGCGCGAGCACGCCGCCTGGCCGCAGCCGACCTCCAGCACCCGCCGGCCGCGGACGTCGCCGAGCAGCCGCACGTCCTCCTCGCGCACGCCCTCCGGGCACCAGACGAAGTCGGCGTCACCCAGGAACTCGCCGTGGGTGGCCTGGTAGTCGTCGGCGTCGGCGTCCCACCAGGCGAGGTTCGCCGCGGCCGCCTCGCCGCCGGCGACCGTGCGGTACGCGACGCCGGCCGTGCCGAGCTGCAGCTCGGCGTGGGCGTGACGATCGGCTGTGTCCGCCGCGGGGGCTGCCGAGTGGTCGGACATGCTGGGTCCTTCCGGGAATGACGGGGAATGCCGGCGCCGGCCGAATCGTTGCCGGAAGGGTACCGGGAGCTGTGGGGACCCTGATTGTGTGCCCTACCGGGGCCCGCGTACGATACGTGTTAGCGCAGTGGGTTCGCGCTGCCTGGGTCTTCACTTGCCGGGGGAGCGCACCGTTTGCGGGTCATGCCGCGGTCGTTCACTGGTGGACGTTGCTCGTGAGGTCGTCGCATGTCCCGTATTCACGCCCGGACGCGCTGCCAACCAAACACCCTACGATCCCATCCACCGGAGCAACCCGCCTAATGACCACCGACACCGCCACCGCCCCGACCGCCCCCACCGGGGCCCCGCAGGTCGCCATCAACGACATCGGGTCGGAGGAAGACTTCCTCGCGGCTATCGACAAGACCATCAAGTACTTCAACGATGGCGACATCGTTGAAGGCACGATCGTCAAGGTCGACCGCGACGAGGTCCTGCTCGACATCGGCTACAAGACCGAGGGCGTCATCCCCTCGCGCGAGCTTTCCATCAAGCACGATGTCGACCCGGCTGAGGTTGTCTCCGTCGGCGATGAGGTCGAAGCTCTCGTTCTCCAGAAGGAGGACAAGGAAGGCCGCCTGATCCTGTCCAAGAAGCGCGCTCAGTACGAGCGCGCCTGGGGCACGATCGAAGAGCTCAAGGAGAAGGACGAGCCCGTTAAGGGCACCGTCATCGAGGTCGTCAAGGGTGGTCTCATCCTGGACATCGGCCTCCGCGGCTTCCTTCCCGCCTCGCTGGTCGAGATGCGCCGCGTGCGCGACTTGCAGCCGTACGTCGGCCGCGAGCTCGAGGCGAAGATCATCGAGCTGGACAAGAACCGCAACAACGTGGTCCTGTCCCGCCGCGCCTACCTCGAGCAGACGCAGTCCGAGGTCCGCAGCGAGTTCCTCAACAACCTCGCCAAGGGCCAGGTCCGCAAGGGCGTCGTGTCCTCCATCGTCAACTTCGGCGCCTTCGTGGACCTGGGTGGCGTCGACGGCCTGGTGCACGTCTCCGAGCTGTCCTGGAAGCACATCGACCACCCGTCCGAGGTCGTCGAGGTCGGCCAGGAGGTCACGGTCGAGGTTCTGGACGTCGACATGGACCGCGAGCGCGTCTCGCTGTCGCTGAAGGCGACCCAGGAAGACCCGTGGCGCCAGTTCGCCCGCACCCACGCGATCGGCCAGATCGTGCCGGGCAAGGTCACCAAGCTCGTCCCGTTCGGTGCGTTCGTGCGCGTCGAGGAGGGCATCGAGGGCCTGGTGCACATCTCCGAGCTGGCCGAGCGCCACGTGGAGATCCCGGAGCAGGTCGTCCAGGTCAACGGCGACGTCATGGTCAAGGTCATCGACATCGACCTCGAGCGCCGTCGCATCTCGCTGTCGCTGAAGCAGGCCAACGAGGGCGTCACGGCCGAGACCGAGTTCGACCCGACCCAGTACGGGATGGCCGCCGAGTACGACCCCGAGGGCAACTACATCTACCCCGAAGGCTTCGACCCGGACACCCAGGAGTGGCAGGACGGCTTCGACAAGCAGCGCGAGGAGTGGGAGCGGCAGTACGCCGAGGCCCTCACGCGCTACGAGGCCCACATGGCGCAGGTCAAGAAGGCTGCCGAGGCCGACGCCGAAGCCGCTGCCGACGCCGCCACCGGCATCGAGGGTGGCAGCGGGGGCGGCGACCAGACGTACACCTCCGCTCCGGCCGAGGCCAAGAGCGGCGGCACGCTGGCCAGCGACGAGCAGCTCGCGGCTCTGCGCGAGAAGCTGTCGGGCGGCCAGGGCTGAGTCACGCCTGACGCCGAGCACCACTGAGCTCTGACACCGCGGCCCCGGTCCTGTTCGGACCGGGGCCGCGGTGTTTTTCGTCTGCGCTCAAGGTGTTCGAAGTGGACGATCCCGAGGTCGGGGTGGAGGAAGGTCGACAGAACCCGGCCGGCACGGTGGCGTGGGCCGGTGTCAGTTGTGGAGGCCGAGCCCGGTGATCATCGACAGCACGCCGGTGCGGTACATGACCTCGTTCGCTTCGTCGGTCGGCTCGATGAACCAGTCGCTCAGCGGCGTCTGCGAGCGAATCGTGAGCTCCACACTGACCAGGCCGTGCATCGACGTCCACAGCAGATAGCCGTAGTCGCGCGAGTCCCTGCCGGGATCGCCGATGCGGCGGATCTTGCCGACGAACATCGCGAACGTCGTGCGCAGCACCGCTGTGCGCAGCTCCGGATCCGGGTCGTAGCCGTGGACCGAGCGTTCGAACATCATCGCGTAGCGGGCCGGGCTTTCCAGTGCGAAGCGGCGGTAGGCCAGCGCGACCTCGAGCAGGTCCGCGACGCCGTCGTCGGTCTCCGGTGGCACGTCGAGCAGCTCGTCGCGCAGGAGGTCGAACGCGCGCTCGTACAGCGCGTCGAGCAGGCCGGTGCGGCCGCCGAAGCGCGTGTAGACGGTGATGGTGGACGCCCCGGCCGCCTCGGCCACGCCGCGCACGGTGAGGCCGGCGACGCCGCGGTCGGTGAGCACGTTGAGGGCGGCGTCGAGGAAGCGGCTCCGGTTGTGCTGGTCGGCAGGTTGCGTCGACAGATGGCGGGTGGCCACGACCGTTACCCCCTTCGCCCGTGCGCGCAGGACAGGTCCGCGTCTCGCCTGCCGAAGATACGATATTCGCGCTCGCTTGGGAACTTCGCCATGCGGCCGGATCTGTGGGATCTTCGTCCTGTGGACCTCGCCACGGCGTGGCACCACTTCGTCCACAAGCGACGTTCGGTTAGCTGCAGCGGTGCAGCGGCACCGTCGAGAACCCCGACCAGGAGGCGAACCGGATGACTGAGCCGGAACCGGGCACTGTTGTCGTCAGTGAAGCAGGCGAAGGCCGCTTCACTCAGCACGTGACCGCGGGCGGTTTCGAGCTCGTCGTGGACGAGCCCAAGTCGGTCGGCGGCGACGGCAGCGGCCCGACTCCGTACGACCTGCTGCTCGGCGCGCTGGGTTCCTGCACGGCGATCACGCTGCGGATGTACGCGGACCGCAAGAACATCCCGCTGGCGAACGTGACCGTCCGGCTGCGCCACGACCGCATCCACGCGCGCGACTGCGAGCGCTGCGAGACCGAGGTGGGCATGGTCAGCCGCATCAGCCGCGAGATCGAGCTCGAGGGTGACCTCGACGAAGAGCAGCGCACGCGGTTGCTGGAGATCGCGGACAAGTGCCCCGTGCACCGCACGCTGGAGCACGAGATCGACGTCCAGACCAAGCTGGTCTGAGGAAACGGGGTGCGCGCCATGGAGCGAAGCGAGCGGGTTGTCGTGGTCGTCTACGACGCGGTGCGGCTCCTGGACGTGACCGGGCCGCTCGAGGTGTTCGGGATGGCCAACGAGCACGGCGCGCACTACGAGCTGCTCACCGCGTCGCCGGGCGGCACCGACGTGCGCACCACCACCGGTACGCGCCTGGGTGCGGATGTGGCGCTGGAAGACGTCGACGTCAAGGGCGGCACGCTCGTGGTGCCGGGCAGCCCGAACTGGCAGATCACCGTGACCGACGAGCACCTGCTCGACGAGGTCCGCCGCCTTTCCCGCCAGGCGCGGCGCACGGCGTCGGTGTGCGCGGGCGCCTTCACGCTCGCCGCCGCCGGACTGCTGGAGGGCCGCCGCGCGGCCACGCACTGGGAGCTCGCCGACCAGCTCGCGCGCCGATACCCGGGCGTCGAGGTGGACTGCGAAGCGATCTTCGTACGCGACGGTTCGGTGATCTCCTCGGCCGGCGTCACCTCCGGCATCGATCTGTCGCTGGCCCTCGTGGAGGAGGACCTCGGCTCCGAGGCCGCGCGGCTCGTCGCGAAGCACCTCGTGGTGTTCCTGCAGCGGCCCGGCGGGCAGTCGCAGTTCAGCGTGCGCCTGGCGGCCCAGCCCGCGCGCAACGATCTACTGCGCGGGATCATGGACCGCATCACGGCCGACCCGTCGGCCGACCACAGCCTGTCTTTGCTTGCCGACGACGCGGGCGTCAGCGTCCGCCACCTCACGCGGCTGTTCCGCGACCAGATGGGCACCTCCGTCGCCCGGTTCGTGGAGAGCACGCGCTTGGAAGCCGCGCGGCAGCTGCTGGAGACGGGCACGGACCCGCTCGACGTGGTCGCGCGCCGCACGGGGTTCGGCTCGGCGGAGACGCTACGCCGGGTGTTCACTCGGGAGCTGGGGGTGCCGCCGAGCGCCTACCGGGCCCGCTTCCGGACGACGGGCACACCGGCGTTGGCCGGTGCGGGCCGCTAGCACAGCGCAAGGTCCTGGGACAGCTGAAGTCACGCGACGTGCGGGTCCAGGTGCTCGCCGCGGTGACCGGTCACGCGACGGCGTGCGCGCGGCGAAGCTAGGAGGTCGAGACGACCGGAACCCAGATGCGTTCCAGCGCCGCGGCGCGGGCGCGGCGGCGGAGACCGGCGAAGCTGTGCTGGGCGGGTACGAGGAGGGCGCTGACCCACGTGCGCCGGTATTCGGCGAGGGCTTCCGCCACGGGGCGGTAGCCGACGCAGTGCACCAGTCCCGGCGTTCCGAGCCGGTGCTTGCCGACGTGCTTTTCCGCCATCGTTCCTCCGTGTGGGCGACCCTTCCGCCGCGCACGGTACGCAATCGCGCCGGTAAATCCGGGGAGCCGCCCGGCGTGTCACCCGGATCAGTCAGCCAGTTCCGGACAATGTCCTTGATTTTCGACTTGGGGTGTGCCTCTACCCGTGCGAGTGCACGTGCAGGGCTCTGACGTCCCCTGATCGGGTGGCGCACGGGTCTGGCTAGGGTGAGGTCATGCTGCGAGTGGGTCTGACGGGCGGGATCGGCGCGGGGAAATCGACGGTGGCGAACCGGTTCGCGGAGCACGGTGCCGTGCTGGTGGACTCCGACCGGATCGCGCGTGAGGTCGTGGAGCCGGGCACGCCCGGACTGGCGGCCTTGGTCGAGGCGTTCGGCGAGGACATCCTGTCCGCCGACGGGTCGCTCGACCGCCCGGCGCTGGCCGCGAGGGCGTTCGCCGACGACGCGTCGCGCAAGCGCCTCAACGCGATCGTGCACCCGCTCGTCGGGGCGCGCACGGCCGAGCTGATGGCCGAGGCGGCCGACGACGCGGTGATCGTCCACGACATCCCGCTGCTCGTGGAAGGCAACCTGGCGCCGGCGTACCACCTCGTGGTGATCGTCGACGCGCCCGTGGAGGTCCGCGTGCGCCGGCTCGTGGAGGCGCGTGGCATGGCGGAAGCCGACGCGCGGGCGCGGATCCGAGCGCAGGCCGGCGACGAGCAGCGCCGCGCGGTCGCCGACGTCTGGCTCGACAACGGCGGCGCGCAGGACGGCGTTCTCGCCGAGGTCGACGCCCTGTGGGCCGACCGGCTCGTGCCGTTCGAGGCCAACCTGCGGCTGCGCAAGCCGCGCCCGCCGATGTCGCCCGTGATCGTGCCCTCCGACCCGACGTGGCCGCTGCAGGCCGAACGCCGGCTCGCGCGCCTGCGGCAGATCGCGGGCGAGCGGCTGCTGCGCGCCGACCACATCGGGTCCACCGCCGTGCCGGGGCTGCCCGCCAAGGATGTCCTCGACCTGCAGCTCACCGTTCCCACGCCGGCCGACGCCGACGCGCTCGCCGAACCGCTGGCCGACGCCGGTTTCCCCCGGCTGGAGGGCGACTGGTGGGACGACCCGCAGGACGGCTCCGCCGCGCCGTGGCCGAAGCGCCTCCACGTGGGTGCCGACCCGAAGCGCCCGGTGAACCTGCACGTCCGTACGCCCGAGACCCCGGCGTGGCGCCTCGCGCTGCTGTTCCGTGACTGGATCCGCGCGAACCCGGCCGAGCGCGACGCGTACGCGGCGGTGAAGGAGCAGCTCGCGCGCGAGCACTCGGCCGACGGCACCGTCGCGGACTACGCCGACGCCAAGCAGGGCTGGGTCAACGACGCGTTCACCCGCGCCGAGATCTGGGCCGGGCAGACGTCGTGGCAGCCGTGAAATCCGGGTGCGCGGCCGGCGGTGGCGCTGCTAGCGTCGCCGGCATGCAGCGCTCGGCCAGCACGACGACGCCGGACACCGTCCCGGCGCGCTGAGACCTGAGCGAACCAAGCCCCGGGGTGGTCACCCCGGGGCTTCGTCGTGTCCCGCGGGTTTCCGCCTCGGCCGTCCACGAGGAGACCCCGATGCCCGACCACCGCAGGATCGGCCGTGAGCTCGGCCTGTTCGGCACCGACCCGCTGCTCGGCGCCGGCCTGCCCTACCTGCTGCCCGACGGGGCCGTGATCCGGCACGAGCTGGAGGAGTACGTCCGCGATGTCGAGCGCCGCGCGGGCTACCGCCACGTGTACTCACCGGTGCTCGGCAAACGCGAGCTGTACGAGATTTCGGGGCACTGGGCGCACTACCGCGACGACATGTTCCCGCAGCTGGACGTCGGCGGCGAGCAGCTCGTGCTGCGGCCCAGCCTGTGCCCGCACCACGCGCTGATCTACCGCTCCCGAGCGCGCAGCTACCGCGAGCTGCCGCTGCGGATCGCCGAGCTGGGCGGGATGTACCGCGCGGAGCTGTCCGGGGTGCTCGGCGGGCTCGGCCGGGTGCGCGCGATCCAGCTCAACGACGCCCACCTGTTCTGCCGCCTCGACCAGGTCGCCGACGAGGCCCGCGGTGCGCTGGAGCGCATCCGCCGCGTCCACGCGGACCTCGGGCTGCGCCCGGCGCGCTACCGGCTCTCGCTCGCCGGCGGCTCGGGGGACTACGTGGGCTCCGCCGAGCACTGGGCGCGCGCCGAAGCCCTGCTCGTCGAGGCGCTGCAAGGCTTCGACTACGACGTGGCGCCGGGCGAAGCGGCGTTCTACGGCCCGAAGGTCGACGTCCAGGTCACCGACAGCGCAGGGCGCTCGGCCACCCTCTCCACCGTCCAGGTGGACTTCCACCAGCCCGAGCGGTTCGACCTCGGGTACGTCGGCCCCGACGGCGCCGTCCACCGGCCGGTGCTGGTGCACCACAGCCTTCTGGGCAGCCTGGAACGCGCGATGGCGCAGCTGCTCGAAGAGCACGGCGGGGCCTTGCCGCCGTGGCTCGCGCCGGTGCAGGTGGCGGTGCTGCCGGTCTCGGAGGCTGAGCTGCCGCGGGCTTGCGCGCTCGTGCGCCGCGGTCAGGAAGCCGGTCTGCGGGTGGAGCTCTCCTCGCCCGACCAGGGGAGCTTGGGCGCGCGGATCCGGGACCACCGGCTCGTGCCGTACCAGGCGGTGATCGGCGCCCGGGAGGCCGAGGCGGACCTCGTCGCACCCCGGCTGCGCGACGCCCGGCGCCTGGATCCGTTGCCGGCGGCGGACTTCGTGGCCGTGGTCGCCGAACGAGTCGCCGCCCGCGGCGCGGTGCTGTGGCTCTGACTCGTCAGCCGAGCGGGTTCGCGGCGATCCGGGCCGCGATCCCGCTCGCGACGGCCCCGCCCGCCGCGCTGTCGGGCTTGCGCGCCGCCTGGTCCTCGAAGCACGCCAGGAACTCCGCGCCGAAGCCGAGCCGCGGGTAGTGCGTGAGGATCGTCGTCCGCACGTCGGGCGGGAATTCCTCCGGGCGCCGGCCGGAGACGTCCCAGCTCGTCGCGACCTGCAGCAGGTGGGATTCGGGATCCGCGGTCGCGGCGACGTCGTCGCGCATGTGCAGGACGATGATCTCCTCGACGTGCGCGGCGCGCCCGGCCGGCCACCCCGCCGCAGCCCCGAACACCCAGGCCAGGTGGCCGCCGGCGGTCTCGAACGGAAGACCGTGGTTGTCGAATTCGGCCGTGAGCGCGAGGTCGTGCAGCAGGGCCGACACGTAGTACAGCTCGTCGTCGAAGGCGATCCCGTGGGCCGCCGCGTAGTGCGCGCCCCAGAGGTACGAGCGGACAGAGTGGTTCAGCAGTGCGGCCGAGCAGAACCGCGTGGCCACGGCCCGCGCGGCCGCGGCGGCGGGCGTCTCCGGGAACATGGGCTCAGCCAACCACAGGAATCAGCCGCCGAGCAGGCCTCGTTCGAACGCCACGGCTACCGCGGCGGCCCGGTCTTTCACACCGAGCTTCGCGTACGCGTGGATCAGGTGCGTCTTCACCGTCGCTTCGCTGATGAAGAGCTTCTTCGCCGCGTCCTTGTTCGTGGAGCCGCGCGCGACGAGCGTGAGCACCTCGATCTCGCGCTGTGACAACGGCTCCTTCGCCGGCGCGCGCATCTGGCCCATGAGCCGGCTCGCGACGGCGGGGGAGAGCACGGCCTCGCCCCGCGCCGCCGCGCGCACGGCGCGGAACAGCTCCTCGCGCGGCGCGTCCTTGAGCAGGTAGCCCGTGGCGCCGGCCTCGATGGCGGGCAGGACGTCGGAATCGGTGTCGTACGTGGTCAGCACCAGCACGCGCGCCGGGTTGCCGAGGCGGGCGAGCTCGGTGATGGCGGAGACGCCGTCGGTGCCCGGCATGCGCAGGTCCATCAGCACGACGTCGGGCTTGAGCGACACCGCGAGGGTCACGGCCTCGGCGCCGTTCGCGGCTTCCCCCAGCACTTCGAACCCGTGCTCGCCGGTGAAGATGCCGCGCAGGCCGTCGCGGACGATCGGGTGGTCGTCGGCGATGAGCAGCGTGACGGTCATGCTGACGCCCCCTCGTGGTCGATCCCGCCGTCCTTCAGCCCGCCCAGTGTGGCAGCCGGCACGGCGGGCAGGTTCACCGAGATCGCCGTGCCGCCACCGGGTTCCGACTCCACGTGCAGCGTGCCCGCGAGCCGTTGCACGCGGCTTCGCATGCCGGGCAGCCCGAAGCCGCCTTCGCTCGGGGGCGGGTTTTCGGGATCGAAGCCGACGCCGTCGTCGACCACGTCGAGAGTGACCTCGTCGCCCATGTACGACAACGTGAGCCCCACGCGGCCGGCCCGGGCGTGTTTGGCCACATTGGACAGTGCTTCCTGCGTGATCCGCAGCAGCGTCGCCTCGATCTCGGGGTGCAGCGCCTCGGCCGTGCCCGTGGTCGAGAACGCGGCGGGCACGGTGGTGCGCTCGCTCCACAGCCGCGCCACCTCGGCGAGCGCGTCGGGCAGCGTCGCCGACTCAAGCGGCTCCGGCCGCAACGCGTGCACGGACCGCCGCGCCGCCGTCAGGTTCTCGCGCGCGAGCGCCTTCGCGGTGTCGAGGTGCCGCTGCCACTCGGCGGGGTTTTCCCGGGCCTGGGCGGCGGCTTCGAGCTGCGTGATGATCCCGGTGAAGCCCTGGGCGAGCGTGTCGTGGATCTCCTGGCTCAGCCGCTGCCGCTCGTCGAGCACACCGGCTTCGCGCGCCTGCGTGAGCAGTTGCCGTTGCAGGCCCCGGTTCTCGGCCTCGGCGGCGGCGAGTTTGTCGAGCGCCCGTTTGCGTTCCGCGCTCTGCCTGCCGACGGCCGCGAACACCGCGCCGCCTCCGCCGATCGCGGCCGTCTGCACGATCACCAGCGTCACCCAGATCGCCGGGGCCGTGGCCAGCGCCTCGATCGGGCCGCCGTTGGCGACGGTGTTGATGAGCAGCGACGTGACAGCCACGCCGAGAATCGACATCACCAGCGGCCGCAACCGCATGGCCGCGAAGAAGCCGTGCACCATGAAGATCAGGAAGTACGTCTCGCGCGCTTCGAGTACCGAGCCGAAACTGACGACGCCGACGAAGCTCAGCGCCGCGAAGGCGGCGTTCTCGCGCACCCGGTCGCTGGGCAGCTTGTGGGTCAGCAGGAGCCACACCGCGGCGCCGGCGGCGATCGCGAGCGTGGTGAGCCGATGGGCGCCCGTCTGGTCGAGCCGCAGCAGGCTCAGCACGGTGGGGATCGCCAGCAGCACGAACGGAGCGGTCGTCTCGGCGCGGTTGAACCACGAGTGCCACCGCAGCGGAGGATCCCCTTCGCGCGGTGACAGGGGCGCCAGGAGCGAGCCCCGCCAGTCGAGCTTCACGTCCCGCGCGTCTTCCGACCTCATGCCTTCAGATCTTTCACCTGGGGCCAGACCACCGGCCAGCTTTCCGTGCGACCGGTGAGCAGCCAGATCGGGAGGTGCTCGCTTGCGTTGGGCACGCCCAGGCGGTTCCGCACCGAGCCGACGACGCGGGCGTCGCGGAAGTGCGGCGCGAGCTTCGCGGGGTCGGCGCCCACGAACAGCACGATGTCGGCGTCGTCGGCCGGCCTTCCGAAGTACCAGAAGCCGCGGCTGCCGCTGTAGGCCTCCGGCAGACCGGCCTCCGGGCCGTAACGGTCGAGCGCGCCCGCCTGCCAGTAGCCCGCGGTCACGAGCGCGGTGTGCGCGCGCTGCTCGGGCGGCAGCAGCCGGTACACATCCGCGACGGAGGTCGCGAGGTCCGGCCAGCCGACCTCTTCGGTCGCGTACGCGGGATGCGGCGCGTCGGGGTGCTCCACGAGCCACTGCGCCGGCCACACCGGCAACGCGTACGGGAGGCTGTAGAGCGCCGACAGCACAAAGACCGGCCACGTCGGCACCCACCGCCACCACAAGGCGGGCCGGTGGTCCTGCAGGTGCACGGCCGCGGCTGCCCACAGGATCGGGAACATGCCGGCGGCGTAGTAAAAGCGGCCGCCTGCGACGAGGAACACCGCGACCACGCCGATCGCCGTCCAGCCGAGGAACCGGTACGGCCGCAGGCTTCGCGCGGCGAGCAGCACACCGAGGCCGTAGCAGACGCCGAGCGCGCCGATCACGAGTCCGGCGCCGGCGAGCAGGCCCGGCAGGAACTCCGCGCGCCCGCCTGCTTCGGCGACCTCGTTCGAAACCGCGTCGCCCATGCCCAGCTGCGGCCAGCCGTTGAGCGATTGCCACAGCAGCGTCGGCACGCACGCGAGCGCGGCGATCCCCGCGCCGGCCCAGAGCTTCGGGCGGCGCAGCAGCTCGCGCGGGCCGAAGACGAGCGCCGTCACGGCGGTGATGGCCCAGAACCCGCCGATCAGGAACTTCACGTTGAGTGCCACGGCGGTGACCAGGCCCAGCCACAGCAGGAGATTGTCGTCGCGAGTGCGCAGCCAGCGGACGAGCAGCCAGAGTACCAGCGTCCACAGCAGCGGGTCCACGGTCGAGGTGGCGAGGTAGTGGCCGCTGCCCACGAACTGGCCGCAGATCGCGTACGCGGCGGCTGCTCGCGTCTGGGCCTTCCGGCCGCCGCCGAGCTCACGCGCGATCAGCGCGGTCACCACGACCCCGGCGGCGGTGGCGAGGATCGCCGGCAGCCGGAAGACCACCAGCGAGCCCGGAGCGATCGCGTCCATCAGCGCGGCGAGCAGCGGCAGCACCGGGGGCTGGTCGGCGTACCCGAATGACAGGTGCTTGCCGGCGGCGAGGAAGTACAGCTCGTCGCCGAAGTAGCCGTACCGGCCGGCCGTGGCCAGCAGGATCGCCGCGGTCCCGGCCGCGAGCAGCGCGACCGGACGCCGGGCGAACTCGGTGACGGCCGCGTCGTGCCTGGTCGGTGTGCCTGCCGTGGTCACGGCGTCCATCGTGCTCCCTGCTGCTGTCCGGGCCCGCTGCGCGGCACCCTACGGGCCGGGGCCCGGCACCACCGGCTGGTGTGTGGCGCCGGGCACACCGGGGTCAGCTGTGCGTGTTCACCAGGTGCGGCCAGATCTGCTGCCACGGCTGCAGGCGCCCGGTGGCGAGCCACAGCGGTGTGTCGTCGGCGACGCTCGGCAGGGCCGTGCCGGTGTCGACCTTTCCGATCTGGCGCAGGTCGGTGAAGTGGCCGAGCAGCGGCCGCGGGTCGGCGCCGACGTAGAGCACGCTGGTGTCGGAGTCCGGCGGCACGACCAGCGTCGCGTAGCCGCGATTCGGGCTCGCGGGCTCGGGCAGGCCCAGCGGGCGGCCGTACTCCTCGAGCGCGCTCGCCGACCAGTAGGACTCGCCGACCAGGGCCGTGTGCGCCGGGTCGGGCAGCTTCGCGAACTGGTCCGCCACCGAGCGCGCGGCCTGCGGCCAGCCGATCTCGGCGAACGCGAACGTCGGCGACGACAGCGCGGGGTTCGCGGCGAGCCACGGCTGCGGCCACACCGGCAGCGAGATCGGCAGGGCCAATAGCACCGCGACGACGTACACCGGCCAGGTCGCGAGCCAGCGCCACCAGCGCGAGGCCAGGCCCGTCTCCAGCTCGACGGCGGCCGCCGCCCAGCACGGCGCGAACATGCCGGCGATGTAGTACGACCGGCCGTTGACCACCACGAACACCAGGGCCAGGCCGAGCGTGGTCCACGCCAGGAAGCGGTACGGCCGCAGCTGCTGCGAGCGCAGCAGGCGCCACAGGCCGTAGCAGAGGAGCACGATCCCGATCGGGAACCCGGCGGTGAGCAGCGCCGAAGGCAGCCACAGCAGGCGCCCGCCCCACGTCTGGTCCACCTCGGCCGAGATCGCCTCGCCCATGCCGAGCTGCGGCCAGCCGTGGGTCGCCTGCCAGATCAACGTCGGGACGAGCGCGGCCACCGCGATGGCCGCGCCGACCCACAGCTTCGGGCGGCGCAGCAGCTCCCGAGGCCCGAAGACCAGCAGCGCGATGATCGCGACGGCCCAGAAGCCGCCGATCAGGAACTTCACGTACAGCGCCACGGCGGTGACCACCCCGGCCCAGAGCAGCAGGTTGTCGCCGCGGGTGCGGATCCAGCGGACCAGCAGCCAGATCACCACGGTCCACAGGAACGGGTCCAGCGTCGAGGTGGCCAGGTAGTGGCCCGACGCGATGAACTGCGTGCTGACCGCGCACGTGGCCGCGGTCAGGGCCTGGGCCTTCGCGCGGCCGCCGAGCTCGCGGGCGATCAGGGCGGCGAACACCACCGACGCGACCATCGCGAGCATCGCCGGGAGCCGCAGCACGAAGACCGAGCCGGGTGCGATCGTGTCCATGGCCCGAGCCAGCAGGGGCAGCATCGGCGGCTGGTCCACGTAGCCCCAGGCCAGGTGCCTGCCGGCGGCGAGGAAGTAGAGCTCGTCGCCCATGTAGCCGTAGCGGCCGGCGGTGAGCAGCAGCGCCGCGCCGAGCAGGCCGGCGAGCGCGAACACCGGGACACGGGCGAACGGGGCGGCCACGCGCCGGGCGGCCGGCAGCGTCGTCACGGACATGCTCACTCCCACCGGAAGGTGCGGGCCGCGATCGCCGAGCAGACCACGGCGAAGGCGACGAGCGAACAGAGCTGCAGCAGCTCGGGCGAGTTCCCGGCGGCCGCTTCGCGCAGGCCGTTGATGGTCGCGCCCAGCGGCAGGACGTCGGCCACGTGCTGCAGCACCGGCGGGAGCTGCTCCTTCGGCACCCAGACGCCGCCGAGCGCGAGCATCGGGAAGAACGCCGCGGCGCCGATGCCGCTGGCCGCGCGGTTGGTGGGCGCGAGCGCCGCGATCAGCGTCCCGACGGAGAACAGCGCCAGCGCGCCGAGCACCATCACGAGCAGGAACCCACCGAGGTTCTCCGGCAGCGCCATGCCGAGCGCGATCCTGCCCACCCCCAGGACGAGCAGGATCGCGACCGCGGCGGCGGCGAGGTTCACGAGCAGCTGTGCGGCGAGCAGCCGTCCGGGTGGGGCGGGGCTGGCCGAAAGGCGCTTGAGGACGCCCTTCTCGCGGTAGGTGGCCACGGCGGCCGGGAACATCATCACCGCGAGCATCGCGATGAGGATCGCCACGGCCATCGGCGCGATCAGGGTCGGCAGCGGCGCGTGGCCGCCGAACTCGGCGCTGGGCTTGCTCGAACCCGGCATCAGGCCGAACACGAGCAGCAGCGCCAGCGGGATGCCGACCACGGTGACGGGTGCCCCCGGGTCGCGCACGAACAGCTTCGCCTCGACGGCGGTCATCTTCGTGAGCATTTCTCCTCTTCCCCTCAGTCCAGTTTCCGGCCGGTCAGCGCGACAAAGGCGTCGTCGAGGTTCGCCTGGTCCACGCGCAGGTCGCCCGCGAGCACCTGGTTGCGGGCGAGGAACGACGTCACGGTCTGCAGCGCGGTGGCGCGCCCCGTGACCACGAGCTGTGAGCCGTGGCGTTCGACCTCGAGCACGTCGGGCAGCGCTTCGAGCTGTGCGAGGTCGACCGGCGCCGACGGGCGGAACCGGATGCGCTGCTCGTCGCCGACCTGGCGGACCAGCCCGGCGGGCGTGTCGATGGCGACGACGCGGCCGGAGTCGATCACGGCGATGCGGTCGCAGAGGCGCTCGGCCTCCTCCATGAAGTGGGTGACGAGCACGACCGTGACGCCCTCGTCGCGCACTGCCTCGACCAGGTCCCACGTGTCGCGGCGGGCCTGCGGGTCGAGGCCCGTGGTGAGCTCGTCGAGCACCGCGATCTCGGGGCTGCCGACGAGCGCGAGCGCGATCGACAGGCGCTGCTGCTGCCCGCCCGAGAGCTTCTTGTAGGCGGTGTCGCGCTGGTGCGTGAGCCCGAGCAGGCCGAGCAGCCGCTCGGTGTCCGCCGGCTTGCGGTAGAAGGACGAATACAGCTCCAGCGCCTCGCCCACCCGCAACCGGTCGGGCAGCCGGCTCTCCTGAAGCTGCACGCCGAGGCTCTGGCGCAGCTCGTGCCGGTCGTGCCGCGGGTCGAGCCCGAGCACCGACAGCATGCCGCCGTCGGGCGTGCGCAGGCCTTCCAGGCATTCGACCGTGGTGGTCTTGCCCGCGCCGTTCGGGCCGAGGATCCCGAAGATCTCGCCCCGCTCGACGGTGAACGACACGTCGTCCACCGCCACCTTGTCCCCGTAGGTCTTGTGGAGGTGCTGGACCTCGATCACCGGCATGTCCGCCGTCCCCTCTCGAACTCTCCGTCTGTGCCGAAGAAGAGTCCCGTGGGGAAGGGGTGCGGCGGATCGCCGGAACGGCCACAACCGGCATCCACCGCCAGGCGGCGGGCATCCACCGATCGGTGGACCCGGGGTCCCCTAGGGGTGCCGGCGCCAGGTGGCGGTGATGTCCTTTGTGGACAGCCACGCTGCGAGGTCGTAGCCGTGCGCGGCCAGGCCTTCCACGGTGGCATAGGCGGTTTCGAGCGCGTACTCGCCTTCGGACTGAGGCAGCAGGCCCGCCGAGACGGCGGCGAGCAGTTCGTCGGAGTCGATCACCCGCACGGAGACCTTGTCCTTGAGCACGAGGTCGAGGTAGAGGTCCGTGGAGAACCACCGGGTGCCTTCGCGGCGCACGCGCACCACGTCGAGATAGAAGGTCTGGTCGCGTTCGTGGCCGGGGTTGAACCAGAAGTCGGTGATGCGCAGGCCGAGGTCCGGCAGCAGCCACGACTCGAGGTAACGGAACTGCTCGCGCCCCGGCGTCGGGCGCGCGAGGTACAGCCCGAACGGCTCGGTCCGGAACTCCTCGACCTCGCGTTCGATGCCCTTGGGGTCCACGTTGACGCCGGCGGCCGGGTCGAAGCTCTCCACCTTCGGCGGGTGCACGTCGGTCATCCGCCCATCCTGCCGGGCGCGGGGCGTCCGGAGCGGTCCGTGCGGCCGGGTGTCCGCGAAATCCACCCGGTTGCCGGGGTGGTCACGGCTCGGCCACTTCCACGCCGGATGTCCGGTTCGCCGGTTAGGTTGGCCTGACCTGGGGAGGGATCATGTTCGGGATCATCCGGCCGTGCCGGCACCGGCTGTCCGCGCGGCTGCACGCCGACTGGCTCGCGCACCTGTGCGGGCTGTGCCTCGCGTTGCGCGACGAGCACGGACACCTCGCGCGGGTCGTGACGAACTACGACTCGCTGGTGATCTCCGCTCTCGTGGAGGCACAGGCCGCCGGCCGGCGCCGGAACGCGGGGCCGTGCGCGTTGCGCGGGATGCGTTCGGCGTCCGTCGCGCGAGGGGACGGGGCGCAGCTCGCCGCTGCCGTGTCGCTGGTGCTCGCGTCGGCCAAGATCGGTGACCACGTCGCCGACGGCGATGGTGCGCTCGGCCGGGCGGCGCTGCGAACACCGGCGAAGAAGCTCGCGGCCCGTTGGGCGGCACAGGGCGCGCGCACCGGCGCTCGCATCGGCTTCGACACGGCGGTGCTGGTGGACGGGGTGGCGCGGCAGGGCACGCTGGAGCACGAGGCGGCCGCGGGGGACTCGCTGCTGCTGGTCACCGAGCCGGCCGAGGTGGCCGCGTCGGCGGCGTTCGCGCAGACGGCCGTGCCGGCGGGACGGCCCGGCAACGTCGCGCCGCTCGCCGAGGCCGGGCGGCTGTTCGGGCGGGTCGCGCACCTGCTCGACGCGGTGGAGGACCAGCCCGCGGACGACGCGGCGGGCAGCTGGAACCCGTTGACGGTCACCGGCACCGGGCTCACCGAGGCGCGGCGGCTCGTCGAGGACGCGGTGCTCGGGGTCGAGCTCGCGGTGCGGGAGGCGTCGTTCGCGCAGCCGGAGTTGGTCCACGCGCTCCTGGTGCACGAGCTGCGCCAGGCCGTGACCCGGGCGTTCGGGCACCGGCAGGAGCCGCCGCCCGGGTGGCTCGGACCGGGACCGCTGCCGCCCGGGGTGCCGCCCGCGCCGGGAGGTGCCTGGGCCGGTGCTCAGCCCGGGTGGGGGGTCGCCCGTTTCGCCGCCTCAGCCGCCGCCCCCGCCTCCGCCGAAGCCGCCGAAGAAGAAGCGCAAGCCCGGGGACGGGCCCGAGGACGGTGACGGCGGTGGGTGCTGGGTGCCGAAGTTCGCCGTGCCGCCACAACCGCGCGGGTTCTTCGCGGGTTGCGCGGTGGCGACGTACATGTGCTGCAGCTGCCAGTTCTGCTGCCGCGACCCGTTCCCGGGCCCCTGGAGCGGGAAGGTGCGGCAGAACCACTGCGATTGCGACCCGTGCGTGCTGCTCTGCGCCTGCTGTGACGGCTGCTGAACAGGGTTCCGGCCCAGGTCAGCAGGCCTGTGGTGGCGCCTCGGCTGAAAACTGTCGGGGGGTCGGCCTACTCTGGTGGACGTGGCTTTCGCAACCGAACACCCCGTCCTCGCGCAGTCCGACTTCCGGCCGGTTTCCGACGTCCCTCGTTCCGGCGGCCGGTTCGAAGTGATCAGCGAGTACACGCCCGCCGGCGACCAGCCGGCGGCCATCGACGAGCTCGAACGCCGGGTCAGGGCGGGCGAGAAGGACGTCGTGCTGCTGGGCGCCACGGGCACGGGCAAGTCGGCCACCACCGCGTGGCTGATCGAGCGCGTGCAGCGGCCCACGCTGGTCATGGCGCCGAACAAGACGCTGGCCGCGCAGCTGGCCAACGAGCTGCGGGAACTCTTCCCGAACAACGCGGTCGAGTACTTCGTCAGCTACTACGACTACTACCAGCCCGAGGCGTACATCGCGCAGACGGACACCTACATCGAGAAGGACTCGTCGATCAACGACGACGTCGAGCGGCTGCGCCACTCGGCCACGATGAACCTGCTCTCGCGCCGCGATGTGATCGTGGTGGCCAGTGTGTCCTGCATCTACGGCCTCGGCACCCCGCAGTCCTACCTCGACCGGTCTTCGATGCTGAAGGTCGGCGAGCGGCTCGACCGTGACGTGTTCCTGCGCGCGCTGGTCGACGTCCAGTACACGCGCAACGACATCGCGTTCGCCCGCGGCACGTTCCGCGCGCGGGGCGACACGGTGGAGATCATCCCGGCGTACGAGGAGCTGGCGATCCGCGTCGAATTCTTCGGCGACGAGATCGAAAAGCTGTACTACCTGCACCCGCTGACCGGCGACATCGTGCGTGAGGTCGACGAGGTGCGGATCTTCCCGGCCACGCACTACGTCGCGGGGCCGGAGCGCATGGAGAAGGCGATCAAGACCATCGAGGAGGAGCTCGAGCAGCGCCTGGCGGAGCTGGAGAAGCAGGGCAAGCTGCTGGAGGCGCAGCGGCTGCGCATGCGCACGGCCTACGACATCGAGATGATGCGGCAGGTCGGGTTCTGCTCCGGCATCGAGAACTACTCGCGCCACATCGACGGCCGCGAGGCCGGGTCCGCGCCCGCGACGCTGATCGACTACTTCCCGGACGACTTCCTGCTCGTGATCGACGAGTCTCACCAGACCGTGCCGCAGATCGGCGGCATGTTCGAGGGCGACATGTCGCGCAAGCGCAACCTCGTCGACTTCGGGTTCCGGCTGCCGAGCGCGGTCGACAACCGGCCGCTGACGTGGGAGGAGTTCTCCGACCGCATCGGGCAGACGGTGTACCTGTCGGCCACGCCAGGTCCGTACGAGATGGGGCAGACGAGCGGCGAGTTCGTCGAGCAGGTCATCCGGCCGACTGGCCTGGTCGACCCGAAGGTGGTCGTGAAGCCCACCGAGGGCCAGATCGACGACCTGGTTCACGAGATCCGTGAGCGCGCCGAGAAGGACGAGCGGGTGCTGGTCACCACGCTCACCAAAAAGATGGCCGAGGACCTCACCGACTACCTCCTGGAGCTCGGCATCCGCGTGCGCTACCTGCACTCGGAGGTCGACACGCTGCGCCGCGTCGAGCTGCTGCGCCAGCTGCGCTCGGGCGACTTCGACGTGCTGGTCGGCATCAACCTGCTGCGCGAGGGCCTCGACCTGCCCGAGGTGTCGCTGGTGGCGATCCTCGACGCGGACAAGGAAGGCTTCCTGCGCAGCGGCACGTCGCTGATCCAGACGATCGGCCGCGCGGCGCGAAACGTGTCCGGTGAGGTCCACATGTACGCGGACAAGATCACCGACTCGATGCAGCACGCCATCGACGAGACCGACCGCCGCCGCGCGAAGCAGGTCGCCTACAACGAGGAACGCGGCGTCGACCCGCAGCCGCTGCGCAAGAAGATCGCCGACATCCTCGACCGCGTCTACAGCGAAGCCGACGACTCCGACCAGACGGTCGCCGTCGGCGGCTCGGGCCGCAACACCTCGCGCGGCAAGAAGCCCGAACAGGGCGACCGAGTGCGCAGCTCCGGCATGCTCGTGGACAAGGACGTGTCGGGCATGCCGCGCGCCGAGCTGGCCGACCTCATCCAGCAGATGACCGACCAGATGATGCAAGCCGCCCGCGACCTGCAGTTCGAGCTCGCCGCCCGCCTGCGCGACGAGGTGTCCGACCTGAAGAAGGAACTGCGCGGCATGGACGCGGCCGGCATCCGCTGACGCCCTCCCGCGGCCCGCTGCCCTCCGGGTGCGGCGCGCCGCGAGGAGGTTCGGCCTGGCGGACCCGGCTCCGGGGAGCGGTGGGCGTGGCTGCTCGAGCCGGGGGCTGCCGGTTGCTGGACGGAGGTGAGCGGCGGTGTGGCTCGACGAGGTGATCGAGCATTGCCTGGGCAAGCCCGGGGCCGTGGAGACTTACCCGTTCGGGGAGCACGTGCTCGTGGTGAAGGTCGCGGGCAAGGCCTTCGCGTTCATCGGGCTGGAGCGGCCGGGCTCGGTGGGGCTCAAGTGCGGCGGCACGCGTGAGGAGGCGGCCGAGCTGCGGGAGCGTTACCCGGAGTCGGTGGCCGTGCTGGACTACCTCGGTCGCTACGGGTGGAACCGCGTGGATCTGGGCGCGAGCCGAACCGCCGCGGTGCCCGGCGAGGAGCTGAACGAGCTGCTCGACGCTTCCTACGCGGCTGTGCGGGCGAAGCTGCCCAAGGCGCGCCGGCCCTGAGTGGCCAGGACTGAGCAGTCAGGACGGGGCGGTCACGGGGGCGGTCAGGGTCGGGACGGAGCGGGGGCGTTCTCGTCCGGCTGGAGCACGCCGAAGATGTTGCCCTCGGTGTCCTTGCAGTACGCGAGCCAGCCGACGCCCGGGACGGGGTCCTTCGCCAGCGCCATGGTGCCGCCGGCTTTGGCCACGGCGTCGATGGTGGCGTCGACGTCGGTGACCTCGATCGTGTTGATGAAGCCGGAGACCGGGGCGTCCTCGGCGGGGGCGGGGCCGCGGCGGGGGAGGAGGCCGCCGTCGATGCCTTCGCCGTCGCCGGTGGAGACGACCCAGTACGGGACCTCGCCCCACTGTTCGATCTTCCAGCCGAACACGGCGGTGTAGAAGGCGACCGCGCGCTGCGGGTCGCCGGCGTGGATTTCGAAGTGGACGGGCCGGGGCATGGCTGCCTCCTCAGACCGGGCCGACAGGGCGCGCCCGAGACTACGCCCTCGCGCCCCCGCCCGCCGTCACCTGAGCAGCGATCCCGCCAAGATCCACAAAGGACTCACCGCACCCGCCTCACAAGCGCGGGCGGTCCGCCATGACCTGGTTCGTGTCGAAATCCGGGAACCCCGCCGGAGCCGCAACCGACGCCAGTGACCGAGAAGAAGCGGCCGACAGACCAGCCCAGCGGCGGATCGTCGCGGTCGCCTCCGCGGCCTGCGCGGCCGGCAGCTGCGCGATCGTCGAGCCGTGGTTGCCGCCCGGCACGAAGTAGCGGTAGGAATCGCGTGAGCCGTACCCGAGCTCGAACGGCTCGGCGCCCCACGGGTCGTTCGAGCCGTACACGAACAGCAGCTGCCGCCCGTGCGCCTTCACCCAGAAGTCGACGTCCGGCATCGCCAGGTAGTCGAAGCGCGGCAGCTTCACCGACGCGGGCACGAACGTCGACGGCACGTCGGTGCCCGGGTAGCGCAACAGGTCGCGCAGGTAGCTGTCGTACGCCTCGGGTGAGCCGAGCTGCACCGCGGCCTGGTAGTAGTACGGCACGAACGGCTCGAGCGCCTGGTCGGAGTACGTGTTGAGACTCTCGACCTGCTCGAACCACGCCCACACGTCGGCCGCCGGCGCGCCCGGCTTCGGGATCGACGCGCACGCCGACGCCGGCTGGTACTGCCAGAAGGCGAAGTACGAGTCGATCACCGAGATCTCCAGCGACTCGTCGATCGAGCCCACCGTGGTGAACGTGTAGCCCTTGCTCGCGGCGTCGGCCTTCGCCAGCTCGCCGAGCTCGTCGCGCCGCTTCAGCGCGTCTCGCTGGATCGCCTTGAGCGAAGCGCGGCACGCGGGGTCGCCGACGTTCGCGAGGAAGCGGTTGTACTTGTCGATCGGGTCGATCACGTCGTTGGGCGCGACGTAGGGGATCGTGCCGTTCACGTCGTCCGGGAAGAACCGCCGGAAGTACGTGGCGGTCATCCCGCCCTTGCTCCCGCCCGTCGCGAGCCACTTGCCCGGGTAGATCTTCTTGAACGCCTGCACAGCGGCGTGCTCGTCGGCCGCGGCCTGCCAGATCGTGAGGTCATGCGACCAGTTCGCCGGCTGCGGCCGCGAAGGCGTGAAGTAGCGGTACTCCATCGAAAGCTGGTTGCCGTCGACGATCCGCGTCGGCTCGGAGCGGTTCGGGGCAAGGGACACGTTGTACCCGCTGGTGAACGCGACTGTCGGCGCGGAGAAGTCGCGGTGCAGCAGCGTGTACCGCTGCTCGAACTTCGGCCCGTCCGGGTGGCGGTGGTCGGCCGGCTGCGTGAACGTCAGCTCGAAGAACCGGTAGCCCGCCGGCGCCGGATCCTCCTTGACCACCGTGAGGCCCGGGATCGTGGCGAGGGCGGCCGTGATGTCCTCGTCGCCGGCCGCGCTCGCGACCGGCGTGAGCCCCACGGCAGCCAGCACAGCGGTGGACAAGACGGTGAGCAGCCTGCGCACGTGGTTCCCCCTCGACGGCCCCGAGATCAACTTCCGGATCCTCACAGACCCGGCCGTGCCCGGCAAGGCGCACCATCCGGTCGGGCGCCGACTTCCGTAGGGTCGGAACTAGCGCTTCAGCACACGGTCCACATAGGACTTGACGTTCGCCAGTGACCGCTCCGACCGCCACATCCGGTCCACGTGCGCGTCATCGGCGGCCCGGTTCTCCGCGATCCGCTCGTGGTAGGGCTGGCGCAGCTGCGCCTTGGTGTGGGCGAACGCGTCGGCCGGCAGCTCGCCGAGGCGGGCGGCGAGCTCACGCGCGCGGCCGAGCACCTCTTCCGGCGCCGCCACCTCGTCGACCAGGCCGCGGGCGAGGGCGTCTTCGATGGTCAGCGTGGCGCCGCTGTACATGAGCGCGGCGAGCGGGTTCGTGCCGTACGCGCAGCGCAGGATCTCCGTCGCGGCCAGTGGGAAGGGCACGCCCACGAGCAGTTCGGTCACGCCGATGCGCCCTGGGCCGGTGGCAGCCACGCGGTGGTCGCACCCCGCGGCTAGCACCATCCCGCCCGCGATCGCGTGGCCGTTGACCGCGGCCACGAGCGGCTGCGGGAAACCGAAGACCGCCAGCAGCGCGTCGGACAGCGCGGGCAGGAACTCGCCGACGTAGCTCGCGCCGCCGGCGTCGATGCTGAGCAGGTCGACGCCCGCGGAGAACATGTCGCCCGATCCGGTCAGCACCGTGGCCTTCGCGCCGTCGGCCGCTTCCTCGAGCTTGAGCACGAGCTCCCGGCAGGTGGCGGTGTCGAGGGTGTTGCCGCGGCCGTGCTCGAGCGTGAGCACGGCGACGCCGTCTTCGACTGCGAGGTGGATGGTCACGCGAGGAGACGTTACCGGCGTCCGGCCGCCCGCGCGGGGCGGC